>DWZN01000148.1 GCA_019117545.1 Candidatus Brevibacterium intestinavium
AACAGGTGTTCGATATATTCGGGTGTGTCGCGTGTCGGGTCCGACAGTCTTTGTCAGATGCGCGCCGGTCTTTCCCAGACGCGCGTGGACGCGCGCGACTGTCCTTGCCAGATGCGCGCGACCCTCCTTGACCAGACACGCTTGGCCAGACACGCGGCTGTCGTGGACCGGCGCGACCGGTTGTCGCGCCCGGACGTGCCCGTCGGTGAGATTCGCGACCCGTCCGACCGAAATCAGAACGGACGGGAGCGCGGCTTCTCTTTGCCCAGGCGACGCGATTCGGGCACGCTCATGGAATCGCAGACGGCGATCCAGATATCACGGGGTTCGACCCCGGCCTCGAAGGCCTGTGCGGCGGTGCGCGAACCCAGGGAGCTCAAGGTCAGGTCGGTGTGCAGGGAGGCCGCACGCGCCTCGCCGAACTCCTCATTCATGAGTGTCCAGTAGAGCGTGTGACGCATCAGGGCTTAGCGGCCAGGCGCGGGGCAGAGTATCCATCGGGATGGCCGAGGATCTTGTCCGACAGCTCCTGCGGGATGGTGTCGGGGATCTGCACTCCCTCTTCGAGAGCGAAGCGGTCGGACACCGATGACAGCAGTGCCGACAGCGGCAGGTCGAGTGCTTCGCAGATCGCGGACAGCAGCTCCGAGGAGGCTTCCTTCTGTCCGCGTTCGATCTCGCTGAGGTAGCCCAGCGAGACGCTGGCCCCGTTCGAGACATCGCGAAGGGTGCGTCCCTGATGACGGCGAGCGGAACGAAGTGCGTCGCCGATTTCGACTCTCAGTAACATTACGCGACCCTCCCTTGATCTGCGCGTCCCGTCGTGCTGGTTCCCTCAAGCTTACAGCCTGGCTGTGATACTGCACCAACCTGGTGCCCCGAGCGGATGATTTTGCCAGTCCATTCGAAGACTTTGGAGAATTTCGGTCCGTTGGTCATTACTCACTCAAACCCCGCCCGGGTCGAACTTATTCCTCAGGTGTCGTCCCCGTCGTCGTTCCCGCCGTCGGATCCGGCCTGATCGATCGGCCCCGCACCTCGCTCGCCTTCGCCGGACTCGGACGGGCCGTACGCGAGTTCGGAGACGAACTCCTCGAGGTTGGCCGACATGGCCTGGACCGTGCGATCGCGGATGGTGTCGCGGTCGCCGCTGAAAACGTGTTCGAACACCTTCGGCTTGCCGCCGAAGGCGATGGCCGTATAGACGAGACCGACGGGTTTGCCGTCCTGGGGGTCGGGCCCGGCCACACCGGTGCACGAGATCCCGATGTCGGCCACGCACTTGACGGCCGTGCCCACGGCCATCTGCGCTGCGACGACCGGATCGACCGGTCCGGTCTCCTCGAGATGGTCGGCGTCGACGGCGGCCAGGCTCGATTTGAGGTCGGTGGCATAGGTGACCAGTCCCCCGCGCACGACCGCCGAGGCGCCGGGCACGTCGACGAGCGAGGCGACGAACCGACCGCCGGTCAGAGACTCAGCTGACGCCAGCGACAGCCCCAGCCGTGTGCAGGAGGCGATGATCCGCCTGTTGGTCTGAAGAAGCTCCGGCTCAGGCACGGGATCCGTCCCCGTCGGGTCCGGCGCCGCCATCGGGACCGTCCGCATTCGGCCCGGCCTGCCCACTGAGCCCCTTGCCGTCCCCGCCGTCCGATTTCGCCTCACGGTAGAGCTTAGCCGCCTGCACGCAGTAGTCGATGCCCGTGATAAGCGTGACGACGATGGCCGCTGTCATCACGATCCAGGCGAAGACGAGCAGGATGAAGTACACCACGGACGGGACGAGGTCGGACAGGGGGAAGAGGAGCAGGAAGAGTCCGATCGCCACGGTCTGGAGCACGGTCTTGATCTTCCCCCCGCGGGAGGCGGGCATGACGATGATGCGGATCATGAAGAACCGCAGCACGGTGATGCCGAATTCGCGTACGAGGATGATCACGGGCACCCACCAGGGCAGTTCGACGATGACGGCCAGGCCGATGAGGGCGGCGGCCATGAGCGACTTGTCTGCGATGGGGTCGGCGATCTTGCCGAAGTTCGTCACGAGGTTGTGTTTGCGGGCCAGGTCGCCGTCGATCTTGTCGGTGAGCATGGCCACCAGGAACACGACGAGTGCCCACCACCGCGTGGTGACGTCATTTCCTCCGTGGACCAGGAGCAGCACCAGGAAGACGGGCACCAAGAGGATGCGCAGCACCGTCAGCGCGTTCGGCACGTTCCACGGACTCGGTTCTGCGGCGGGCTGCTGAGAGGATCCGGCCTCAACTCGATCGTTCACGTGACCACCCTATCGGAGTCAGCTGGGCACACCATCGCAATCACCGGCACCGAGGCGGCCCGACCTCAGCGGCCGGTCAGCTGCCAGGCGTCCTCACCGCTGGCTTCGACGACTTCGAGTCCGGTCTCCGGATCGACGTCGCCGACGCTGAGGTCCTCGGCATGGCCGACGCCCTGAGCGTAGCGGTTCGAACCGTGGTGCGAAGCGGAGTTCGACGACGCTCCGGAGTCCTCGAACTCCTCGTCGAAGTCACCCGCCGCCGAGGCGTGTCCCGAGTTCCCGTCGGCCGCGGCCCCGTTCCCGTCGGATTCGGCCGCGCCTCCGGAGTCCTCGTCGGGCGGAGTCTCGCCCTTGATGATCGCCAGGGTTCCCGGCAGGTCATCGGGGCGGACGAGCACATCGCGGGCCTTCGATCCCTCGGAGGGGCCGACGATGCCGCGGGATTCCATGAGGTCCATGAGGCGGCCGGCCTTGGCGAAGCCGACGCGCAGCTTGCGCTGCAGCATCGAGGTCGACCCGAATTGAGTGGTCACGACCTGTTCGACGGCCTGGAGCAGGAGTTCGAGATCGTCGCCGATCTCCTCGTCGATCTGCTTCTTCGGGGCCTCGACGGCCACGTCCTCACGGTAGTTCGGCTTGAGCTGGCCCTTGACGTGTTCGACGACCTTCTCGATCTCGGACTCGTTGACCCAGGCCCCCTGGACGCGCATCGGCTTGGCCGCGCCCATCGGCAGGAACAGGGCATCGCCCTGGCCGATGAGCTTCTCCGCACCCGGCTGGTCGAGCACGACGCGGGAGTCGGCCAGCGACGAGGTCGCAAACGCCAGGCGGGAGGGCACATTGGCCTTGATGAGGCCGGTGACGACGTCGACGCTGGGGCGCTGGGTGGCCAGCACCAGGTGGATGCCGGCAGCGCGGGCGAGCTGCGTGATGCGCTGGATCGAGGCTTCGACATCGCGCGGGGCGACCATCATGAGGTCGGCGAGCTCGTCGACGACGACCAGCAGGTACGGGTAGGGCTGCAGCACACGCTCGGACCCGGCCGGCGGGTGGATGCGGCCTTCGCGGACGGCCTTGTTGAACTCCTTGACGTGCTTGAATCCGTAGGTGGCCAGGTCGTCGTAGCGGGCGTCCATCTCGCGCACGACCCATTCGAGCGCCTCGGCGGCCTTCTTCGGGTTCGTGATGATGGGGGTGATGAGGTGCGGGATGCCCTCGTAGATCGTCAGCTCCACGCGCTTGGGGTCGACGAGGATCATGCGCACGTCGTCGGGGGTCGCCCGCATCATGATCGAGGTGATCATCGAGTTCACGAAGCTCGACTTACCGGCACCGGTGGCACCGGCGACGAGCAGGTGGGGCATCTTCGACAGGTCGGCGACGACGAAGCCGCCCTCGACGTCCTTGCCCACCCCCATGACCATCGGGTGGTCGGACTTGCGGGCGGCCTTCGACCGCAGCACATCGCCGAGGGCCACGTTCTCACGGTCGGAGTTCGGGATCTCGATGCCGATCGCCTTCTTGCCGGGGATCGGCGAGAGGATGCGCACATCGGCGCTGGCGACCGCATAGGAGATGTTCTTCGACAGGGCCGTGACCTTCTCGACCTTCGTGCCCGGGCCGAGTTCGACCTCGTAGCGGGTGACCGTGGGCCCGCGGGAGAAGCCGGTGACCTGGGCGTCGATCTTGAACTGCTCGAGCACATCGCGCAGCGCCTCGACGACGCGGTCGTTGGCCTCGGAGCGCTCCTTCGCGGGCGGTCCCGGCTGGAGATTGTCCGAGGCGGGCAGGGTGTAGGTGACGTCCCCGGCGAGGGTGAGCTGCTCGACGCGTTCGGGCAGCTGTTCGGTCGGAGGCGCCGGCGGGGCGTTCGTCGTCGGCACGGGCGACGAGGCGGCCGCGTCGTCGGACTTCTGCCCCGAGGCTCCCTTCTCCTCGTCCATGCCGATGGTCTTCTTCAGCGCTGCCATCTCCCGCTCGGCCTTGGTCGGCCGGCGCTGACCGGGCTTGAGCTTCGGTTCGGTCTCGATGACCTCGGTGTCGGCTTCTTCGTCGTTGACGTCGTTCTCGTGGATGTAGGCCTTGTCGTAGGCCTTCGTCGCGGTGTCGTCATCGCCGGACGAGGACTCGGAGGTCTCGGTCTTCTTCTTCCGGCTCCGGCGCTTGGCGCCCATGACGGGTTTGAGGTTCGAGGTGCGACCGTTCTCGGCGACGAGGTCGCGCTGGTCCTCCTCGGCCTCGGCCGCGGTCTCCGGGCGAGCCCCTCCGGTCAGACGCCAGTAGAGCTCGGTCAGCCGCTTGGGGATCGCACGCACCGGGGTGGCTGTGACCACGAGCAGGGAGAAGAGCCCCAGGAGGACGAGCAGCGGCACGGCGACGTAGACGGTGGTGGCGACGACCAGCGGTGAGGAGACGACGAAGCCGAGGGCGCCTCCCCCGTTGGCCATGGCCTCACGGGAATTCGTGAAGCCGGGGTTGCCGGCGGCGATGTGTGCCAGTCCGGAGGCCGCGAGCAGGCCGAAGATCATCCCGATGAGGATGCGGTTGTTGCCGCGGTTGTCGTCTCCGCGCAGGAACAGGCGGATGGAATAGCAGGTGAAGATCACGGGCAGGGCGAGAGCCACACGCCCGAAGGTGCCTTCGACGACACCGCGGACGCCATCGCTCATGGCCCCGGGAATGTTCCACCATTCGAAGGCGGCGATGACGATCGAGAGTCCGATGAGGAAGAAGGCAGTGCCGTCTCGCTTCGTCGGTGACTGATCGGTCGGCTCGTCGCTGAGAGTCTTACGTGCACGGTTTCCGGCCATGTGGGCCACTCCCCTCCATGCACCGGTGACAACGTTTGTCCCGGGTTCCTCGGTCCCCGCTCGACCGGACCGACCAGCGTTCTTGCGCGCTGTGCGTTTCCCGGAACCAGAAGCGGGGGAAGTCGTTCTGGTCGCCATGTCTCTCATCTTAGGACGATATTGCGCTCCTGCCCAGCAAATCCGCAGGATTCGGCGTGCCACAGCAGGCCTGCGGAGGCGTGATTTTCCACGTCAGGTGCGGTGCGGAACGAAGACTGGATCATCTGCGGTTTCCAGCGCCGGCTGGGGCGACCGAACCGGCCCGGCTGGCAAAAACCGCCGAAACACGGGTGGAGTGCCGAGGCCACTGCGCGTGCGTCGGTGTCTCGACGCTCCACCGGAGTTTCGCAGCAGCGAGAAGCCGCCCGCGGGTGCTCAGCGGGTGGCGTAGAGGTGCTCGGGCCGGCCGGTGCTGCCGTACTGGAGGGACACCGTGATGGTGCGGGCCTCGGCGAGCTTGGCCAGGTGCCGCTGCGCCGTGGCCCGGGAGGCACCGACGGCCTCGGCGACCTCGAGGGCCGTCATCGGCCCACCAGCCTCCTCGAGTGCGCTGAGGATCCGGCCCGTCGTCGACGACCCGGTCTGGCTCGTGCCCGTCCCGCCGACGGCCGAGGCGTCATGGAGATTGCGCAGCTGGCGTTCGAGGTCGGCCTGACCGACCTTCTCCCGCTCCCAGTAGCGGAGGAACCTGGCATAGCGGCGCAGGAAGGCCTGCAGCACCTCGGCGGCGAAGGGTTTGACGATGTAGGTCAGCGCCCCGGCCCGCAGCGAGGAGCGCACGACCTGC
Organism: Candidatus Brevibacterium intestinavium; assembly: GCA_019117545.1. Classification (GTDB taxonomy): domain Bacteria; phylum Actinomycetota; class Actinomycetes; order Actinomycetales; family Brevibacteriaceae; genus Brevibacterium; species Brevibacterium intestinavium. The sequence continues at coordinate 5,915 of DWZN01000148.1, forward strand.
GGATCGGTCACCGCCGAGAGCACGACGGCATCGATATCGGTCTCACGGATGAGGTCGACGCCGGTGCCCTCGGGCAGCACATAGTCGACGAGGAGGAGGTCGACGTCCTGTTCGGCGATGACCTCCCGCGCCGAGGCGAGGTCCCGGACGGGTTCGAGCGCCGTGAACCCGGGCACCTCGTCGACGTAGCGGCAGTGGATCTGTCCGACGAAGAAGTCGTCATCGAGCACGAGAACATTGACCATCATCTCTCCTCGGATTGCTGTGAGTCGCTGTGCGGTGGCATATCGCCGTGTGCTGGAGAGTCACCGTGCACTGGCATATCGCCGTGCGCTGGAGTGTCGCCGTGCGGTGGGGTCTCGTCGAGGGCCTCGGGCAGGCGCATGCCGAAGCTCGCCCCGCCGAGCTCGGGGTCATGGCCGTCGATGAGCCACACGCGACCGCCTTCGCTCTCGGCCACGCGTCGGCTGAGTGCGAGACCGATGCCCAGTCCGTGACCGTCACCGGTTCCGGTCCCGGTCGTGAGCCCGACCCCGTAGTCCTGCGCCGAGGCGGCCGCAGCGGTGGAGAACCCCTCGTCGAAGATCCTCTCCTCGACATCCCCGTCGATGCCGTCACCGGTGTCGGTGACGACGGCATGGAGTTCGGGCCCCGAGCTCAGCAGCTGCACCTCGACCCGGTTGCCCTCCTCGGGCGGTCGGCGGGCGGCGACGGCGGCGCGGACGGCATTGTCGATGAGGTTGCCGAGGATGAGCGTGACGGACTCGGGGTCGCGGACCGTGCCCATGGTCAGCGAATCCGGGGTCACGGCCAGGCTCACCCCCGCCTCGGCGGCGGTGGTTCCCTTCGCCTCCAAGACGGCGCGCAGATAGACGTCGGAGAGGAGTTCGATGTTCTCGACCGGGGTGGTGATCGGCCCCGTGCCCAGCAGCGAGGCGAGGTAGGTGTGGGCCTCGTCGGTGGCGCCGGTGTCGACGAGGCCGAGCACGGTGTGGAGGCGGTTGGCGAATTCGTGGCGCTGCGTGCGCAGGGCCCGGGCCATGGCCGTGACGGATTCGAGCTGGCGGGCCATGGTCAGCATCTGGGTCTCATCGCGCAGGGTCACGACCCCGCCGACGGGGACCCCGTCGCGCTGGACCCGCACGACGGTGGCCAGGAGGATCCGCTCGCCGATGGTGATCCGCCTGCGCAGGGCGCCCTCGGCCGGGGCGTCGTCGACCATCGCCGTGATCTGCTCGGGCACGTCGATCGAGGAAGCGGACCGATCGTCCCCCGCCGAGGGGAGACCGAGCAGCTCCTCGGCGTTCGAATTGCTCAGGGTCAGCCGCCCCTCGGAGTCGAAGCCGAGCACACCGTCGTCGAGTCCGCGCAGCACCGCACCCTGGTCGCGGGCCATCTCTGCCAGCTCCTCGGGCCCGACGCCGAGGGTCGCCCGCCGCAGCCGGCGCCCGAGCATGACCGAGACGATGCCGGCCAGGGCCAGTGCCACCACGGCCACCGTGCCGAGCAGGACCAGTTCGCGGCGCACATCCGCATCGAGGATGGAGGCATAGATGCCGACCGAGACCTCGCCGACGACGGTCTCGTCATCGGCACTGGAGTGGATCGGCACCTTGGCCCGCACCGTCTCCCCCAGCGTGCCCGATTCGTGGGACACGGACTCGCGGCCGGCCAGGGCCTCGGCCGGTGAGGTCGAGACCCTGTGGCCGATCTTCGACCGGTCGGGGTGGGTCAGACGGATCCCCCGGTCATCGGTGATCACGGCGAAGCTGATGCCCGACCGGTCCCGCAGGTCATCGGTGATGTCGAGCAGCGCGGACACGATCTCATCGTCCGGGGTCTCGGCGTGCTCGGCCGTGGCCTCGGTCGCGGCCTTCCGGACATCCGGGTCGATCGCCAGGGTTCGGGCGGTCGCCAGCGCCTTCGTCTCGGTCACCTCGGTGACGGTGCGCGCCCCGATCCATGCGAATGCCCCCGTCACCAGTGCGAGGGTGACGACGACGAGCGCGAGCTGACTGATCAGCACACGATGGGAGAACGATTGGCGGGGCCGGGGCACGCGCTCACTGTACGCACGGGTGAGCGCAATGCGCAAAAGGTGGTCAACGATCAGAACGCCATCAGTGCACACAAACGCGCGCGGCACGTGATCTGGACCCTACGGTGTTTCCAGCCTCACATTCGTCTTCGAAGGAGAAGCCCGTGCTCGTCATTCTCGGCTTCGCCATGATCGGCGTCTTCATGACCCTGATCATGACCAAGCGTCTCTCACCGATCCTGGCGCTCATCCTCGTGCCCACCGTCTTCGGCCTCTTCGCCGGGGCCGGGCTGGGCATCGGGGACATGGTCATGGATGCGATCGCCTCGATGTCGTCGACGGCGGCTCTGCTGCTGTTCGCGATCATCTACTTCGGCATCATGATCGACGTCGGCCTCTTCGACAAGCTCGTCGAGTTCATCCTCAAGGTCGCCGGCCACGACCCGGTCAGGGTCGTCCTCGGCACTGCCCTGCTCACCGGGGCCGTGTCCCTCGACGGTGACGGATCGACGACGTTCATCGTCGTCACCGCGGCCATGCTGCCCATCTATCAGCGCCTCGAGATGTCGCCGGTCGTCCTCACCTGCGTGGCCGGACTCATCAACGGCACGCTCAACATCGTGCCCTGGGGCGGGCCGACGGCGCGGGCGTCCTCGGCGCTGCAGATCGACGCCAACGACATCTTCGCCCCGATGGTGCCCTCCCTGATCGCGGGTCTGCTCGTGTGCCTCGTCTTCGCCTACTTCCTCGGCATCTCCGAACGGCGTCGTCTGGCCAAGAACGGGGTCGCCTGGGTCGAGGAGCGCGGAGCCGATTCCCGTCGAGAGCTCGTCGGCGCCGTGGCCGGAAACGCCACGGATGCGGCCGGGCACATGTCCGCAACCGCGGCGGCCGGCTCGGGGCAGGCAGCGACTGCCGCGGCCTCGGGCTCCGGCGCCGAGGCGACCGCAGGTGCCGGCGAAGGCCCCGCCGCAGGTGCCGGCGGACGCACCGCTGGCAGCACCGGCACCGCCGGCAGCGAGGACACCGGTTCGGGCTCGGCCCTGTCGAACACCGCACTGGACCCGAACCGGGCGAGCCTGCGGCCGAAGCTGTTCTGGTTCAATCTGGGCCTGACCGTGGTCGTCATGGTCCTGCTCATCGCCGATATCCTGCCGCTTCCGTACCTGTTCATGATCGCCACGGTCATCGCGCTCCTGGTCAACTTCCCGAAGATGAAGGACCAGCAGGAGGAGCTGGCCAGCCACGCTTCGGCGATCATCTCCGTGGTCGCCATGGTCATGGCCGCCGGCGTGCTCACCGGAATCATGTCCGGCACCGGCATGGTCGATGCGATGGCCGCCTGGCTCGTCGACGTCATCCCCGAGTCGATGGGCCCCTTCATGGCCGTCATCACCGGTCTGCTGTCAATCCCGATGACGTTCTTCATGAGCAATGACGCGTTCTACTTCGGCATCCTGCCCGTGCTCAGCGAGACCGCCGCCCACTTCGGCATCTCGGCCGCGGACATGGCGCGCGCCTCGATCACCGGCCAGCCGGTGCACATGCAGTCCCCGCTGGTGCCGGCGATCCTGCTGCTGGTCTCGCTGTCGGGTGTCGAGCTCGGCGACCATCACAAGAAGGTGCTGTGGCGGGCGCTCATCGTCGCCCTCGTCATGCTCGCGGTCGCCGTGGCGATCGGCGTCATCGGAATCGGCTGATCGGACCGGAATGACTGATCTCTATTCGACCCCGCACCGCCGCTTCCCCGCCCCGTCCCTGCGCGTGGCCGCATCACCGGGCATCGATGAGGCGGAGGCGACCGTGGTCCTCGCCCTCCGCCCCGACGCCTCGCCGGCTGTGTGTCAGGAGGCGATCGCCGCGGCCCGACGTGAGAACGCGGGTCTGCGCGCGATCGTGTTCGACACGGACACGACCACCGCCCCGTCGACGTCTCCCCTGGCCGAGTGCACCCGCTTGGGTGCCGCCCTCGCCGAGGCGGGGCTCGAGTACGAGGTCCAACGCGTCGGATCCGATCTCGCCGAGCAGGTCCTCGACCTCGCGACGCAGCATGCGGCCCTGCTCATCGTCATGGCCGCCAAGCGCCGCTCGCCCGTGGTCAAACTGCTGCTGGGTTCGAGCGCCCAGCAGGTCATCCTCGAGGCCGAATGTCCCGTGCTGCTGGTGAAAATGAGTCAGACCCCGCCGAGGCCCCGGCCCGGGGCCAGCAGTCCGCGCGGGTCGAGGAGGTCCTTGAGCTCCTGCAGTCCCGCCCGACCCGGCAGCGGCCCCCACGCGTCGACCTCGTCCCATACCGAGGCCGGTGCGTGGACCAGCCGCGCGCCGAGGTGGTGCAGACCGAAGGTCCGCAGGTGCTCGAGGACGACGCGGGCGGCGATCCCCGGTTCGGTCTGCGGAGCACCGATCCCGAGTTCGAAGAACCCGGCCGCACTCCCCCGCAGCCGCAGCGGATAGCCGATCGCGTCCTCGAGCCGTGTCACGGCCGACAAAAGCCTCGGAACGAAATCCGGATCCACGGAGACGCTGATCGTCACGGGCACCCGCGCCCGCCGGCTCCACCAGTCCGGTCGCTGACAGAGAGAGGCGGCCGGGAAGCGGTCGAGGATGCGTCCGATATCGGCCTCGACGAGGTCCTCGTCGCCTTCGCACAGGGCGACGGTGGCCGGGGACGAACCGGGCGGGCGTTCGATGACGACCGCCGCCGGCGGCTGTCGGGCGCCGAGGAGTGCCGCGGCCGCCTCGGCGCCGGGGATCCACACGAACTGCTGGGCCGCCGGTCGCATGCTCAGTTCGATCTCGGCGGCGACGATGATCGCCCGCGTGCCCCAGGACCCGGTGAGAAGCCGCGGCAGCTCTCGACCGGCCAGAGCGGGGCTGAGCCCGTCGGCGGTGCGGGCGATGGTCCCGTCGGCACCGACGCTCGTCATCGACACCACGGTCTCGGCGAGTCGGGGACGCTGCAGGTGACGCGGACCGGCGGCGGCCGTGGCGATCATCCCGCCGAGGCTGGCCCCGGCCGCGATGCGATCATCGGGCAGGTCGGCGCGGACCTCCTGCCCGGATCGGGCCGCGAGCCCATTGAGCGCCGAGATCTTCGCTCCGGCCTCGGCACGGACGGTCGGCCCGTCGGCGGGGCCCTCGGCCACCTCGGCTAGTCCGGTCATGTCGATGAGCAGTCCGGGGGTGGCGGCGGGCGGATGGTCATCGAAGGCGGTGCCGCCGCCGAAGACGGTCACCGTGCGGGACTCGGCGTGCGCCCGGGCCATGAGCTCGGAGAGTTCGGCGATGCTGTCGGGACTGGCCAGTCGTGGCAGTTCGGCTGCGGTTCGGCTCATCCCCACCTCTGTCTGTGCTGTGTCGTCGCGTGTGTCGAGTGTAGCGAAGAACGCCCCCGAGATCGGTGCGCTGGGCACGGATTTCGGAGGCGTTCGGCGTGGTCAGACCCCGCACCTCTGGCGTCGATCGGATGCGGGGCCACCGGTGCGGGCGCCCGGCGGACTCGGCTCAGGGCGAGTCGGCGCCGGGCGGCTTCGGCGCCGGGCTGTACCAGCGCCGGGCGACTTCGACTCAGGGCATGCGGGCGTAGGCCGGCAGGGTGAGGAAGTCGACGTAGTCGGGAGCGATCGCGACCGAGACGAAGGTGTCGGTGGCGTCCTTCCAACCGGCGTCGTCACCGGGCAGCTTCGCGACCTCCTCCGCGACGATGCGCTCGACGAGGTCCTTGGTCACCTTCTCACCGGAGTCGAGGGTGACTCCGGCATCAAGCCACTGCCACACCTGGGACCGGGAGATCTCCGCGGTCGCGGCGTCCTCCATGAGGCCGTTGATGGCCACGGCGCCGTTGCCCTCGAGCCAGGCGCGCAGGTACTGGATGCCGACGGAGACGTTCGTGCGCAGTCCCTGCTCGGTCATCGAGCCCGGGGTCGACTTGACGTCGAGGAGGTCGGCGGCGGTGACATCGACGTCCTCGCGCTTGTTGTCGATCTGGTTGGGCTTGTCGCCGAGGGTCTCGGTGAAGACCTCCCTGCACAGGGAGACCATGCCCGGGTGGGCGACCCAGGAACCGTCGAAGCCGTCGCCGGCCTCACGGGACTTGTCCTCGCGCACCTTGTCGAAGGCGGCCTTGTTCTCCGCCTCGTCCTTCGAGGGCACGAACGCGGACATGCCGCCGATGGCGTGGGCTCCGCGCTTGTGGCAGGTGCGCACGAGCAGTTCGGTGTAGGCGCGCATGAACGGCACGGTCATGGTCACGTCCGAACGGTCGGGCAGCAGGTAGTCGGAGCCGCGGGAGCGGAAGTTCTTGATCACGGAGAAGATGTAGTCCCAGCGGCCGGCGTTGAGCCCGGCGGAGTGCTCACGCAGTTCGTAGAGGATCTCCTCCATCTCGAAGGCCGCGGTGTAGGTCTCGATGAGCACCGTGGCGCGGATGGTGCCGCGGGCCAGTCCGAAGGCGTCCTCGGCGTGCTCGAAGACCTGGTTCCACAGGCGGGCCTCGAGGTGGGACTCCATCTTCGCCAGGTAGAAGTAGGGGCCGCGGCCCTTCTCGATCTGGACCTGACCGGCCGTGGCGAAGTAGAGGGCGAAGTCGACGAGCGAACCGGAGGTCTCCTCACCGTCGATGAGGATGTGCTTCTCGGGCATGTGCCAGCCGCGGGGACGCACGACGATGGTCGGCAGCTGATCGTCGGGGGCGAGCTTGTACTCCTTGCCCTCGGGCGAGGTGAAGTCGATCTCCCGGTTGAGCGAGTCGAGCAGGTTGATCTGGCCCTGGATGACCGAGTCCCACTGCGGGGTGTTCGCGTCCTCCTGGTCGGCCAGCCACACCTTCGCGCCGGAGTTGAGCGCGTTGATCGTCATCTTCTTGTACGTCGGTCCGGTGACCTCGACGCGACGGTCTTCGAGCCCCGGCGCCGGGGGTGCGACCTGCCAGCTGGGATCGTTGCGGATCTCAGCGGTCTCGGGCAGGAAGTCGAGGTCCTTGCCGTCGGCGATCTCGGCCTGACGGACCTTGCGTGCTTCGAGACGTTCGAGGCGGTCGCCGTTGAACTTGCGGTGCAGTTCGACGATGAGCTCGAGCGCCTTCGGGGTGAGGACCTTCTCTGCGCCATCCGGCAGTTCGCCGGTGATCTCCATCCCGGCCGGGATGTCCAGGTTCTCGATTTGAGCGGTCATCGGTGGTTCTCCTTAGTCAGCACTCGTCGTGCTGCGTCTCTGTCGGCACCAAGCGGTGCGTCTTCGTTCGCTGGCAACGGGGTTTGGCCTGCGAAACTTTCACATCGTGAAAATTTTTGTTCACACACCGAAAGAATATGAGGTGATGCACATCTCGTCAAACCTTATCGCCCTTCGAGACGGAGTGTCTGTTGACTCGAGCCGGTCACCTGGCACCATGAAGGGACGGACCTGTTTCGTGGGACCGCCTCCGGCGGCCGGGTCCGTGCCACGACGACCACGCGGCAATGACGCCGCAGATCGGACACACGATGGACAACCTCGCTGTTGCAGCCCTCCTGGCTCTGTCCCCGATCCTCCTGGCGGGGATCCTCCTCATCGGCTTCCGCTGGCCGGCCAAATACGCGATGCCCATCGGCCTCGTGGCAGCGGCCCTGGTGGCGAACTTCGCTTGGAAGATCGAATGGGTCACCATCGGCGCTTCGGTCGTCCAGGGCATCCTCGTGGCCATCGGTCTGCTGTGGATCGTCTTCGGCGCGCTTCTGCTGCTGGCCACGATCACCCGGTCGGGTGCGATCGAGACGATCCGCTCCGGGTTCATCGCGATCTCCCCGGACAGACGCGTGCAGGTCATCATCATCGCGTGGCTGTTCGGCTCCTTCATCGAGGGCGCTGCCGGCTTCGGCACGCCGGCGGCCGTCGTCGCGCCGCTCCTGCTCGCCCTGGGCTTCCCCGCCATCGCCGCCGTGCTGGCCGGTCTCATCATCCAGTCGACTCCGGTCAGCTTCGGTGCCGTGGGCACCCCGATGGTGCTGGGCATCGGTTCGGGGCTGTCGCAGGAGGACGGGTCGATGTCGGCCGATGTCGCCGAACGCGCCGGACAGCTCGGGCTCACTCAGGCCGAGTTCGTCGCCCACACCGCCACTCAGGTCGCCCTCATCCACGGCATCTGCGGCATCTTCATCCCGCTGCTGCTGGCGTGCATGATGACCGGGTTCTTCGGTTCGAACCGGCGCTTCGCCGACGGTCTGGCAGTCGCTCCGTTCGCCGTCTACTCGGCACTGGCGATGATCGTGCCCTACCTCATCGTGGCGAATCTGCTCGGGCCCGAGTTCCCGTCCCTGCTCGGCGGCCTCATCGGGTTGGCGATCGTGGTGACCACCTCGCGGATGGGCTTCCTCATGCCGAAGAAGACCTGGGACTTCGCACCTCGCCAGAAGTGGCCGGCCTTCTGGATGGGCACCGTCGACCCGAATAAGGAGAAAGCACAGCTTGAGAAGAAGATGTCGCTGATCCGAGCCTGGTCGCCCTACCTCATCGTCGTCGCTCTGCTGCTCATCACCCGCAACGTTCCGGCCATTCAGGACTTCCTCACCGGTCCCGCCGTGATCAAGATCGAAGGCATCTTCGGCACGCCGATCAATCAGGACATGGACCTGCTGTGGTCGCCCGGGGCGATCTTCGTCCTCGCCTGCGGCCTGACCTACTTCGCCCATCGGATGACGAAGAAGCAGATCGGCGGGTCCTGGAAGATCGCGGGCTCACAGATCGCCAGCGCCGCTGTTGCCCTGCTGTGCTCACTGCCGCTGGTGCGCGTGTTCATCAACTCCGGAGCCGACTACAACGGAGCCGGACTCGAGTCGATGCCGGTCACCCTCGCCGAGGCGGCCGCCTCCACCGTCGGTGACGCCTGGCCGCTGCTCGCTCCGTTCGTCGGTGCCCTCGGCGCGTTCGTCGCAGGATCGAACACGGTCTCGAACATCATGTTCTCGCAGTTCCAGTTCTCCACCGGCACCGCCATCGGCGCAACCAGCCCCGAGACCGTTGTCGCAGCCCAGGCCGTCGGCGGAGCCGCGGGCAATATGGTCGCCGTGCACAACGTCGTGGCCGCCTCGGCGACGGTCGGTCTGGTCGGACGCGAGGGCGAGCTGATCCGGCGCACCTCGATCCCGATGCTCGTCTACTCGCTGGGCGCGGGTGCGATCGCCTTCGTCGGCCTCAACGGACTGGGGATGAATGCCGGAACGGTGATCCTGACCGCGCTCATCGTCGGTCTCGGCGCCGTCATCGTCCTGGTCCGGAGGTCTCCGGGCAAACCGCTGACCAGCGGCGACGACGAACCCGAGCGCTCGGTCTCGGCCTGAACGCCGGGGTGCCCGCGGCCCGGAAGTCGGCGGGCTCGGTTGCCGACGGGCTCGGTTGCCGACGCGAAGGCCGCCCACGGCCCGCTCGTTCAACGACCGCACGGTCCACACCCCCTCGTGCAACGGCACGTGAGGTTATCGATACGATGCGCTCCCGTCGAGTGGCTGGGCCAAGAGTCACCGACGATGAGCCGCGCGGCTCACTCATGCGCCAGATGTCTCCTGCGGGTGGATCCACTGCGATAATCGGTCGGTTCTCGCGATGGATCCACCCGCAGGAGACTCAACGTCGCTCAGCGGGCGCCCCGCACAGAGCTTCTGCCCCGAAGACGCCAGCAGCGTGGCGCTCGGGCATCGAGCGGAAGCGCCCGTGCACACCTCACTCAGAGGCACACATGGGCGCTGTCTCGCTCCATCCGGGCGCCTGTGGCGACTCGGCGAACAGGCGGCGGGCGGAACCGACTCAGACGATGACGACCATGGGAACGATCATCGGCTTGCGGCGCAGCTTCGAGGACACCCAGCGGCCGATCGT
>DWZN01000149.1 GCA_019117545.1 Candidatus Brevibacterium intestinavium
CACCCGAGGTGCGCTGGTCGGACCAGGACATGCTCGGTCACGTCAACAATGCGCGGCTGATCACCCTCGTCGAGGAGTGTCGTGTCCGCTGGATGAATGAGATCCGCGCCGGGCACATCACCGGCGGCGGACTGCTCGTCGCCCGCCAGACCATCGACTACCTCGTGCCCGTCATGTACGGCCCGGAGCTGACGATGACGGTGACGGTGAAGAAGCTCGGAAACTCCTCGTTCACCGTCAACACCCGCGGTGACCAGGACGGACGTCAGGTCTTCGACCACGACTGCGTCCTCGTCCACATCGATCGGGACTCGCAGAAGCCCACCCCGCTGACACCTGAGCTGCGCGCGGCCTTCGAAGCCTACCTGCCGGCCTGAGCCGTTCGGCTGACTGGAGTCGGCCCGCCTGCCGTCGCTCGCCGTCGTCCCCGACTGATCCCGGCCTGATCCGGCCGTCCCCGACTGGACTCAGTCGTCCTCGGTCACGAGCGGTAAACTTGTCTGGTCCAGGTGCCCCTGCGCACAGAAGACGACCGAACTCACAGGAAGGAACGATGGCAGCAGCATCCCCGTCGCCGGTCTCGGCACGCAGGCAGGCTCGCCACGTCACGGTCTTCCTCGACGTCGACGGCGTCCTCAACTCCTACCCGGTGCCCAAGCTGCGCATCATGACCGAGGGCCGGAAGAGGCTGCGGGCGTGGAACTACGAACTGCACTACCGGCCGGCCGTCATCGCCTTCTTCGACCGCATCGTCGAGACCCACGAGGTCGACGTCGTATGGCTGTCGACCTGGTCGCAGCGGTGCAAGTCCGAGCTCGAGCCGAAGTTCGGTCTGCGCAATTCCTTCGATGTCATCGAGATGCCCGATCAGTCCCACAACCGCTATGCCGCTGACCCGCAGCTGTGGTGGAAGGCCCAGGCGATGGAGGAATGGCTGGACACCCACGAACACGGGCGTGCGATCTGGATCGACGACGACTTGGCCTGGCCGGCCACGCACGAGTACTTCACGCACCGGTACTCGCCGAACCGCCTCAAACTCATCGCCCCCGATTTCTCTCAAGGCCTGACGAAGGCACATCTGAGGGAGATCAGGGAGTTCGCCTACCCGAGGGCCGGAGCCGCGAAGCCCGGCGCTTCGAGAGCCGGTGCCGCAGAGCCCGTCCATTCGAAAGAGGATTCATGACGCGCATCGGCCTGCTCGACTCCGGACTCGGTCTCCTCGGCACCGCCGACGCACTGTTCAATCTCGCTCCCGATGCCGACCTCGTCCTGGCCATGGATCCGGACTTCACCCCCTACGGCAGCCTGAGCACCGAGGCGCTCGAACAGCGCGCCCTGCACTCGGCCGGGGTGCTCGCCGAATGGGAACCCGATGCCATCGTCATCGCCTGCAACACCGCCTCGGTGCAGGCGCTCGAGGCCGTGCGCACCCGCTATGAGCCGACCATCCCGGTCATCGGCACCGTCCCGGCAGTGAAGATGGCCGCCGGCACCGGGCAGGACTTCGCGATCTGGGCGACGCCGGCGACCACAGGAAGCGCCTACCAGCAGAACCTCATCGACGCCTTCGCCGCCGACCGGCATGTGGCCAAGGTCGCCTGCCCGGGACTCGCCGAGGCGATCAACGTCGCCGACCTGCCGAAGATCGACCGGGCCATCGAAGATGCCTTCGCCCAGATGGGTCCGGGGCTGGAGTCCGTAGTGCTCGGCTGCACCCATTACGGACTCATCGCCGACCGGATCATGGCCGCCCGAGCCGGGGCGCTGACCCTCTTCGACTCCCCCATGCCCGTGGCCAAGCAGACCCTGCGCCGCATCGGACTCGAACCGGCGGGAATCGGCGACGATCAGCCGGGCACCGGACGCGTGCTCGCCACCTACGCCTCCGGGCGACGGGTCGGTCTGCCCGCGTCCCTGGCCGCCTATCCGGCCGGCAAGCGCCTGCTGGCGCGGGAGTCCCACGACGGCACCGCCGACCGCCGCTGACGTCCCCGTTCCGACCGCCGCAGACTGGCCATTTCCCACCTCCGTGGCCATCCGCCCCTGCGAATCGGCCGGAATTATAACGGACTCGGGCCCAGCTGACCAGTCGAGTGCTAGCATGGAGAGACCGTCAGTCGTCAAAGGAGGCGATTCGACATGGTGGCACTCACAGTTCTTGCCGCGCTTGTCATTCTCGGAGCCATCACGCTGGGAAACAGCCTGAGGATCGTCAAACAGTACGAGCGGGGAGTGGTCTTCCGCCTCGGCAGGGTGAATTCCGATCCCAAGGAACCGGGGATGAAGGCGATCGTGCCCTTCATCGACAGACTCGAGAAGGTCAACCTCCAGATCGTGACCATGCCGGTGCCGGCTCAGGAGGGCATCACCCGCGACAACGTCACCGTCCGCGTCGATGCCGTCATCTACTTCAAGGTCGTCGATCCGCGCAAGGCCATCGTCGATGTCGAGGACTACCGGCTCGCCGTCGGCCAGGTCGCCCAGACCTCCCTGCGCTCGATCATCGGCCAGAGCGAGCTCGACGATCTGCTGACCAACCGCGAACGGCTCAATCAGGGCCTGGCGATCATGATCGACAACCCGGCCGTCGACTGGGGCGTCCACATCGACCGCGTCGAGATCAAGGACGTGGCCCTGCCGGAGACGATGAAGCGTTCGATGTCCCGCCAGGCCGAGGCCGAACGTGAGCGCCGCTCCCGGGTCATCATCGCCGATGGTGAGCTGCAGGCCTCGAACAAGCTCTCCGAGGCCGCCAAGGCGATGTCCGACACCCCATCGGCCTTGCAGCTGCGACTGCTCCAGACCGTCGTCGAGGTCGCCGCGGAGAAGAACTCGACCCTGGTCCTGCCCTTCCCCGTCGAGCTGCTGCGCTTCCTCGAGGGCAACACCCCGACCGGAGTCGCGGGCGCGACCACGGCCGAGGGCGCTGCGGGCAGCGCCGACGAAGCGACGACCGAGGGCGCAGAGGCGGACGCGACGACGAAGGCCGATCTCGATGCGATCGTCAAGGCGATGTCCGAATCGCTCAGGCTCACCGGCACCATGCCCGAACAGGAGCGCAGCACCTCGGACATGCCCGATTCCGAGCGCACCACTTCGGACTCCGGCGAGCGCACCTCGGACCCGAGCGGCGAACGGGAAGGCACCAATTCTGACTCGGTCGATCGGGAGGACCACCTCGGGCACGCCTGAGCCCCGGGGCGGTCCCGCCGGAGCGCCCCGGTTCATTCAGCGTCCGTCCAAACCGAACGATTAGGCTGGGGACATGGACCTCAAACGCACCAGCAGAACAGTCATCATCAATGGTGTCATCGCGTTCGCGATGGGCGTGCTGATGATGGTCTGGCCCGGCGCCAGCGCCGAGGTGGTCGTGCGCATCTTCGCCTGCTGGCTCGCCGTCATCGCCATCACCTCCCTCGTCTTCGCACCGAAGGGAGGCCGCACCGGCAGCCTGGTCACCCGTGCGGTCCTGCTCATCCTCCTCGGGGTCCTCATCTTCCTCACCCCGATGCTGTTCGCCTCCATGGTCACGGTGCTCACCGGCTTCGCGATCATCTTCTTCAGCTTCCTCGCGCTGACCGTGTCCTTCTTCATCCGCCGGATCGGTGTCCGCTCCTGGTGGGTGCTCACGGTCATCGGCGTCCTCGGCATCGTCCTCGGCGCCTTCTTCCTTTTCGCCCCGCAGGCCGGAGTCACCACCTTGATCTTCACGCTGGCCGGGTTCATCATCCTCGTCGGCATCGCCCTGGTGGCCCTGGGCTGGCGCCTGCGCAAGGCAGACCAGCGGATCAAGGCCGACCCGCATCGCAACCGTCCCGACGACGGCGGCGGCGACGTCATCAGCGGCGAGATCATCGACTGAGATCCGGCCGCCTCGGCGGGGTGAACGGCAGAATCTGCGGCCACGCCGATGAGGAGGATCGCCACGAGCAGAATTCCAGCGGTTCACACGCTGCCCAACAGCATCCGCAGATGAGCACGCAGGACAGTTCGCAGGCGATCGATGCTCAGAGCTCCGTGAGGAGTCACGGCATCCGTCGTCAGGCCGCCGATCACCGCTGCGAGCTGTGCCGCGGCGACATCCGATTCGGCAACGCCGAGGACGTCGAGTGCCTCACGCAGGACGGCACCGAGATCTGAAGCCATCCGCATGGACATCGTGGCGAAGATCGGCTTCGTGCGCGAGGCCATGACAAGTTCGACCACCACGATGGCCTCGTCTCGACGAGCTGCGTCGATCGGCATGACCGTCTCGACCAGTGCCTGCAGAGCGTCGAGCGCTGCCTCTCCCGTGAGCCCTCGCAGTCCTTCGGTCGGGTGAGCAGACAGCCGGCGGCCCATTCGGTCACCCGCTTCTTCCGCGGCGGCAGAGAGGAGGTCGCTGTGACCATCGAAATAGTGCCGCACCGACCCGATGTTCAGACCGGATTCGTCGGCGACCTTGCGCAGCGACACTCCTTCGACACCCTCTTCAACCACAAGACGAAACGCGGCTTCGATGACCTGTTGACGACGTTGCTCCGGGTCTATCCGTGCAGGCATGGCTCCTAAGCTCCCTCTCCGGCGGCTCGATCGTCATTCCAGGCGGGTTCGCTGATTTCGCAGACGTTTCCATCGGATCCGAAGAAGAGGTATCGGTCGAAGTCGCGTGCGAACCAACGATCATGAGTGACGGCGAGGACGGTTCCCGCAAACGACCCCAAGGCTCGCTGGAGGGCCTCGGCCGAGACGAGGTCGAGGTTGTCTGTCGGCTCGTCCAAGAGAAGCATCGTCGCCCCGCCGAGCTCCAGCAGCAGAACCTGGAATCTCGCTTGCTGACCGCCTGAGAGGGTGGCGAAGTCCTGCTCGCCGGACTTCGCCAGCTCATAGCGCGCCAGCACCTGCGACGCGTCCTCGCGGGGCAGGCCGGCGCGGTGTTCGTCACCGCAGTGCAGGATCTCCAGCAACGTGCGACCGGTCAGATCGGGTCGACCGCGGTTCTGGACGAACCAACCCGGCCTCACGCGCGCGCCGAGCCGCGCTGTGCCCGCATGCGATACGGATTCGATCTTGCCATCGAGAACAGGCTCCTGCCCCGACTCGGGGTCGGTGCCGCCGAGAGCGAGCAGGCGCAGGAAATGCGACTTGCCCGAACCGTTCGGCCCGAGCACCGCGACCCGATCGCCGAAGTGCGCCTCGAAATCGAACGCTCGCGTCAGACCGGTCAGTTCCAGAGCCTGACAGTTCAATGCCCTCTTGCCGGTGCGCCCACCGCGCAACCGCATCTCAAGGCGAATCTCGCGTGGCCGCTCTTGGGGAGGACCGGCCTGCTCGAAGCGGCTCAGCCTGGTCAGCGCTGCACGGTACCGGGAGGCCATGTCCGAGTTGTATGCGGCCTTCTGCTTGTACAGGAGCGCAAGGGAGCGCAGCTTCGCGTGCTCTTCGTCCCAGCGGCGTCGCTGCTCGTCCAAGCGTTCGAACCTCTGCTCACGAGCACGATGATAGGTTTCGAACCCACCCGGATGCGTCCACGCAGTGCTTCCCGCAGCACCGAGTTCCAGCGTCACGATCGAGGTCGCCGTGTGTGCCAGAAGCTCTCGATCGTGACTGACGTACAGCACGCCCTTGCCGCACGCGCGCAGACGCTCTTCGAACCAGAGCTTGCCCGGCACATCCAGCGAATTGTCAGGCTCATCGAGCAGCAGCAGGTCGGCGGGTCCGCGCAGAAGAGCCTCGAGCGCCAGACGCTTCTGCTGCCCGCCCGAAAGTGTGGACAGCCGCCGATCTCGACATCGCTCGAATGGCAGTCCGAGGACGGAGACCGTACAGACATCCCACAGCACCTCAGCGTCATACCCTCCGGCCTCGCCCCAAGCAGCGACCGCAACGGCATAGCGCATCTGTGATGCCTCGGTACCCTGCTCATTCATCACGGCCGCCGCTTCTTCGAGTCGTGCGGCCGCAGCACGGATCTCCGGCTGGGCAAGCGACAGCAGCAGATCATTCACGGTCGTGCCGGTGACGAATTGGCGCATCATGCCCAGGCTGCCATGACGGGTCACAGCACCGGAGTCGGGGGAGAGCTCGCCGGCGATGTGCCGCAGCAACGTACTCTTCCCGGTCCCATTGGCACCGATGAGTGCCACCCGCTCCCCGCTGCCCACTCCCAGGGACACGTCCCTGAGCAGCGGACGACCGTCCGGCAGGGAATACGACACCGAGGCAACTGAGAAGTGAACCATGGCCCCAAATCTATCACGGCTGTGATAAATACGGCGATCGAACCCTTCGCATCGGCACCTGCACACCCAGGCAACTGTGTTCAGTCTCACAGAGCGGAGAGCCGTGCGGTTCACGGCCCGCTCCAGCCGCATTCGCGCTCGCCCGCATAGCATCTGACCTGGAATTTCATGTGAACTCACGGCGAACTGCATCGACTGTGCATCAACTGTTCCCCACCCCCGGAATCGGAGTTCACCTTCCGTTCACCTTCCCCGTAACCCTGCGGTCATCCAGCCTGCGAATCATGGAGTCAGACCCAGCCTCGACGCATGACCTTCGCTAGGAGTTCTCAATGACCCAGGTTCTGGCCCCGGAGCGCCACACTCCGAGACCTGCCGTCGGCCGCAGCAATGATCGTCTCTGGCACCTGGTCTTCGGTGCCCTCCTTGCGGTCACCCTCATCGCCTTCACTCTGTGGTCATTCGATTTCGTGGGTCGGGACGCACCTCGCATGGTGCTCATCACGACGGTCATCTTCGGCGCTTTCATGGCCTTCAACATCGGCGGCAACGATGTGGCCAACGCCTTCGGCACCTCCGTCGGCGCCGGCACCCTGACGATGAAGCAGGCGCTCCTCGTCGCCGCCGTGTTCGAGGTCAGCGGCGCCCTGCTGGCCGGCGGTGACGTCACCGACACGGTCAAGAGCGGGATCGTCGACCTCGGCGCCGTGGCACTCGATCCGATGGACTTCGCGTTCATCATGATGGCCGCGCTCCTCGGCGCCTCCGTGTGGCTGCTCGTGGCGACCCGGATGGGCTGGCCGGTGTCGACGACGCATGCGATCATCGGCGGCATCATCGGCGCCTCGCTGACCATCGGATTCGTCACCGGCACCGGCGGCTTCTCCATGGTCCAGTGGTCCGAGGTCGGCCAGATCGTGATCTCCTGGGTGCTCTCACCCGCCCTCGGCGGCCTCGCCGCGTTCCTCATCTACGGGCTGATCAAGAAGCACGTCCTCGGCGACGCCCTCTCACACACCCTGAAACCGCACATGCTCGCCCCGGTCTCCCCCGCCCAGGGCACGGTCGACGCGCAGATCGACGAGGCGACCACCGCCGCCGAGGCAGGAGCGGAGTCCGGTTCGATCGGCACGCATTCGTCGCTGCAGCGCTGGGTTCCGCTCGTCGCCGCCGCCGGCGCGGTCATCATCACCGCGATGCTGCTGTTCAAGGGCCTGAAGAACCTCGACATGAGCGTGAGCACCGTCGGCGGAGTCCTCGTGATGGCGATGGTCGGCATCGCCGTGTGGCTGGCCGTCTTCGTCTTCGCCAAGACCCTGCGCAAGCAGACCGTGCCCCGCGCGACCTACATCCTCTTCTCCTGGATGCAGGTGTTCACCGCCTCCGCCTTCGCCTTCAGCCACGGCTCCAACGACATCGCCAACGCCGTCGGCCCCTTCGCCGCCGTCCTCGACGTGCTGCGCACCGACAGCATCCACGGCGAGGCGACCGTTCCCTTCGCCGCGATGCTCACCTGCGGAATCGCCCTGGTCGCCGGGCTGTGGTTCATCGGCCGCAAGGTCATCGCCACCGTCGGGACGAACCTCACCGAGATCCACCCGGCCTCCGGCTTCGCCGCGGAACTGGCCGCGGCCGGAATCGTCATGGCCGCCTCGGTGAGCGGACTGCCCGTGTCCTCGACCCACATCCTCATCGGCGCGATCATCGGCGTCGGACTGGTCAACCGCTCGGCGAACTGGAAGCTGATGAAGCCCATCGCCCTGGCCTGGGTCATCACCCTGCCGGCAGCCGCGATCATCGGGTCCATCGGCGTGCTGACCCTGCGCACCGTCCTCGGCTGATCCGCCCGGGCCCGACGGCACCACCCCGCAGATCTCCTTCTGGGACATCTGCGGGTTTTTGTTCTCCCCTCCCCTGGTGGCCACCGCCTCCCCTGTGCTAGTTTGGTGCGCATGGGAACATTGAACAGCAGCGCAGTGACTGCGCCTTGCTTCTACATTCGTCACCGCCGCGCCTGACAGCGCGCTCGACGAAGACTCTGTGATCGACTGACCGACGACGGTCGCCTCGATCTCCTCCTGCAAGCGCGTTGTCCTCCCGGATCGTCATCGGCATCCGGGCCATGCGGCAATCGGCTGACTCCGGACCGATCACCTCCTGATCGACCCGACTCACCATCATTGCGCTGCCTCGGGTGCCTCCACCTCCAACCGTGGAGCACCTCCCAATGCGACCCCATTCATCCCGTTCAGTGCACGGCGGCCGACACGAACTCGGTCAGAACTTCCTCCGCTCTTCCACCACCATCGCCACGATCGCCGACCTGGCTCGCGCCACCTCCGGACCCATCATGGAGATCGGCCCCGGCGGCGGAGCAGTGACGAACGAGCTCTATCGGCTCGGACGTCCGCTGACTCTCGTGGAACTCGACGAAACGAGGCTCGATCACCTTGAAGACACATTCCCGCGGGCCGAGGTCCGGCACGCCGATGTTCTGACCACCCGGTTCGACCGACCGGTCATCGTCGGCAATCTGCCCTTCCACCTGACCACCCCCATCCTCCGCAGACTGCTGCGCACGGGGCGGTGGCAGCAGGCCATTCTGCTCACCCAATGGGAGGTGGCCCGCAAACGCGCCGGAGTCGGCGGTTCGACCATGATGACCGCGCAATGGGCTCCGTGGTTCGACTTCCGTCTCGCAGGCCGCGTCCCCGCCGATGCGTTCGACCCCAAACCCAGCGTCGATGGCGGCATCCTCACCATCGATCGCTGTTCCACCGGTTCGGTCCCCGACAGGAAACGAGCCGACTACCACCGATTCGTCCACGCGGTCTTCACCGGCCGAGGGCGGGGAATGAAAGGAATCCTTTCGAAGATGAGCATCACCGATCAGCGCACGCTGCACACGACCATGGACCGCAACGACATCAGAGGAAACGCTTTGCCCAAAGACCTCACCCCCGACCAGTGGGCCGGACTGTACTCGGAACTGGCCGCCGGCTCCGCTGAGCAGAGACCACAGGATGGCCGGAAGTCCACACCGGCGAAGACAGATCGGAAGAACTCGACGAAGGGACGCACCATGCGAAACGACAACAGACGGAACGCCGCCAAGCGCAGCGCGAACACCGCCGAACGCAGCGACAAGGGCCGGAACGGGGACCCGGTGCTCGGGCCCCTGCCGAGCGTGACCGGAGACCTTCCGGCAGTCGCCGGGGCCGATGCGGCGGAGAAACCGGTGATCACCGGTGAGCTGCCGATCGTCGGCGCCGAACAGGCCACCGAGAAGCTCCAGGCTTCCATCCCGGGCGCCTCCCCGAAGGCGAAGAGCCATGACAAGGGGAACCTGCAGGCCGAACGCGGTTTCATGAACCAGCATCAGAAGCCGCAGCAGCCGCAGCCGAAGTGGAACCTTCCTCGCCGTCAGGGGTGACCTCAGGCAGGACAGCGGCTTCCCGGGGTCCCAAACGGGGCCCGGGCACACGGTGAGCTGATTGTGCTGAAAGGTCTGAATTCGTCCGGGAGAATCGAACCTTTCGGAACTTTCGCCTCAGCAGAGAGAGCCATCGCGGCCCCTCGACCATCGGGTCGATTGCCCGGGTTGGGCTGGGCTGTGACACCACAGCCCAGCCCTGCTCCAAGCAGCCGAAGATCAAGAGGTTCCAGCGAAAAGGAATTCCCCCAGGGACTCCGATGCAGAAGAGCAGCTGATCATATGGGCGACGCTGCGTCCAGTGATGCGATTAACATTCATGATTCGTTGCCAATAAATCTCAGCTGACGTTTAATTATTCAAAGGCCATCTGTTCGGATGGCTCCGAAGCCGTCGACCCCAGTCGATCGCCCCACGAGAAGGCCCGAAGTCGAGTGTCAGTTCTACCCCCGCAGGACAACGGGAATTTCATTCCCGAGAAGCCGTCATCCACCCCTCATTTCAATCCTCCGACGAATTCTCGTAATTCAAAGCGACATCTGTGGTTCGGATTAGGCGGGGTGGGCATCGGAACCGTCATCGGCGCCAGTATCGTCGGAGCGGCTGTCGGCATCAACGCCGCGGTGGATGACAGTCGCGAATCAGCGAAGGCAGAGCTCATCGCCGGTGCCTATGCGACGTGTTCACTGGACACCGTCGACGGAGCCGAACTGAGTCCAGACGAACTGAGCATCACCATAAGTGGGGCCGGCAAGTATTTCGGACCTGAGACCTCCGATGTCTACTGCATCGGTGAAGCTCTTGGAATGCCTGATTCGGTGACCTCTCGCATGGGCCACACGCGGGCTCTCGACGGCACCCAGACTGCAGACTGGGATGTCTTCTCCGTTTCATGGACGTACCATCCAGACGATGGCCTCGGAGCGATATTCGAGTACACGCCGACCACAGACTGATGCTTTCTCAACCGAGTGCGTCCGGCGGCTCGGGACCGATCTGCTCAAGTCGCGTCAGACCCTCGCGCTAGTCTGTCACTCACGTTCTCGAGTTGTGGCCATCGGTACCTGGCCGGCCACACGGCAACCCGTCATCGACCGGGTGCCCCAGGGGAAGAACGGGCCCGGGCAACCAGTCCGGGCAAGCTTCGATCCGGGCCCCGGCCCGAGAAGGACGGTCTCTCATGTCCGCAGACTCCCACGACCCCATTCCGGTCGATCCGCGCAATCCGTGGGAAGGCTTCAGTGCAGATGAGGCTCTGCGCTGGAGTCGTGTGCTCATCCACCACTCCCCCGATCCGCAGCGGGCCAGCATCAAGGCGGCGATGTCGCACTCCATCAGCAACGGTGTCGCCGTGGTCGGACGCGACTGGGTGCTCACCGCAGCTCGGGCCAGAGAGGACGGGTTCACTCCTGTGCTCTACCAGGCGCTGTTCGAGTCGCTGCAGACGATCGACGTCCGCGCGTTCCGCTCCCACCCGGGGCATCGCAGGACCACGTTCCGGTCCTACGTTCCCGGCACCCCGTATGAGTCCGAGATCTGGAACGACTGGCCGCGCCTGTTCCTCGAGGAGGAATTCGACGCTCGGACGGCGACCGCCCTCGTCCTGCTGCGCACCGAACCCCTGTTCCCGAAAACGGGGCCCACGACGTCGCCCGAACAATAGAGTGATGTGGCCGACGCCGCCTGTGACCACGCTCCGCTCAGTCGGGTGCGAACTCCTGGCCGGACAGCTCCTCGGCGATGGTCCACAGGCGGTCGGCCTGTTCGGGATGCTGCAGGGGGCGGTAGAGCTGCTGCTGGCCGACACGGCCGCCGAGGTGGCCGGGCCCGCTCGGACCGTACAGTGCCCTGCCCCGCGCATCGGGGGACGTCGCCGCGAACAGTGCGGGCTGGCTCGCCGACTCCGGTGTGCCGAACAGGAGTCCTCTGCGCGAGAGCGCACCGATGACCCGGCGACCGAGCGTGTCCTCGGCACGGCCGAGCTCGGTGCGCGCACTGAGCAGGTTCGTCGGGGCCACGCCGGGGTGCGACAGGTTGCTCGTGATGCCCCAGTCGGACTGTTCGCTGCGACGGTCGAGCTCGAGGCCGATGAGCCCGAGCGCGATCTTCGACTGCCGGTAGGCCATCATCGAGTCATACGACCGCTGCCAGTTGAGATCGTCCCAGTTGATTCGGCCCCGGCTCGCGGCAACGCTGATCTGCGAGGTCACGCGGGCTCGACCGGCCTTCAGCAGCGGCAGAAGCCGAGCGAGAAGGCAGAAGTGTCCGAGGAAGTTAGACCCGAACTGCAGCTCGAACCCGTCCTGCGTCTCCTGCCGGCTCGGCGGTGTCATGACACCGGCATTGAGGATGAGGATGCCGATGGGCGCGTCTTCTTCGATGAGTGTCTCGGCCAGGCGATCGACCGAAGCCAGTGACGACAGGTCCAAGTCCCGCAGGCTGATGTTCGCCCCGGCGACCTGTTCGCTGATCCGTTGTGCACCGGCCTCGCCCTTCGCACGATTGCGCACAGGCATGACGACCTCTGCTCCGGCACGAGCCAACCGGACTGCGATCTGGAATCCGATCCCGTCGCTGGCTCCGGTGACGACTGCCCGCTTGCCGCTGAGGCCCGGGACGGCGACGTGGCTGTTCGCGTGTGCCATGGTGTCTCCCTGTTCGCGGCTCGGTTACGATCCGACCGCGGTCGGTTTGAGATACACGGCCGCGGCGAATTCCCGCTTCACCGCGCGTCTGCGCTGGTCGACGACAACGGTGACGGAATCGGCCGCGGTCGTGACCACCTCGATCCTCGCTTCGGGCAGCACGCCCGCCTCGGCGAGTTCGGACAGCACCTGAGGATCGGCGTCGGAGACCCGCAGGACCAGATAGGACCCGGCGGTCGCCTCGGCGAGCAGAAGCGACGAGTCATGGGACTCGACGCGCCCGTCCGAACGGGGGATCGGATCACCGTGCGGATCGGACCGGGGACAGCCGAGGAAGGCGTCGATGCGATCGATGAGCAGATCCGAGGCAGCGTGCTCGAGGGTCTCGGCCTCGTCGTGGACCTCGTCCCACCCATAGCCCAGCGACTCGACGAGGAACGTCTCGATCAGCCGGTGCCTGCGCACCATCGACAGGGCGATGGCCTTGCCCTGGGCGGTCAGCACCGGAGGGCGATAGGGCACCCGTTTGATCAGCTCGAGCTCGTCGAGTCGTTTGAGCACCTCGGTGACATTGGCCTTCGTCGTTCCGAATCGGTTCGCGAGCTCGGTGGCGGTCATCGGGTCCCCGCCCCATTCCTGGGCCGACCAGATGGCCTTGAGGTAATCCTGGCTGACCTCGGACACTTCACCTGCACGCATGGGTTCAGTATCCCACGAACACCGCCGGATCCGGGCTCGCTCCTCCGACGCCGCGTCTGCACTCGCACCGCCGACCACCGGCACTGCAGGAGAAGTGGGCGATCGGGCACACATGTTGCGAAACGATTACCTGCGCATCCGCCCGGCGCCGAGGCGGCACTGCCACAATCACAGACATGACCTCCGATCCCCGCCATGTGCCCCCATCCGAGCGACCGGATCCGCACCCGGGCGGTATCGTCACCGGTCGCTGGAGCGCCCTCGCCCGGACACCGCTGCGCGTGATTCGGGGGTGGGTGTCGCCCCGCCCGGCTGACCGGTCGGCGGCCCCGCCGTCGACGGCTCCGCCGGCTGCCGGGAAGCGATCGCCCGGCTCCCGCTCGACCGGCGTGTTCCGAGCCGGCGAGGTCGAGTACGCTCATCTGCGGTCACTGCCGCCCTTCGACACCGACCACCTCGTGCTCACCGATCTGCGGATCATGCGCGTGCGCACCGATGGCAGCGGCACCGTCACGCAGCTCGCCCAAGCTGCCCCCTGGCAGATCAGGACCGCCCGCGCCGAACACTTCCGCGGCCGGGCGACCGTGACCGTCGAATTCCACATCGGATCGTCGATGCGGCTCGAAGAGACCACCCCCGCCGAGGCGGAGCGGTTCATCGCCACCATCGACGACGCGGCCGCACGGTGGCGCCCCTGAGCTCGCCCCTCGACCGAGCTGGGGCAACCCTGCCTGCCACATGAGAGGCCGCATGAGAACAGGGGGTGCTGTTCCCGTGTGACCCCGGCCTCCATAGAATGGTCCGGGCCCCTTTTCGGGCCCAGTCCATTTTTTGCCTACCGGAGGTCATGCGTGCAGGATCCGAACGAAGCGAGATTGAAACGGCCCGTCGTCGAACGCGAGCGCTTCGGCGGCAGCGACCCAGCCACCCGAGTCAGCCGGGACACCGACCCCGACAGGCGCGCACCGATCGACAGCACGGAACTCCGCCGGGGACCCGATGAGCTGTCCGACAACCGTGGTCCACGGGTCAACTGGCGAGTGTTCATCGTCGCTTCGCTCATCATCCTCGCCTTCTCCGTGTGGGCGATGGTCACGCCTGTCTCCGCCCAGTCGACGATGAAGACGACCGTCGACTGGATCGCGGAGAACCTCGGCTGGTTCTATGTCGTCACGGTCACCGTCGTCATCGGCTTCGTCCTCTGGGTCGCCCTGTCGAAGGAGGGCGGGGTCCGCCTCGGGCCCGACCACTCGCGGCCCCAGTACAACCTCTTCACCTGGGTCGCGATGCTCTTCGCCGCCGGAGTCGGCATCGACATGCTCTTCTACTCGGTGACCGGCCCGATCACCCAGTACCTCCACCCGGTCAACGCCGCACCCGAGTCCGCGGCCGCGACTCAGGACGCCGTGGTGTGGACGATGTTCCACTACGGCATCGCCGGCTGGTCGATGTACTCGCTGCTGGGCATGGCCATGGGCTACTTCGCCTACCGCTGGGGCATGCCGCTGTCGATCCGCGCGGTCCTCTACCCCCTGCTGGGCAAGCGAGTGCGCGGAGCCACCGGCGACGTCATCGACATCTTCGCCCTCGTCGGCACCGTCTTCGGAGTGGCCACCTCGATGGGCATCGGCGTCGTCCTGCTCAACGTCGGCTTCTCCATGCTCTTCGGACTCCCCGAAGGGCTGGCCCTGCAGATCGCGCTCGTCATCGTCGCCGTCGTCATGACGGTCGCCGCCTGCACCTCGGGGGTGGACAAGGGCATCCGCCTGGTCTCGGAGCTCAACCTGTGGTCGTGCGCGGCGATGATGCTCTACATCCTCCTCACCGGCAAGACCGCGTTCCTGCTCAACGCCATGGTCGAGAACATCGGCCGCTTCGTCTTCTCCCTGCCCGAACGCACCCTGTCGACGTTCGCCTATGTCAGCGACGGCTCGGAGTGGATGGGCTCGTGGACGCTGTTCTTCTGGGCGTTCTGGCTGGCCTGGGGCCCCTTCGTCGGACTCTTCCTCGCCCGCATCTCCCGCGGCCGGACGCTGCGCGAGTTCGTCATCGCCGCGATCACCGCTCCCGTCCTCTGCGACTTCATCATCGTCTCGATCTTCGGCAACTCGGCCCTGTCCGAGGTCTTCAGCGGCAACGACGGGTTCGCCCAACTGGCCATCGACTCCCCCGAGGAGGGCTGGTACTCCCTGCTCGAGATGTTCCCGGGAGCCACCTTCCTCATCGGTCTGGCCACGCTGTCCGGACTGCTGTTCTACCTCACGTCCGCGAACTCCGGGGCGATGGTGATGTCGAACTTCTCCTCGACGATCCCGAACCCCGAAGAGGACGGAGCGAAATGGCTGCGCATCTTCTGGGCCCTGGTCACCGCCGTGCTCACGATCGCCATGCTCGTCGCCGGCGGGGTGACGACGATGGAGTACGCCACGCTCATCTTCGCTCTGCCCGTGACGATCATCGCCTATCTCGTCATGGCCTCGTTCTCGAAGGTGCTGCGGATGGAACGCGCCGAACGCGAGGGCCGCACCCGCAAGCGCCGCACCGCCGCCGCCCACGGCGGCCGGGCACCGGAGAAGACCTGGCGCCAGCGCCTGGCGACGCTGCGCTCCTACCCCTCGCAGAAGTCCGTGAGCCGGTTCGTCGCCGAGGTCATCGAACCCTCGCTGACGGCGGTGGCCGAGGAGTTCCGCGCACTCGGCTACTCCGTCGACCTCACTCAGGAATTCGACGAGAGCACCGGGATCAACGAGAACACGCTCGTCGTCGACATGGGCGACCAGCGCAACTTCCAATACCAGGTCGCCGCCGTCGAGGCGAACGTTCCGGCCTTCGGCGCCCGCAGCGCCCCGCGCGGCGACGACGTCTACTACCGGATCGAGGTCTTCACCCAGACCGGCTCCGAAGGCTACGACCTCATGGGGCTGAGCAGCCAGCAGATCATCGACGACGTCCTCGACCGCTACGAGAACCACCTGTCGTTCCTCGACTACTCGCACGAGCACTCGTACCAGTCGGTCATCACCCCACCGGCACCGCCGGTGACGGATTCGATCCCGGCGATCCCCGCCTCGGCCGATGAGGTCGAGGAGGTCGCTCCGGAGCCCGAACCGGCCCACGAGTGAGGTCCACCGTGCACGCGAACTGACCCCCGACCGGGCCCGGCACCCTTCCGGTGCACCGGTCCGCGAGTCGCCGAGGCTGTCCCCACCATCGGGGGCGGCCTCGGTGCGTTGGGCACGGGTATTGCACGAGGCGAGGCTGGGCCGCATAGTCGAGTCAGGACGTGAAGAACCGGACCTGGAGGTGATCGCCGTGGACATCGCTGCGGTGCTGTCCCTGCTCACGGCCGAGGACTACACGATCGCGCGTGAGGTGGTCCAGCGGGGCTTCGGGGTGCTCTATCTCATCGCCTTCGCCTCCGCGTTCACCCAGTTCCCGGCCCTCCTCGGCGAGCGCGGTCTGACCCCGGCCCCGCGCTTCATCGCCCTGACCACCGCCGCGCAGGCACCGACGCTCTTCCGGTGGAAGCGGTTGCCGTATTCGGACGCCCGCCTGCGCCTGGTGACCGTGATCGGAATGGTGCTGGCCGCCTCGGCGATCATCGGTCTGCCCCAGGCAGGACCGGCCTGGGTGCCGATCCCGGTGTTCCTGGCGATGTGGGCCCTGTACTTCTCGATCGCGTCGATCGGGCAGCGCTTCTACGGCTTCGGCTGGGAATCGCTGCTGCTCGAGGCCGGGTTCCTCGTCGGCTTCCTCGGCTCCCACGAGGTCGCGCCGAGCCTGCTGATGATCCTGCTGCTGCGCTGGTTCGTCGTCCGCGTCGAGTTCGGCGCCGGGATGATCAAGATGCGCGGAGACTCCTCCTGGCGCGATCTCACCGCCATGGACTACCAC
The DNA here is from genome assembly GCA_019117545.1 of Candidatus Brevibacterium intestinavium. GTDB lineage: Bacteria > Actinomycetota > Actinomycetes > Actinomycetales > Brevibacteriaceae > Brevibacterium > Brevibacterium intestinavium. The sequence continues at coordinate 16,896 of DWZN01000149.1, forward strand.
CATCAGACCCAGCCGATGCCCGGTCCCCTCAGCCGCCTGGCTCACCTGATGCCCACCTGGTGGCATCGCAGTGAGACGCTGGGCAGCCATATCGTCCAGCTCATCGCGCCGTGGCTGCTGTTCCTGCCCCAGCCGATCGCGTCCTTCGCGGCCGCGGCCATCATCATCACCCAGCTCGCGCTCGTCGTGTCCGGCAACTATGCGTGGCTGAACTGGGCGACGATCCTGCTCGCCTGCTCCGGGATCAGCGACTCGTTCTTCCGCTGGATCGCAGGCGGTCCCTTCCCGGAGTGGGGATGGAACTCCGTGATCGATACGGTCACCGGCGCCGAGGCGGCCGGATCCGGCCAGCAGACGGCGCTGCCGCTGTGGTGGGCGATCCTCATCGCCGTCTTCGTCGCCTGGCAGGCCTGGCTGAATGTGCCCGCCCTGCGCAACCTCTTCTCTCCGACCCAGCTGATGAACGCCAGCTTCAACCGGTGGGGCCTGGGCAATGCCTACGGAGCCTTCGGCTCGATGACCGAGACGCGGGACGAGATCATCGTCGAAGGATGGATCGCCCCGGACGAGGCCGGCTCTGGCGAGGGCGATCCGGACGAATCCAGCCCGGGCGAGGACGGCGGCACTGCCGGCGGGGCCGCTGGGTGGCGGGAGTACCGGTTCAAGGGCAAACCCGGCGATGTCGAGCGGATCAGCCCGCTCATCGCCCCCTACCACCTCCGCCTCGATTGGCTCATGTGGTTCGCCGCGCTCGGTGACTATCGGCAGGCCTGGTTCTCCCGTCTGATCGAACGCATCGGCTCCGGCGACGAGCAGATCCGCCGCCTCATGGGCCCCGACCCCTTCGACGGTCGGGCCCCGGAGCTCGTCCGCGTCCGCGTCTTCACCTACCGCTACGCCACCCGCGCCGAGCGTCGGGCCGCCGCGGCCGCCGGGGCGGGCCGTCCGTGGTGGGTGCGGTCGAACCCGCGCATTCTGGTCCGGCCGACCGACCTGCGGGTCGACTGACCGGCACGCCGGGCTCCTCGACTTGGCTTTCCTCACACCAGGACCTAAAGTTAACGTACCTTAACTTTGATCCAGGACCCCGCCGAATCAGGAGCCCTCGTGTCCGAACACAGACTTCGTCCCACGCCCCGTGCCCTCGCCATGGCGACCGCCCTCACTGTGGCCCTCAGCGCCTGCGGCGGATCCGCGACCGCCGAAGACGACGGCGGCAAACCCGTGGTGCTCACCACCTTCACGGTGCTCGCCGATATCGCGGACAACGTCGCCGGCGAGCATCTCGAGGTCGAATCGATCACGAAGGTCGGCGCGGAGATCCACGGCTACGAGCCGACCCCGGGAGACATCCGCAAGGCCGCGAAGGCCGACCTCGTCCTCGACAACGGACTCAATCTCGAGCAGTGGTTCTCCCAGTTCGTCGACGACATCGATGTGCCTCACGCCGTCGTCAGCGACGGCGTCGACGAACTGTCGATCACCGGCGACGCCTACGACGGCAAACCCAACCCGCATGCTTGGATGAGTCCGCTCAACGTCCAGATCTATGCCGAGAACATGGCCGAGGCCTTCTCCGACCTCGACCCGGATCATGCCGAGGACTACTCGGCCAACGCCGACGAGTACGGCGAGGCGCTGCAGGAGGTTCAGGACGAACTCGTCGATGACCTCTCGAGGCTGCCGCAGTCCCAGCGGGCGCTGGTCACCTGCGAGGGCGCCTTCTCCTATCTCGCCCGGGACGCCGAGCTGAACGAGAAGTACATCTGGCCGGTCAACGCCGAATCGCAGGCGACGCCGGGACAGATCGCCTCGGCGATCGACTTCGTCGAAGACAATGAGGTGCCGGCGGTCTTCTGCGAGTCCACGGTCTCCTCGGCGCCGATGGATCGGGTGGTCGAGGCCACCGACGCCGAATTCGGCGGCACCCTCTACGTCGATTCGCTCTCGGACGCCGACGGCCCGGTCCCGACCTACCTCGACCTCATCCGCCACGATGCGAAGACCATCACCGCCGCACTGACCGGAGGACAGGCATGACCACTCCCGCCATCACCGTCACCGAGGCAACCGTCCACTACGGGCAGGTGCTCGCCCTCGACCGTGCTTCCCTGACCCTGGAAGCCGGCCGGATCTGCGGGCTGGTCGGGATGAACGGCTCGGGCAAATCGACGCTGTTCAAAACGATCATGGGCATCGTCGAGCCCGATTCCGGACAGGTGTCCATCAACGGCACGTCCCCGGTCAGGGCCCGTCGAGCCGGACTGCTCGGCTATGTCCCGCAGAGCGAGGACGTCGACTGGGACTTCCCGGTCTCCGTGCGCGAGGTCGTCATGATGGGCCGCTACGGGCACATGGGTCCGCTGCGGATTCGGCGCCGG
>DWZN01000150.1 GCA_019117545.1 Candidatus Brevibacterium intestinavium
GAGGATCTCGGAATCGGTGGCGGTGGCGAACTCCTCGGCGACTTCGCCGGTCGCCGGATCGGTCACACGGTAGACGGTGGTCATGGCAGTCCTCGTTTCTCTTCGGGGTTGCCCGGGGTTCTCGGGTGGCCCGGGGAACATCTCCCACGCTATGGCGGAAACCGCGCGGCGGCAACGCTCTTCTCACCGGCCGGCGAGATCTTGAGCATCTTGTCAGTTCGCTCGGGCTCACTCCGCGCTGCGGAGGATTGCGCTGCGGAGGATTGCGCTGCGACGATCAGCATTGTGACGATCTGGATGCAGCGACCTGCGCTGCGACGATCAGCACTGGGGAGGGTTGCGCTGCGGAGGACGAACACGCACGGGTCGGCACTGCTACGGTAAGACCATGGCCAGTGTGACTGAACTCGTGAAGCGCTATTACACCACCGTCGATGCGGGAGATGCGGACGCCACCTCGGCGCTGTTCGCCGCCGATGCCAGCTACGACCGCCCCGGCTACCCGACGATGGTCGGGCAGCAGATCACGGACTTCTACCACGGCGAGCGGGTCATCGATTCCGGTGCGCACTCCCTGCAGGAGATCCTCGTCGACGGCGACCGGGCCTCCAGCCGCGGAGTGTTCAACGGCCGCCTCAAGGACGGGTCCGAGACCTCGGTGGGATTCGCCGACTTCTTCCTCTTCGACACCGAGGGGCTCATCGCCGAACGCACCACCTACTTCTACCAAGCGGCCGTCTGAGCCATCCCGCTCCTCGCCGGCCGCACAGATCTCGGCACCCGGGGCATCAGCGCCCAGTACCTGCACACCTCGGCGTCTCAGTGGTCCTGCCCCCGGGCGTCGAGGACGGCTCGTTGGATCCGGTCGCGGGTCGCGGCCGCCTCGGCGGTCGGAGACTGGCCGTAGGCCTGCTCGACCTGCTCGAAGACCTCCTCCATCGCCGCAGGATCGACATCGACGGGAAGGTCCTCGATCGCGGCGAAGGCGGGGCCGATATGGTCCATGAACCCGCGGATTCCGGCCTCCCCTCCTCCGAAGTGCATGCCTTCGAACTGCCCGACGGCCGACCACCGCAAGCCCAGCGAATTCCTCATCACCGCATCGAGCTCGGGGGCCGAGACCACTCCGTTCTGGACGAGTGAGATCGCCTCCCTCATCAGCGCGTTCTGCAGGCGATTGCCGACGAATCCGCGGATCTCCTTCCTGATCACCACGGGCTCACGACCGCAGCCGCGATAGAACTCGACCGCCGCCTCGATCGCAGCCGACGAGGTCACCGGGGAGGGCACGACTTCGATCAGCGGCATCAGGTGCGGCGGGTTGAACGGGTGGCCGACGAGGACCCGTGCGGCCGCCTCGGCGTCCAGGTGCTCGGCGATGGAGGAGGCCGGAATGGTCGACGAGGAGGTCGCGAGCACTGCCTCGGCATCGGCCGCCTCGGCGATCCGGTCGAACAGCCCCGGCTTGGCACCGGCGTCCTCGGGGCCGGACTCCTGGACGAAGCTCGCCCCGTCGACGGCGGCCTCGACGGTCTCGGACTCTTCGACGGTCCCGATCTGGGAGGCCACCTGATTCCTCGCCGAGGCATCGGCGGTGACAGCGGCCTGGAGGTCCGCGACCACCTCGGCGAGGTCCTCGCGCGGGTCGAAGACGCGCACCGAGCACCCGCTGCGAGCGAAGAGGTAGGCGAACGAGCGGCCGATGGTTCCGGCACCGATGACAGCGACTTTTGAACTCATGCGTCCAGGCTATACCTGCCCTCAACGGCGTCGGCACCCTGTGAGCCGTGCCCGAAACGTTGCCGTGTGCGCCTGCCCGACGGCGCTCTTCGGTGGCACAATGTCACCATGAGCGCGAACGCAGGACTGAAAGCAGTGGACTCGGAGATCATCGCCCTGGCCGAGGACGAGTACGCGGCCGCTGCCGAGACCGCGCGCATCGAGGTCCGCGAGATCCACACCGCCGCCGAGGCGGCCCGGGCCTCCCTGCTGCTCGACGAAGTCTGGAACGTCGACGAGACCGGCGCGAATGTCTTCGAACCCAGCCTCATCATCGCCTTCGCTCATGCCGGCAACTATGTCTCGGCCGCCTACAGCATCGACGAACCCGATGAGATGATCGGCGTGACCATCGGATTCTTCGGCCAGCCGCTGGGCACGGTCATGCACTCGCACATCGCCGGGGTGCGGCACGAGGTCATCGGCCGCGGGGCGGGTTCGGCGATGAAGCTGCATCAGCGGCTGTGGTGCCTCAATCTCGGCATCACGGAGATGACCTGGACCTTCGATCCGCTGGTGGCCCGTAATGCCTACTTCAACTTCCAGCGCCTCGGCGTCGGCATGGTCGAGTACCTCGAGGACTTCTACGGGCAGATGCGCGACGGAGTGAATTCGGGGCAGGCCAGCGACCGGATGATGGTGTCGTGGCGCCTCGATCGTCCTGCGCGAGTGACGACCGCCGATCCCGGCTCCGCCTTCGCCTGCCTGCGCGCCGACGAGGACGGAGAACCGCTGCTGAGCGAGCCGCCCAAGGAGGCCGAGCTCGTCTCCCTCGACTTCCCCTCCGACATCGAGGACCTGCGTGGGCAGGACGCCGAGCTGGCCAGCCGGTGGCGGCAGGCTCTGCGGGATGCCCTCACCGGCCTCGTCGCCGATGGCTGGGTCGTCGACACCTGCCTCAAGGGCGGGACCTACTTGCTCCACCACCCCTGAGGCACCGCTTCTCCTTCTTTCACTCCAGGCGCCTGAGGCCCGCTTCCCTCCCCCGACCCTGGCGCGGCGCTGGTGCGGTGCCTCGCTCCCCCGTGGCCGCACCGCGCTTTTCTCCGACGGCCTTCCCGGCCCTGGTGCGGCGCCACCCTACCTTGCGACCGCGCCGCACTTCCCTTTCCGACCCTGGTGCCGCGCTTCCCTCCCCCGGCTGTTGGACCGCGTTCCACTCCCAGACCCTCGACGCGAGCCGAAGGCCTGCTCGAAACAACGACGCAGCCCCGAGACCACGGCGGAGCGCCAGAGAGGCGGCCGAAACAACGGTGGAGTGCCGAGGCCACTGTGCACGCATAGTGGTCTCGGCGTTCCACCGTTGCGTCGAGTAACTAGGCTCAGTGGCCGCGCCCAGAACTGAGCGCCGAACCAAGTGCCTGACAGTGAAATGAGTGTCAGGCACTGAGCAGAGTCATCAGCCGGGCCATGCTTGGAGCCATGAACGGACCCCATGCACAGGGTCAAGCTTGGAGCCATGAGCGGGCCCATGCGCCAAGTCATGCTTAGGACAGTGAGGCGGACAATGAACTGGGCAGCGAACTCGGCCATGCGCCAGGCAGCGAGGTAACGAGCTGACGTCAGATCAAGACCATGAATTCAGCCAGTTGTTGCGGTTAGACGCTCGTGCAACTTTTAACACAGTTTTATTACTATTTCCTCCTATTTGCTTGCTTTTGACGACTTCTATCATCACAATGGGTTCATGTTCCGGATCGTGACGAGGAGAGAGCTCGCGGAACTCGACATGCCTCGCCCCGCACTAGCCGAGGCATCGGACTGCTGTCTCGACAAGGTGCGCAGAGGCCATTACCTCCTCCTGACAGATTGCTCGAGCGCTCATTTCGACTGTCTCCGACCGCTGCTGAACGAACCCAACATCACGTTCCCCGAATTCCACGGTGACATCAGAGACAAGGCTGAGAAGCTGCGGATGCGCATCGCGTCTCGACGGGACTCGGTTCTGGCAGGCGATGTCTTCTCACACGTGTCCGCCGCACTGATCCATGGCCTCGACCCGATTGTCACAGGGACTGAGGCAGTGGAACTGACGCGAAGTGCGTACTCGCGCACCTACTCAGATCTGAGGCTCTACGCCCGCGAGCTCGTCGATGCCGACATCGACCCTGCTCACAGCTACCCCGTGACTACTCTGGCCAGGACGCTTGCCGATGTCGCACTCGACCACTCGCTCGAAGTGTCGGTGCCGTTGATCTCGCAAGCGCTGCACGACCACCGTGTTGACCACGAGACGATCCAGGCCTGTCTGCCCCCAGGAGTACGCGGCCTCAACCGAGCACGGCTGGCCCTCGAGCTGTCCAGCGAACTCCACGAGTCCCCGGCCGAGGCATTCTGCGCGGTCAAGTTCCACCGCTACGGCATCACGGGCATGATGCCCCAGCTCGCGGCTCATTCGCCGACAGGCAAATTCATCGGCAGGAACGACTTCAGGCATGATGAAGCTTCCGTCATCGTGGAAGTCCACGGCGTCGGCAAATACTACATGCACCCTGACGGCCCGGACGCCGCCGCTCGCGAGAACCACCAGCGCAGCATGGACCTCACCAATGCAGGATTCACCGTCTTCAACCTCACGTTCGGCGACCTCTTCCGACCGCAGATCTTCGCCCAGATCAAAGTGGCCATCACAAATGCCCTGAAGAAGGCGGGCGCATGAGCACACTGCAACGCCTCAAAACAACGGTGGAGCGCCGGGACTACTGTGCACGCGCAGTGGCCCCGGCGCTCCACCGTTGTTTCGGCTGAGTCCTCGGCACTGCGACGTGGTCTCGGCACTGCGCCGTGGTCTCGAGTGCCCCTGCTCGCCAGGCTGCGGCTCAGCGGCCACAATCACAGCCACGGAGGCCCAGGCACCGCACCCCCAGCCACCGTCACTCCAGCCTCTGGGGCCTCAGCCGCTGGGGCCCGGCCACCGCGTCCTGGCCGCTGTGACCCCAGACGCTGGGGCCTCCTGGCCAATTTGGCCTCACGCCCCGCTGGGGCCCCAGCCGCCGCGTCCCCGGCCAACTCGGCTTCGCGTCCCGGCCAACGTGGCCTCGCGCCCCGCTAGGACCACTGGTCGCCGGCACCCCCGGCGCTGGGCTCAGCTCACTTCTCGTCCCAGTTCTTGCGCAGCAGCTTCTTGTCGAGCTTGCCCACCGAGGTGCGCGGCATCTCGTCGACGACATTGACTTCGTCGGGCATCTGCCACTTGGCGAAGCGCTCACCGAGGGTGGAGATGATGTCCTCCCTGGTCACCTCGGCGCCGTCGGCGGCCACCACATAGGCTACGGGTCGCTCATCCCACTTCTCGTCGGGAACGCCGATGACTGCGGCTTCCTTGACGCTCGGGTTGTCGAGGATCGCGTTCTCCATGTCGATGGATGAGATCCACTCGCCACCGGACTTGATGACGTCCTTGAGCCGGTCGGTGATCTTGAGATAGCCGTGTTCGTCGATGACGCCGACGTCACCGGACCGCCACCATCCGTCGAGGAAGCGCTCGGCGTTGTCGGGCAGCTTGTAATAGGACTCGGTGATCCAGGGACCGCGCATGACGATCTCGCCCACGGACTTGCCGTCGCGCGGCAGCTCCTGACCCGTCGGGTCGACGATCTTCATCTCGACGCCGACGATCGGCAGGCCCTGGCTGCGCTTGAGATCCCAGCGCTGTTCCTCGTCAAGATCCATGCCCGGCTTGAGCTTCCAGTTCGTCGTCGCCAGCGGAGTGGTCTCGGTGGCTCCGTAGCCGTGGATGACCTCGGCACCGGTGATCTCCTTGAATCCGCGCATCATCGACAGCGGCGGCTCGGAGGACCCGGAGACGAGCCGGACCCCGCTGAGGTCCGGAGGCTGGGGCATGTCCTTCATCATCGCGAGCATCGGGGCGAAGATCGCCGGCGCGCCATTGGCCAAGGTGACCTTCTCGTCGATGAACGCCTGTCCGATGGCTCCGAACTCCTCGGCGGCGAACTTGCCCGGCAGCACCAGCTTGGCGCCGGCGGCCACGGCGTTCTGCGGGAAGCCCCACGACAGGACATGGAACATCGGGGTGATCGGCATGACGCAGTCGTCGAAGTCCGCGTGGAGGGCGGCCAGTCCGCCCATGGTGTGCAGATAGATCGAGCGGTGCGAGTAGTAGACGCCCTTCGGACGACCGGTGGTTCCGGTCGTGTACCCGGCGTAGGCGGCGGTCGTCTCCTCGATGATCGGCCAGTCGTAGGTGGTGGGCTGTTCGGCGATGAGATCCTCGTAGAAGACGACGTTGGTCAGCGTCGTCTCGATCTCGTCCGCGGCCTTGTCGGTCATCACGACCCAGCCCTTGACGTCGAGCTTCGGCGCCAGAGCCTCAGCCACGGACAGGAGCGACTCGTCGACGAAGATCCAGTCGGACTTCGAGTGGCTGACGACGTAGGCGAGGTCTTCCGGGGCCAGGCGCAGGTTGAGCTGGAGCATGGTCGCGGCGACTCCGGGAACGGAGAAGTAGAGCTCGAGGTGGCGGCGGGAGTTCCAGTCGAGGACCCCGACCATCGATCCGGCGCCGACGCCCAGTTCGCCCAGTCCGTGGGCCAGCTGCGCCATGCGGCGGAATTCCTCGGCGTAGTCCGACCGACCCCAGGAGCCGTCGGAGCGGCGGTAGACGACCTCGGACGTACCGAAGACCGTGGCCGCATGCCGGATGAGGTTGGTGGTGTTGAGCTGGTAGCTGTCGCCCTGTGTGGACGGGATTCCTGTCAGCATGGGGACTCCTTTGTTCGCGATCAGTTCCTGCCTCGACCCTGGGGCCGCGGCCGGTCGTGTCCGTGATCGCCGATTGCTCGGTGGGCGATCGTCACCGTCAGACTATCTCCGAAGGGGTCGCCGATCGCAGATCGAGCCGGAACGTTATCAAGGAGCAACAGCGCCGGTCGTCTGCGTCGACGTCGTTATCACTGGCCGGTGAAGACCGGTGCACGTTTGCCGACGAAGGCAGCGACTCCCTCGGCGAAGTCCTCGGTTGCGCGCAGGCCCGCCTGGCCGCGCACCTCGCGTCCGAAAGCCTCGTCGAGGGAGGTCAGGCTCGAGCGGTTGATGGCCTGTTTCGTGGTGGCCAGCGCCTGTGGCGCCCCCTGAGCGAAGGCGGCGGCAAGCGCACCGGCCCGATCGAGATGCTCACCGGACGCGACGACCTCGCTGGCCAGACCCCAGTCGAGGGCATCGGCGGCCTGCAGCTTCTCCGCTGTCAGCGCCATCCGCATGGCCCGATGCCGACCCGCCGAGGCGGCCACGAGTGCCGTGGCACCGCCGTCGGGCATGAGCCCGATCTTGGTGAACGGGAGCATGAGGTAGGAGTCCTCGCTCATCACCACGTAGTCGCAGGCCAGGGCCAGAGAGCAGCCGATGCCGGCGGCGGGGCCGGAGACTGCGGCGATCGCGGGGATCGGCGCTTCGATGATCGACCGGATGATCGCATTCGCCTGGTCGAGTTCGATGTCCTCGCTCGATCCGGCCTCACCGCGCAGGTCCGCACCGGAACTGAACGCCCGGTCATTGCCGGTGAGGATGAGGGCCCGGGAGTTCGCGGCCGCCTCGGCGACGGCCTCGCCGATGGCCCGGAACGTCGACTGGTTGAGCGCGTTGAGGGTCTCGGGGCGATTGATGGTGATGGTCGTGACATCGCCACTGACTTCGGTGAGAACGCTGGTGGACAATGCGACTCCTTCGTACGTTTTCGGTGCTGCTTCCGTCGAAGGCGCACTTCGCCGGATTTCCATGGGTCTCCATGGCTACTTTAACGTACGTTAAGTTGATATGCGTCACATCTCCGCGGCGCGCAGAGTCACGAGTCCGCTGCGCGAGGGCACTCGCCCCCTGTCGCATGGGGCACTGAAGTACGGTGCGGAGGGTCACGAGCCCGCCCCGCGGGGCGCATGGATGGTTCCTGCGGGTGGATCCATCACGATTCTCGGCCGCGATTCGCAGTGGATCCACCCGCAGCAGACAATGCGGAGACGATGCCTGGCGCAACGTCAGCTCAGGGTCGCCTCGACTTCAGCTCAGGGTCGCCTCGAGCTGGGCGGGAGTGAGCTTGCGATCGGCGAAGACCAGCCGCACGGCCGCGGAGTCGGGATTGCCGGCGTCCGGAGCCCGATGGATCATCTGCAGGCCGAGCTTGCGGGCGACCACTGCCGAGGCGGTGTTGTGCTCGAGCAGATAGGCCACGACCGGCAGGTCGGCGTCGACGCCCGCGGCCGCGGCGATCGCATCGCGGGAGACCGAGGTCGCCAGCCCCTGCCCCTGGACTTCGGGGCGGAAGCGGTAGCCGAGGTTCCAGAACGCGCCGGGTTCGCGGTGGGAGGCGCCGGGCCCGGACACCCCGCGCAGAGAGCAGCCGCAGTGCCCGAGGAGGTTCCCGCCTACGGTCCGTCTGACCATCCACGGCCCGAGCCCATCGAGTTCCCACTGGGACTGCAGCTTGACGATGATCGCCTCGGCTTCCTCCCTCGCCGTCATCCGACCGCTCGGCAGATGCGTCCACACGCGCGGGTCGGATTCGATGGCGAAGAGCTCATCGAGGTCCTCCTCGGCCGGTCGGTCGAGCACGTAGTCCGGCGACGGCTCCATCAGCCCAAGGCCGCCTCGAGGTCGGTCCACAGGTCGTCGACGTTCTCGATGCCCACGCTCAGCCTGATCAGCCCCTCGGGCACGGTCTGCGGCTCCTCGGGGTGGCGACGCCGGCGTTCGATCAGGGATTCGACTCCGCCCAGGGAGGTCGCCGGGGTCCACAGCTTCACCGCCTCGGCGATGGAGGTGGCTCTGTCTGCGGTGTCGACGGTGAAGGCGATGATCGCGCCGAAGCCGTTCATCTGCGCCGCGGCCCGATCATGACCGGGATCGTCCGGCAGGCCCGGGTAGCGGGTCTCGATGACGGCCGGATGAGCCGCGAGTCGTTCGGCGATCGTCTGCGCATTGGCCTGAGCGCGGTCGAGACGGACGGCCAGGGTGCGCAGTCCGCGCAGTGCCAGCCACACCTCGAAGGGGCCGGCGACCGATCCGCGCATCGATCGTTCGGTGTGCATCCGCTGGCGCAGTTCGCCGCTGCTGGTCAGCGCCGCGCCGAGGACGACATCGGAGTGTCCGGCCAGGTACTTCGTGACCGAGTGGACGACGATGTCGGCGCCGAGGTCGAGCGGCGTCTGCAGCAGCGGAGTGGCGAAGGTGTTGTCGACGGCTACAAGGATCCCCCGCTGCTTGGCGGCGGCGATCAGCGCCGGGACGTCGGCGACCTCGAGCATCGGGTTCGTCGGCGATTCGATCCACAGCAGCCCGGAGGCGGTCCCGGATTCGCTTCCACCGGCGGCCGGTCGGTCCGCACCGGAACCCGGCGCCGAGGCGGCCGACCCCTTCTCCGCTGCCGCGTCGAGAGCGGCCGTGACAGCTGCGGTGTCGGCGATGTCGACGGTGACGAGTTCGAATCCCTGTCTCTCGGCGATCTGCGCGGCCGAGGCCAGCGCCCCTTGGTAGCTGTGGGTGGGGATGATGAGCGTGCCGCCGGCGGGCACCGCACTGATCACCGCCGAGATCGCCGCCAGTCCCGAGCCGAAGACCAGGCCCGGAAGCTCTGCGTGCTCGAGCTTGGCCAGCGCCTCCTCGAAATGACTCCAGGCCGGCGTGTCGAACCGAGCATAGGCGAAGGGCGAGGACTCGATGTCGCCGGTGCTGATGAAGGTCGAGGACAGATCGATCGCCGGGTTCACCGAGGCGCCGTCGGCACGGTTCGGGCGTCCGGTTTCAACGACGATGGTGTCCGGGGCGAGCTCGGGACGGGAGGCTGCGGATTCTGACGAAGTCATGAACCCAATATAGAGGTGTCGCCGCCGGGGGCGCAGGCCGATCCCACTCCGCGGAGCCGGGATGAGCGCACGCCGCGGATGAGCGCACGCCGCGGAGGCGGGGATGAGCGCGCCGCCGCCGAGGCGGGATCACCCCAGGGTGCTGATCATGTGTTCGAGCAGCATGCTCGCCCCGGACGACAGTCGGCGCTTGGGCGACCACACGGCGTGGAGTTCGCGGGAGAGGTCGACGCTGTCGTCGACGGGCAGCGGCAGCAGTCGGCCGGCTCGGAAGTCGTCGCGCAGGGCGAGTTCGGACAGCACGACGGGGGCGACGGCCGTGGCCGCGGCGATGCGCAGCGCGGAGTTCGACCCGTATTCGCCGGCCACCCGCACACCGCCTGCCTCGGACAGGGCGGAGTCGATGGCCTCCCTCGTGCCCGAACCGATCTCCCGGACCAGCAGCGGCACCTGCGCGAGCGCCTCGGCGGTGATCGGCTTCGTCCACGATGCGGCGAAGCTCGGAGCGCAGGCGATCATCAGCCGGTCGCGGCCGACGACCGCCGCCCGCATGCCCGCCGGCAGGGACACGGACTCGATGAGACCGAGATCGCAGCTCTGCCGCCGCACCCGGTCGATGACGGTCGCGGAGTTCTCCACGGACAGTCCGATGCCGATGTCCGGATGGGCGGCCCGGAAGGTCGTGAGGTGGTGGGGCATGAGGTATTCGGCCACGGTCAGCGAGGCACTGACCTTGACGGTGCCGGCACGGGCTTCCTGGATGGCACGGACCCCGGCGTTGAGGGTGCCGTAGGCTTCGATGACCTTCGAGGCCCACTCGGCGACGGCCTGCCCTTCGACGGTGAGTTCGGTCCCCCGCGGCGAGCGCCGCAGCAGCGGGACCTTGAGGTCGCGTTCGAGGTTGCGCAGGCTGCGCGAGGCGTTGGGCTGCGCCAGGTCGAGCTTGGCCGAGGCCTGGCCGATCGAGCGCGCATTTCCGCTGAGAGCCACCAGCAGCCCCAGAGCCTGGAGCTCGGGCCAGTTCTTCATGTCCCCGAGATCATGCATACGCCCATCATGGCATATCAGATCCATATGGGTCCTTTCGGAATCGACGTCTACTGCCGATGTGCGCACATTGTCAGACTGAAGTCATGAATCGCATCATCTCTCTGCTCCCCGGCCTCGGGGTCGCCGCCGCGGCGACGGCCATCGCCTGGCCGATCTCCATGGTCCAGCCCGTCCTCTCGCCGCTTCTGGTGGCGATCGTCTTGGGCATCCTGCTCGGCAACTTCGTTCCGAATCTGCCCGAGACCTTCTCCCCCGGACTCAACTTCGCGGCCAAGCCTCTGCTGCGGCTGGGCATCGTCGCACTCGGCGCGCAGGTGGTGCTCGGTGACATCCTCGATCTCGGCTGGCTCGTCCTCGTCCTCGCCGCCGTCATCGTCACGGTCGGCATCGTCTCCGGGCTCGGCCTGGCCCGGGTGTTCAAGGTCGACAAGGACCTCGCCGTGCTCATCGGCTGCGGCTTCGGCATCTGCGGTGCCGCCGCCGTCGCCGGTGTCGAATCGACCCTGAAGTCGAAGAAGGAGGATGTGGCCGCCGCGATCGGCCTCGTCGTCCTCTTCGGCACCCTGATGATCGCGATCGTCCCCTCGCTGTCGACGGCCTTCGGACTGGCCCCGGAGACGGCAGGGATGTGGGGTGGGGCCTCCACCCACGAGGTGGCTCAGGTCGTCGCGATCGGCGGCATCATCGGCCCCGCCGCGCTCGAGATCGCCGTTCTCGTCAAGCTCGCCCGCGTCATCATGCTCGCCCCCACCGTCGCCGTCTTCAGCTATGCGGTCCGGCGCGGCGAAGCGAAGTCCCTGGCAAATGTGCAGTCGACCACCGCCGAGGCCGGAGCCGGGTCCGGGGCCGGGTCAGGGGCCGATGCCAGAGCCGAGGCCGGTGCCGAAGCCAACACCGCGGCGAGCATCGACGGCGGTGCCGGTTCGCCGGACGATCCCTCCTCGGGGACGGTGTCGACGAAGACCGAGGCGGCCCCGGTCAAGGCCAAGCGGCCGCCGATCGTGCCGCTGTTCGTCCTCGGCTTCCTCGCCATGGCCGCGCTGCGCACGTTCGGGCTGCTGCCGGAGTTCGCGATCACGGGGCTGAGCTGGATCCAGACCGTGTGTCTGGCCATGGCGATGTTCGCTCTCGGACGCGGGGTCCAATGGCGGTCGCTGAAGAACCTCGGGGCCGGACCGATCGGTCTGGCCGCCACGGTCACGGTCATCGTCGCACTCATCGCCCTCGGCGGAGCGCTGCTGCTGACCTGATCGCAGGTCTGCGCGTTTTCCCATCCGACCGGCGGGCATACCTGTCGGCCGGATCGACACAGTTGCCTCGACGGATTGTCGTGCCCGCGATGGTGTTCTGGGGCCGAGCTTCCGAGACTGGGTTTCCAGGGCCGGATCTCCAGGGCCGGGATTCCAGGGCCGGGTTTCCAGGGCCGGGTCTCCGCGACCGCGTCCCGGCGGAACCGAGCACAGTGTGGACGGGCCGCCACCTCCTTCAAACAGCGGTCGTGATCGGACATTTTTCAGCGCCGAAAGTATCCGATCATGACCACTTTCTGCCGCCGCGACCCTCGTCAGCGCCCCATCCAGCCAGCGGCCTCGCCCAGCCCAGCGGCCCCAGCCCCAGCCCCACGGCCTCAGCCTCAGCCCAGTGGCCTCACCCAGCGCAGCGGCCCCAGCCAGCGGCCTCACCCAGCCCCGCGGCCCCAGCCAAACCGCCTCAGTTCAGACGCTTGCGCAGCAGCACGAATTCGAGGTCGTCGACCTTCGGCAGTCCAAAACGTTCGTCGCCGTAGGGAAAGGGCTCGACTTCGCCGGTGCGCTCGTAGCCGCGACGTTCGTAATAGGCGATGAGGTCCTCACGCTTGTTGATCACGCTCATCCGCACCGAGTGCGCACTCCACCGTTCGGCCGCCCACGCCTCGGCGAGGTCGATCAGCGCCGAACCCAGCCCCTTGCCCTGCCCCTGCGGGGAGACCGCGAGGACGCCGAGGTAGGCCTGCCCGTCGGTGGGTTCGCGCAGGTAGACGCTGGCCACGGCCCGCGACCGACCGTCGCGGACGAGCAGGATCACGGAGTCCTCCTCGGCGAGCATGTCCCCCGCCATCTCCGCATCGAGGCGCTGACCGCCGATGATGTCCGCCTCGGACGTCCACCCCTGCTTCGCGCTCTCTCCGCGGTAGGCCGAGTCCACCAACGCGACGTAGTCGGCGATGTCGGAGGCCATGAGCCTCTCGACCGCGTATCCTGCCTCGTTGAAGTGCAGCCGGTGCGACTCGACCGAGGTGGCCGAAGCGACCCGAGTGACAGGAGTAGCCGGGGTGGCCGAGGCGGGTGAGGACATGGGATCGACTCCTTCATATACGTGCGGACGGGAATCGGCGGCGGTTCGACCGCTCTGGGCGGCCCGAACCGGGGCCGACGGTGGGGGCTGCCCATCAGGTTAGTCGGTTTCGCGACAGCGGAACTATAGTGTCGACTGTCAGAGACGGACTCACACACGGTGCCACCGGGACGAAAGCGTGGCAGCGCACGTGCGGAATTTCGGGAGGAATGACCATGGACATCGAGAGCTCGGGAGAGACCTTCACCATCACCGAGGATGCGTCAGCCAAGCGCTTCACCCTCTCCCACGCGGGCACCGTCATCGGTCACGTCGACTACATCGACCGCGAGGCCGGGGCCGACGACACGGCTGAAGGCACCATCCGCACCTTCACCCACACCGAGGTCTCCCCCGAGTGGGGCGGTCGCGGGCTCGCCGCACAGCTGGTGCGCTACGCACTCGAAACCAGCGCCGAGGCGGGGCTGAAGTTCCGCACCACCTGCTCCTATGTGCACGGATTCCTGCAGAAGAACACGGAGTTCGATCAGTACCTCGCCTGAGGCCACCGCCCTCGTCGGCCGGGCCGACGGGCCTGCCCGCCTGCCCCGCCTGAACAAGGGTCGCTGGTCCAGGCTGCACAAGGGTCGCTGACCCCGCCTGAGGTCGCACCGCCTGCTCCGGACGACGAATTCCGCACAGCGCGTCTGCTCGATGGCCACTACACTGAGCAGAACCGCGCCCTGACAACTCCGGCGAAGACTTCCCCTCGAGCTCACGACGCGGTCATGCCGTGACGACAACCAAGGAGGATCCGTCGTGGACATCAAACCGATCATCGACACACTCAACACCGGCCTGTTCATCGACGGCCAGTGGCGGTCGGCCGAGGGCGGCAAGACCATCGAGGTGCACAATCCCGCCACCGGCGAGACCATCACCACCGTGGCCGACGGTTCCGCCGCAGATGCCGAAGCCGCCATCCGGGCCGCCGGTGAGGCACAGGCCGATTGGGCCGCCACCGCACCCCGCGAACGCGCCGAGATCCTGCGTCGCGCCTTCGAACTGCTCACCGAACGCGCCGATGACATCGCGGCCGTGATGACCGCGGAGATGGGCAAGCCCTTCGCCGAGTCCAAGGGAGAGGTCGCCTACGGCGCCGAGTTCTTCCGCTGGTTCTCCGAGGAGGCCGTGCGCTTCGACGGCGAATACGCCCAGTCGGCCGACGGCAAGACCCGCGTCATGGTCTCACGCGAACCGGTCGGACCCTGCATCCTCATCACGCCGTGGAACTTCCCGCTGGCGATGGGCACCCGCAAGATCGGTCCGGCCATCGCCGCCGGCTGCACCATGGTGTTCAAGCCCGCGAAGCTGACCCCGCTGACGTCGTTCATGCTCGTCGATGCTCTCATCGACGCGGGCCTGCCGGCCGGGGTGCTCAACGTCGTCACCTCGGACTCCGCCCGCCGGGTGGTCACTCCGTGGATGGAGTCGGGCATCGCCCGCAAGGTCACCTTCACCGGTTCGACCGAGGTCGGCGTCAATCTGCTCAAGCAGGCCG
This sequence comes from Candidatus Brevibacterium intestinavium, assembly GCA_019117545.1. Classification (GTDB taxonomy): domain Bacteria; phylum Actinomycetota; class Actinomycetes; order Actinomycetales; family Brevibacteriaceae; genus Brevibacterium; species Brevibacterium intestinavium. Next base: position 14,518 of record DWZN01000150.1, read on the forward strand.
CCGACAGTGTCATGAAGACCTCGATGGAGCTCGGCGGCAATGCCCCGTTCGTCGTCTGCGACGACGCCGATATCGACAAGGCCGTCGCCGGAGCCGTCCAGGCGAAGATGCGCAACGGCGGCGAGGCCTGCACCTCGGCCAACCGTCTGTTCGTCCATTCGTCCGTGGCCGAGGAGTTCTCGACCAAACTGGCTGACAGGCTCGGTTCGATGCGGGTCGGCAACGGTCTCGACGACGGCACCGAGGTCGGTCCGCTGGTCGATCAGGACGCACTGGACAAGGTGTCCTCCCTCGTCGACGATGCCGTGGCCAAGGGTGCGAAGGTCCTCACCGGCGGCAAGAGGATCGAGGGCAAGGGCTTCTTCTTCGATCCCACCGTCATCACCGATGTGCCCGCCGACTGCGAGATCCGCACCACCGAGATCTTCGGCCCCGTCGCACCGATCGTCACCTTCGACACCGACGACGAGGCGATCGCTCTGGCCAATGAGACCGAGTTCGGGCTGGCCAGCTACCTGTTCAGCGAGAACCTCGAGCGTGCGCTCGGCCTGGCCGACAGGCTCGAAGCGGGCATGGTCGGACTCAACACGGGCCTGGTCTCGAACCCCGGCGCACCCTTCGGAGGTGTGAAGATGTCGGGTCTCGGCCGTGAGGGCGGAAAGGTCGGCATTGAGGAGTTCCTCGAGATCAAGTACATCGCGACCCCGCGGTCCTGACCACCTCGGCGATCCCGGGGGCGGTCTTCTCCGATTCGCCCGATGCGGCCGACGGCTCTGCCTACGACAGATAGCTCTGGTTCCGCACCGAGCCCTTGGTCGCAGATGGGGCTGTCGCCGCCGGACACGGGCCCAGACTTCGGTCCAGAAGACGGAGCTCAGGCCCGGCGGCGGGCGAGGACGTCGTTGACGGCGCCGAGGTCGGCGGCCTTCGTCGTCCGGATCGCCTTGCGCCCGTGTTCGAGCGGGCCCTCCTCGCGGGCGGAGTCGCTGAGTTCGGGACGGTAGCCGAGCTCGGCGGCGAACTGTGCGGCGATGTCCTCACGGCTGCGCGCCTCGGTCTCGTAGGAGCTGGCATCGGCGGCGGTCGCCGAGGGCGCCGGGTGCTCGGCCTCGGGGGCATCGACGTAGCTGGGCACCGGCAGCGGCGTCGGCGACCATCCGTCACGAGACTTCAGTCGCTGCATGAACGGGTCGTCGACCTTCGGTGCCGCCGCGTCGAGTGCCGCACGGACGTCGGCGTCGTCGCTGTCTGTCGCAGCCGTGTCTGCCTCGTCGGGCAGGTCGGACCCGAGCGAAACCGGGGCCGCTGACGTCTCGGCCGCCTGGTCCGCAGCGGCCGCCTCCTCGGCGGCAGTCACCTCGGTCGCGGCAGTCGTCTCAGCAGACAGTGATTTCTCGGCAGACCCCGCCTTCTCTCTGCGACGGTCGGTGGTGTCGTCTGCGGAGTCGGCGGGGGTGCCTTCCTCGACCGCGGGGATCGGTCCGGTCAGCAGCACCTGACGGGTGGTGTGGCCCTCGGTGGCTTCCTTGCGGATGCGCACGAGCGGGATCTCGCCGGTGTCGGCCTCCTCGCGGGCCCTCTTCGCTTCGGTGCTGCGGGCCATCACAGCGCGTGCCTGGGCGGCCTTCGTCGTTCCGTTCCGGCCCCGGGCGGCGGCCGCGATCCGGGCGGCGGTGCCGCTCGACGTCGGCGCCGAGGTCGGTGCCGGACTCGATGTCGGAGCCGCAGTCGGTGCCGAGCTCGACGTCGGGGCCGGTTGCGCAGCCGCGTTCGATCCCGAAGCCCGGCCGGTGTGCGTGCGCGACGAGGTCCGAGCCGGTGCGGTGCGTTCGGCCGTGGGCGCACGCCGCTGCTGCACGGGAGCGGTCCGCGGCTTCGCCTCGGGCTTCGGTCGATGCTCGAGCCGGCGCAGACGCTTCCTGACCTCGCGGCGGCGCAGGTTGAGGGTGCGCACGATGAGCAGGGAGACGACGCCGAGGCCGAGGAAGACCCCGGCCAGGGCGATATGGACGACGGAGAACAGCGCGAGCACGCTCGTGACGACCACGCCGAGGACCGAGGCCAGGAGGACCAGGGCGAACCCCCGGGTCATCGTGCCCAGCGATTTCAGGGACTCCCGCAGTGTCGTTGCTTGCTCAGTCATCGCATGTTCCTCATCGGCTCCGAGGTTCGGATTGGAATTGAGTGGGCCGCCCGGTCTCGGATCACCCTCGCCGAGGTGACCGCCCCGGCTCGTGCCCGGCTGCACGGTTCGGGGTGCGCCGCCTCGCGCACTCGTCGCTCGCGGATCGTCGCCGGCCGAACGGGCCAAGACCGGATGTCCGTGTGCAGGTCGGCTCTGCCGTCCCGGGTCACCGCCGTACTGGCCGACGCCGTGCTGACCGGTCGGCCGACCGCTGCCCGACTGCCCGGCCGGACGGGAGCTGTCGTCGAACACCGCGTGGACGGCGGGGTGGAGCATCCGGACGTTGCCGGCCGTGGACTGTCCGTGTCCGCCGGTTCCGTGGCTGCCACCCCCACGGCCGGTGGCCGCGTCGACGGTGGTCGCGTGGTCGGTGGCCGCAAATTCGGCGGAGAAAGCCGTGCGGGTCTGCCCGACCGCCACGGGCATGGTCTGAAGCTGGGACTCGGGGTCCGCCTCGGCGACGGGGCCTGTCTCGGCGACGGTGGCCGTTTCGGCGTGGCCGTCGATGACGGCCAGCTCCGGGGCAGGGGCCGACAGACTCAGGGCCGGGGCGTCCTCGGCGGTCGAGAGTTCCGGGGCCGGGACCGCGGGCCGGCTTCGGGGCTTGTCGTGGAAGACCTGTGTGCGCTCCGAATGGTCGTGTCCGGGGTTCGGCGCCTCGGCGGCGACGACGGCCGCATTGTCGGGGACCGAGTCGATTTCGGCGCGCGAGAGCTCCGTCGCGGACTTCCGAATCATTGCGGGCACAGCAACGGCGAAGACCACGACGATGGCGATGACGACGATGATGCTGGTGTCCACACTGCCACCCTAAGTTGCGCGCCTCGGCGAAGACGTGAAGGTGCCAGGTGTGTCGGTCAAACCGGTCCGAAGTTCACCCAATTCCCAGGTGACGGTGCCAGCCGGCGGTGCGGTGGGAACCCGCGCGCCGACTCAGGGCGCGGTTCGGTCCGAGGCCGGTCCGCCCTGCCCGTATCGGTAGGCGGCGAGCAGACCGTGGGGCACCTCCTCGGCGAGCACGGCGAAGGTGCGGTGGTCGCACCACTGGCCGTCGATGTGCATGTACCGCTTCCGCAGACCTTCGTCGCGGAGGCCGAGCTTGTCGACCACACGCAGACTGGCGGTGTTCTCCGGGCGGATGTTGATCTCGATGCGGTGGAGTCCGAGCGTGAAGAAGCAGTGGTCGACGGCCATCGCCACGGCGATGGGAGTGATGCCGCGACCGGCCACACGCGAGTCGATCCAGTACCCGATCTGCCCGGACAGGATCGATCCCCAGTTCAGGCCCGAGACCGTGATCTGCCCGCGGAAATCACCGCCGACCTCGATGGCGAAGGGCACGGACTGACTGCGCTTGGCCTGCCTGTCCTGCATCCGCACCATGCTGCGGAACCCCGGCAGCTCTTGGCCGGGCGCCGGCAGCGTCGCGTCCCAGGGACGCAGCCAATCGCGGTTGAAGCGGCGGACCTCGCGCCACTGCTGTTCGTCTCGGCGACGCAGCGGCCGCAGCACGATATCGGACTGTCGATCAGTCAGGATGACAGGCCACACACGGCTGCCCTCGCTCTCAGGTTCGGTCTCGGTCGGTCCAGAGGTCCCGGCCGACCCGCGGTCTCGGTCGGCCCGGGGGTTCCGGTCAGTCGAGTGTGGGAACGTAGCCCTTGAGCCATCCCTTGAGATCCTCGCCGAGGTCCTCGCGGTCGCAGGCGATCTGCACGACGGCCTTGAGGTAGTCGAGCTTGTCACCGGTGTCATAGCGGGCGCCCTTGAACACGACTCCGTAGACACCGTGGCCGTTCGCCGCTCCGGTGAGCTCCTGCAGGGCGTCGGTGAGCTGGATCTCGTTGCCGCGGCCGGGCCCCGTGGTCTCGAGGACGTCGAAGATCTCCGGGGCCAGCACATAGCGGCCGATGACGGCGAGGTTCGACGGGGCCTCCCCGTTGGCGGGCTTCTCGACCAGACCGGTGACCCTGACGACCTCATCGTCATCGGTGGCCTCGACGGCGGCGCAGCCGTAGAGGTGGATCGCCTCGGGCGGGACCTCCATGAGGGCGACGACGCTGCCGCCTGTCCTCTCCGCAACCTCGATCATCTTCGGCAGGATGGGGCTGCGCTCGTCGATGAGGTCATCGCCGAGCAGCACGGCGAAGGGCTCGTCGCCGACGTGCTGACGCCCCTTGAGCACGGCATGACCGAGACCCTTGGGATCTCCCTGCCGGACATAGTGGATATCGGCCAGCTCAGAGGGGTGCCGCACGGCGGCGAGCTTCTCGTCATCGCCCTTCTGCGCCAACGCGGCCTCGAGCCCGTCGACCCGGTCGAAATGGTCCTCGAGCGGTCGCTTGTTGCGCCCGGTGATCATGAGGACATCGCGGAGGCCGGCATCGACGGCCTCTTCGACGACGTACTGGATCGCCGGCTTGTCGACGACGGGGAGCATCTCCTTGGGGGTGGCCTTGGTCGCCGGAAGGAAACGGGTTCCCAGACCGGCGACGGGGATCACGGCCTTGCGAACGGCACGCTGCACTACATCACTCATGAAGTCATCTTAACGAATCTCCCGCCTGCGGATAGGCTGAGGAGCGTGGATCCACGAACTTCGAAGGCGCAGCTGCGATCTCGCATCCGTTCGGCTCGCGCGAACCCTCCCGGCGCCGAGGCGAGTCCCGGTTCGCCGACATCCTCGTCTCCCCTGCGCCCCACCCCCGCCGAGGCGGGCCCCGGATCCGTGGCCGCGCCGGCGTGGGACCTCATCAGCTCGCGCCCGATCCGGTCCCTTCTCGCCTATGCGGCGCTGCCGGGAGAACCGGACCTCGACCCCGCACTCGACCGATTCCTCGCCTCCGGCGGGACCGTCTATCTGCCCGTGGTCACTGAGGTCGGCCGACCGCTGCGGTTCGGGCGGGTCACCGGATCGATGGCGAGCCTGGAGCCGCAGGGCCGGTGGGGCATCCGGGAGCCGCACCAGGACACCGAGCTGCTCAGCCCAGCACAGCTGCTCTCGGCGGAGGTCGGTCTCGACCTCGTCTTCATTCCCGCCCTCGGCTTCGGTGCCGACGGCGCCCGCTTGGGCAATGGGGGCGGCTTCTACGATCGCACCTTCGGCCCGCACGGAGTCGCCCCGCTGGAAGGGGGGCCTCGCGTGATCGGGGTCTGCTTCGCCCGGGAACTCGACCTGCCCGGTCTGGTCGCCGAGGACTGGGATCTGCGCATCCCGGCGGCCGTGACCGAACGCGGCCTGCGCACCTTCGACAGCGCTCGAACACAATCGGACGGCGCTTGAACACGACCGGAGGGCACTGGAACACGATCGTCGGCGCACTGACGAGCGAGTCTGATCGCTCCCTCGGGGAATCAGAGCCCACTCGAGCGTGTTCCCGTGTGGATAACCATGTGCATATCTCGGACCGGTGCGCACGCGACGGCCGGCGTGCACTATAATCTAGCTGTCGAAGAAAGGTCTCGAATGCCCGTCTACTCCTACGCATGCAAAAGCTGTGGTCACGCCTTTGATATCCATCAGGACTTCA
>DWZN01000151.1 GCA_019117545.1 Candidatus Brevibacterium intestinavium
TCGATCGTCCACGTCGTCAGCGACCCCTCCTCGTTCCTCTGCGCGGTGGCCGCCACAACGGTGTCGTCGGAGGCCAGGACCGGCCGAGCCATAAGCTTGTCTGCGTGGTCGTCATCGGTGATGAGCGGTTCGCTCAGCCACTGGGCCCGACCGTCATCCCCGGACAGGGACGCCACACCGAGGCTCACGGGTTCGTCCATCCCACCTGCCTCGATGTGGGCGGTCGTCCGGTAGGGAACGAGAACCTCGAACTCACCCCCGCCGTGGTCGCGGACGACCGGTTTCGAGGCGTCGTGCGGGCTGCTGAGGTCGACAACAGCAGAATCACCGCCGAGGATGGGGTCGCCGTCGTCGGCGCTCCAGATCGTGCGGCCGGTCGTCAGATCGATGGCGGCGAGCCTGCCACCGGAGTGGTCCGTAGTGGCCACCAGTCCGATGTCGCCGATCAGCTGCACACCGGACAGGTCATCGGCACCGATATCGGCGCCGGTCAGCATCGTCGCCTCAGCGTAGTCGAGCGGATCGTCGGATCTGTTCGTACATGCGGCCACCGCCACAAGAACCGAGCACAGTGCCACAGCACCCACTGTCCGCAGAGGCCGCTTCGTCGTCATGGGGGAACAACCTAGTGGTCCCCGAGGTCTTCCTCCACCCGTCGACGATCCTCACCGGCATGCCCGCGACGCAGCACCGGGGATCTGCTGGCTCATTCCTTCGCCGTGGCCAACTCCTCGCGGAAGGCTCGTCCCGCAGCACCGATGTCGCCTGCCGAGGTGATGAACCGGAAACCCTGGTCCTTGCGCAGCTTGGCCTCGGTCCCATCGCCGCAGTGGATGCCGGGGATCACCCCGGCGGCGTCGGCGGCGGTGCGGATCCGCACGAGCGCCTCGGCGTGGGCGTCGTTCAGCTGCCCCGGCAGGGCACCGACGGCGAAGGCGAGGTCGGAGGGGCCGACATAGACCCCGTCGATGCCCGGCACAGCACAGATGTCCTCGACCGCAGCGAGGCCCTCGGCGTTCTCGATCATGACGAACAGCAGCGGACGCTCGTCCCGGGTGTCCTGGACGGCGCCGTGGATGAGTTCGGCGGTCGGGCCCCAGGAGCGGTCGCCTCCGCGGGAGGGATAGTCGAGGGCGGCCACGGCGGCCTCCGCCTCGGCGACGGAGGACACGAGGGGCACGATGATCGCTTCGACGCCGGCGTCGGCGAGCGCACCGATCTCGGTGAAGCGATTTGCGGCGACCCGCGCAGCCACGAGCGCGGGCCCGCTGGCGCGCACGGCATCGGTCAGCCGCAGCACATCGGTGGGACGGACCAGCCCGTGCTGCAGATCGAGGCAGACATAGTCGAATCCGGCCGCCGATCCGATCTTGGCAAGCTCCGGACTCGTCGACATCATCCACAGTCCGTTGTAGATCTCCCCCGCGCCGAGGCGGGCCCGATGGTTCTCGATCGCTGCAGTCATGCCTGCATCGAATCACGGAAGCGCCGGCCCGTCCCACAGCTGCCCGGCATCCGGATGACCGACCTCGCCGAGGAGGACCGATGTTGCGTACGGATGGTGGGGCCGCCTCGGCGCGGGGATGGCCCTGGTGAGACTCTCTCAGCTGTCTTCGAGGAGAGGGCCGAGGACACGGTGGCGGGCGATGACGAAGGGATCGCTGTGGCCGACTTCGATGAGTTCGAGGTCGAGGCGCCGCGGCAGCAGCGGGCGTCCCTTGCCGAGGACGACGGGGGCCGTGTAGGTGATGATCTCGTCGAGGAATCCCTCGTCGGCGAACTGGCCGGCGAGGTCGCCCCCACCCATCACCCACAGATCGTGATCGCCGGTGGCTGTGCACATCTCGACGTAGTGGTCGGCGACCGATCCCTGTGCGAAGCGGATATTCGGCTCGCCTCCGCCCTCAACCGCCTCGGGCAGCGCCAGGCTGCGGTGGGTCATCACCCATGTGGGCATTGTGTAGGGCCACGGCCCGTCGAGATTGCGCAGCACCCACTCATACGTCGTCGCCCCCATGACGATGGCACCGACGCCTTCGAAGAAACCGTCATCGGGCGGCTCCTCGGTCTGCCGCAGAAGCCATTCGAGGGAATCGTCAGGGTCGGCGATGAAGCCGTCGAGCGTGGTGGCGGTGTAGTAGACGGTGCGTGGCACGATGCGGTGTCCTCCTATGACTGCCACGTCCGTCAGTGACGCTGGACGTGCTCGGCAGAATCGATATCGGTCTCCCTGCATCCTATTTCGCCGGACTGACTCCATGTTTGAACATCTCGCTCCGGTGTCCGGGCACTGACGCCGGCGCGGGTCTATCGAGGCGTGGCGACACGTTCGAGCCCGTCGATGTCGAGGATCACGACGTTTCGACGCCCGTCGAGTTCGATGAGCCCGGAGGCAGAGAGCGCGGCGAGGCGCCGGCTCAAGGTCTCCGGGGTAGTCCCGAGGTATGCGGCGATCTCCTGTTTCGCCATCGGCAGTGTCACTGTGACTGTTCCCTCCCGCATGCTGCCGGGCAGGTCCAGGAGGTAGGCAGCGACGCGGGCAGTGACATCGCTGGAGGTGATGGCGGCCAGGAGCCGCTCCACGGAGGACAGCCGGTCGGAGAGTGTCCGCAGCATCCGCTGGCTGATGTCGGGGTATTCACGCAGAAGCGCTGCGAGGTCGCTGTGGTCGAAGACGCACATCCTGCTGTCTTCCAGCGCGACTGCGAGGTCATTCGGGCGATGGCCGGTCAGGAAGGCCCGTTCGCCCACGACATCGCCATCGGTCACCGTTCGCAGGATCTGTTCCTGACCATTGGCGGACTCATGGCTGATCTTGACCTGTCCACTGTGCACCACCAGCAGGCGTGAGACCGGCTGTCCGGGGCCGTAGACGATCTCCCCTTTGCCGGCGAGTATCGGCCGGGCGAAGTCCGCGACGCGCAGCTGTTCCTGGAGGGTGAGACCTTGGAAGATCGGGACGCGGGTGACGCACAGATCACGCTCGGACATGCTCCGAGCCTATCTCACGCGGGCGCGAGACCGTCGCAGACCCTGTCGGCAGAGCTCACCAGGGCGGAGCAGTGCGAACTTGATCCAGGTCAAGGAGTCCGCGGCGCGGCGAACCTACATTGAAGGTGTCAAGAAGGAACAACAGTGAAAGGACTCCGCAATGACCAACGCGACCACCACCCACACCATCCTGCGGGCCGAAGGATTCTCCTGCCCCTCCTGCGTGGCCAAGATCGAGAAGCAGGTCGGACGCCTGAAGGGTGTCGAGAACGTGAAGGTCCATTTCGCCTCCGCCCGCATCGAGGTCGACCACGACATCGAACGCGTTTCGGTCGAGGACATTGTCACTGCCATCGCGAAGGCCGGCTACAAGGCCGCTCCCACGGCCTTCTGAGGCCAGCGGGCCCCTGCGGGGGCCCGCACGCATCTCTGCTCATTCCAACCTGCCGGCCCGCCGGCTCCAGATCCAGAAAGGTCGTACCCGAAAGTGAACAGGCTCCAGAAATGGGTCCACGGGAACTGGTCGGTTCCCGTCATATCCGGCGTGCTCATCATCATCTCCTTCGCCCTCCGGTGGCTGGACGGCGACGCCGGCGATCTCACCGTCGGCCGGCAATGGTGGCTCGATGCCGGCGCCCACGCCACGCATGCCGGCGGGGTCTTCACCCTCGGCGACGTGCTGATGATCGCCGCGGCCGTGGTCGCCGGCTACGGAATCGCGGTCAAGGCGGTTCGCGCACTGATCGCCAAGGTCATCGGCATCGACCTGCTCGTGTCCGTCGCAGCCATCGGCGCGGTCATCATCGGCAACTTCTGGGAGGCCGCGGCGGTGACGTTCCTGTTCGCGGTCGGCCACGCGCTGGAGGCCGCGACCCTCAACAAGACGCGTTCGGCACTGGCCGAGCTCGTCGCCGTCGCCCCGGATTCCGCGATCGTCGTGCGCGATGGTGAGCAGCAGGAGATCCCCGCCGGCCAGGTGAGGATGGGCGAGATCGTCCTCGTCAAGAACGGCGCGAAGGTGCCGGTGGACGGCCAGGTCGTCTCTGGCACCGGAGCCATCGATGAGGCCTCGATCACCGGCGAGTCGATCCCGGTGGAGAAGGCCAAGGGCGGGCAGGTCTTCGCCGGCACCGTCTCCCGTGGCGGGTTTCTGCAGGTGCTGGCCACCGGCATCGGTGCCGACACCACCTTGGCGCGGATCATCCATCGGGTGGAGGAGGCCCAGGACGCCAAGGCCCGCACGCAGGCGTTCATCGACCGCTTCTCCGGCTGGTACACCCCCGCGGTCATGGTTCTGGCCCTGGTGGCCTGGCTCATCTCCGGCGACGTGGTCCTGGCTCTGACCCTGCTGGTCATCGGCTGCCCCGGTGCCCTGGTGATCTCCATCCCGGTCGCGATCGTCGCCGGCATCGGCCGCGCTGCCCGCACCGGCATCCTGATCAAGGGCGGCGAGTTCCTGGAGACCTCGGCCAAGATCTCCGCCGTCGCCGTGGACAAGACCGGCACCCTCACCGAGGGGCGTCCTCAGCTGACCGACGTGATCGTGCTGGATTCGACCCTGGAGCGCAGCGAGGTGCTGCGCTGGGCGGCGGCTGCGGAGGCCGGCTCCGAACACCCGCTGGCCCGTCCCATCCTGGAGACCGCCCAGGCGGATGGAGTGGGCCCGCGCGGCATTCCCGGCACCGTCACCCCGGTCCCCGGCAAGGGCATCGTCTCGGATATCGAGGGCCGCCGGGTGCTGATCGGCAACCCGCCGCTGCTGGCCCAGTTCGGCATCGCCGACGACGGCAGCGCTGCTCGCACAGCCGAAGCGCTGGCCGCCGACGGCAAGACTCCGATGATCGTGGCTGTCGACGACCGGGTCATCGGCGTCGTGGCCGTCGCCGATCAGATCCGCCCGGATGCGCCCGAGATGGTCGCCCGCCTCCACCAGGCCGGCGTGAAGAAAGTGGTCATGCTCACCGGTGACACCCGGCTGGTGGCCGAGGCCATCGGCAAGTCCACCGGCATCGACGAGATCCACGCTTCCCTGCTTCCCGAGGACAAGCTGGACGTGGTCGCGCGGCTGCAGAAAGAAGGCCACACCATCGCCATGGTCGGCGACGGCGTCAACGACGCCCCGGCCCTGGCCACCGCGGACATCGGCGTGGCCATGGGAGCCGCCGGCTCGGCCGTGGCGGTGGAGACCGCAGACATCGCTCTGATGGGCGACAATCTGCTGAAGCTGCCGGAAGCCGTCGGCCTGGCCAAACGGACCGCGTCCGTGATGCGGCAGAACATCGGGATCGCCCTGGTCACGGTGGTGGTGCTGCTGGCCGGCGTCTTCGCCGGCGGGGTGACGATGTCGATCGGCATGCTGGTCCATGAAGCTTCCGTGCTGGTGGTCATCGCCAACGCGATGCGGCTGCTGCGCAGCACACGAGGCTCCGCAGCGGCGCCGGAGAAGGAGAGGCCCACTCCGACGGCGGCGCAGCCCGCGAATGCCTGATGCCACCGGCAGGCTCCGGCCGCGCGTCTACTCCCCCGCCTGTCTCCTCGCGCCGAGGGCCAGGCGGGCGATGTCGCGCAGCACTCCGAGCTCCTCGTTGCCCTCGAGCAGCGCCCGCAGCTCGCCCGCGGCCTGGGCGAGCAGGGTTCGATAGGCGCCGGCGACGTTCTCCGGCTCCCGGGTCAGCGGATAGGAGACGCAGAGGGCGAACACGTTCGCCCCGACGGTGAACGCGACACTCGCCGAGGCGGTCCCCGCCACCCGTGCCTGCTTCGTCGCGTAGAACTCCGCGGGATTGCCCGGACCGCACAGCGCCAGCGCGGCAGAACCGCCGTCGACCAGCGGCAGGACGGTTCCGACACCCCGGGAGACCCGCAGCTCGTGGTCTGCCTCGACGTTGCGCACGCACACCCGGTCCTCGCCGACCCGGATCCACAGCTGCACGGACTCTCCGGTCATCGTCCGCAGGCATTCGAGCACGGAGTTCGTCGTGGCGATGCTGCGCCGGCCGGGGAAGGGGCCCAGGCGCAGCAGCCCCGAGGAGTCACGGACGATGAACCGATGGGTCCGCAGATCGGCCAGCAGCCGGTAAGTCGTCGACTTCGAATATCCGAGCCGCCGGCAGATCTCCGCAGCCGTCATCGGCCGGTCCTGCAGGATCGCGAGGATCGCCGCGCTGCGGTCGAGGACGCCGATCTCCGGCGCGGGCTTCTCAGCGGTGTCCCTCATGTCCGCTCCTTCCCACACCATCACGACACCGTGACATCGGCGAGCAGCCTGCGACGACTCACCCACCACCGGAAGACGATCGGTCCCACGATGCCGACCACCATGAGGATGATGATCGACAGGGACACCGGCCGGGTGATCAGAGGCGCGAACGAGCCGCCGGAGATCTGGAGCATCCGCCGGAAGTTGTCCTCGAGCAGCGGCACGAGCACGAGCGCGAGGATCGCCGGAGCCAATGGGATGCCGCCCCTGTCCATGAGGTAGCCGATGACGCCGAAGATGCCGAGCATCATCAGCCCGAAGAGGCTGAACTCGATGGCGTAGGCACCGATGACGACGAGGACGAGGATCGCGGAGAAGAGGATCTCCTTGGGCATCTTGAGCAGTTTGACGAAGACTCCGACCATCGGCAGGTTGAGGATGATGAGCGCGATGTTGCCGATGTACATGCTCGCGATGATCGTCCAGATCAGGCCCGACTCGTCGCGGAAGATCAGCGGTCCCGGCTGCAGCCCGTACATCGTGAACACGAACAGCAGCAGCGCCGTCGTCGCCGAACCCGGGATGCCGAGGCTGAACAGCGGGATCATCGCGCCGCCCACACCTGCATTGTTCGCCGCCTCGGGACCGGCGACGCCTTCGATGGCTCCGTGGCCGAATTCCTCTTTCCGCTTCGAGATCCGCTTCTCCATGATGTAGGACATGAAGGATGCCAGCGACGGCCCGACGCCGGGCAGGATGCCGATGATGAAGCCGAGCACCGAACCGCGTGCCCAGGGCCCGGCCGAGCGCTGCCAGTCGTCTCGCGTCATCCACCTGTCGTCGCCGAAGCTCTGGATCCTCTCCTTCGCTCCGCGCCCGAGCGCGAGGTTGCGGATCGCCTCGGGGATGGCGAACAGCGCCATCGCGAAGATCGTGAAGTCCACTCCATCGGAGAGCAGGTCGATGCCGAAGGTCTGCCGCGGCAGCCCCGTCTGGAAGTCCAGCCCGATCAGCCCGACGGCCAGCCCGATGAAGATCGAGATGAGCGCCTTGGCCCGCGACCCGGCCGACATCGTCGACGCCAACAGGAGGGCGGTGGCCATGAGCAGGAAGTACTCGGTGGCGCCGAAGACGTTCGCGAGCTTGACGAGCACCGGCGACAGGAACGTCAGCCCGATGATCGCCAGCGTCCCGGCCAGGAACGACCCGATCGCCGCGGTCGCCAGCGCTGCCTTGCCCCGACCGCGGCGGGCCATCTCGTAGCCCTCGATCGCGGTCACCGCGCTGGCGACCTCACCAGGGGTCTTGATGAGTGTGGCAGTGATCGATCCGCCGTACATCGACCCGTAGTAGATGCCGCAGAGCAGAATGAGACCGTGCACGGGCTCCATGCCGAAGGAGACCGGGATGAGGATCGCGATCGCCGAGATCGGTCCGATGCCCGGGAGCACGCCGACGACCGTGCCCAGCAGCACTCCGAGGAGGGCGAAGGCAAGGCTGGCCGGCTCCAGCGCCGAGGCGAAGCCGCCTCCCAGATCGATGAGAGTGTCCATATCCGTCCCCTTAACCCAGGATCCCGATCGGCAGATACACGGCGAGCCCGTAGACGAAGGCAACGTAGACCACGAGTGCGAAGCCGATGGAGAAGATGAGGTTGCGGATCCACTTCTGCGGAGAGTAGATGCTGGTCACCCCCATGAGGAAGGCCACGGTCGAGAGCAGGAAGCCGACCGGGATGAGGATGGCCAGATAGACGAAGAAGAGCGCGAACTGGAACACGACCTTCCGCGCGGCAGGTTCCGGCGGAGCCTCCAGGGAGGGTCCGCCGGCCGTCTCATCCGAGACCGCCGACTCCCCCGTTGAGGCCGCCGACTCCCCCGCCGAGGCGGCCGCACCGTTCCCGGCCCCCGTCCCGTTGATGTGGTTCCCGGGCCCCGCCTCGGCGAGGGCGGCCTTCCGGGCCCTGTACACGGCCTGGCCGGCGAGGAAGAGGCCGAGGACGATGAGCGCGATGCCGACGATCGCGGGGAAGGTGCGCGGAGTGACGATGTTCGCGGT
>DWZN01000152.1 GCA_019117545.1 Candidatus Brevibacterium intestinavium
CTGAAGCTCAAGGACCTCAAACGCACGTCCCGGGCCACCCAGCTCGCCGTCGTCGCCGCCCGTGAAGCCGTCGCCGATGCAGGTCTGCCGGAGTCGCTGTCCGACTTCGACGGCATCGCGGCCACCTCTGCCGGTGCTTCGGATGAGACCAGTGGCTCCGCCGCCGGCGCGACGAGTGTGGGGGAGTCCGCCGCCGGCGTGACGAGTCTCGGAAAGTCCGCCGACGGCGCGACGAAAGCCGGAGACATCGCCGGAATCGTCGTCAACGCCGCCGTCTCCGGCTTCCCCGAGGTCGAGGAGGCGACTCGGACGCTCGATTCGGAAGGCGCTCGGTTCGTGAGTCCGATGTTCGTTCCCGCCTCACTGACGAACATGCCTGCCTGTCAGATCGCGATGGACCTCGGTGTCCACGGGCCCGTCAATGCGAGTGCCCTGGCCTGTGCCTCCGGTGCCTACGCGCTGCTCGAGGCCCGCGATCTCATTCTCTCCGGTCAGGCCGATGTGATGATCGCCGGCGGCACCGACGCCTCGATCACCGCTCCGATGTTCGCCGGGCTCGGTGCGATGCGCGCTCTTTCCCCCGGCGAGGGCGACCCGGCCGAAGTCAGCCGCCCGTTCGACGCGGACAGGACCGGGTTCGTCTTCGGAGAGGGAGCGGTGATCTTCGTGCTCGAACGGCTCTCCCATGCTCGCGCCCGTGCCGCCGAGCCCTACGCCTCGGTGCTCGGAGGAGCACTGACGAGCGACGGATTCCACGTCGTGGCCCCCGAGCCGTCGGGCCGCTACGCTGCAGCGGCGATCACCCGCGCTCTGAACTCCTCCTGCCTGACCGGCGAATCCGTCGATCTGGTGGTCGCCCACGGCACATCGACGAAGGCCAATGACAAGACCGAGACGGCCGCGATCCGGACCGCGTTCGGTGCAGCCGCCGACGATCTTGCGGTGTCTGCGCCGAAATCGATGACCGGGCACCTCATCGGCGCAGCAGGGGCCCTTGCCGCGATGGTCTGCGCCCGATCGATCCGTGACGGCCTCATCCCGCCGACCATCAACTACGCAACGCCCGACCCCGACTGCGATCTCGACTACGTGCCCAATTCGGCCCGCGAGGTTCGGGTGGATCATGCGATCACGAACGCCTTCGGCTTCGGTGGCCAGAACTGCGTAGCCGCGTTCGGTCGGGTGTGAGGCTCACACGCGCTTCTGCCGTGGGTGAGGTGCGCTTCTGGAGCGCCTGCTGTCGTGTAGATTGAGGGGCGGAATCGGACGATTCCGGCACGGAGCACCCGGTGCGGACGACAGCTGCACGGGTGGGAACTGTGCCGGTGGACGGGTGCCTGCACGGGGGCGAATGCCGATCACGTGATGAGGCACCGGGCATAGGCGGACGGCGCATTCCGCGCGGACAGGAGCAGCGGCGGTTGTGAGAAGCAGATGACAGGCATGCCACACAGCGATGAGCGAGGCACGGGCCCGGACGAAGCTCATGACTCCGGCGTCGGCTCCGGCCCGGCCGATGACAGCGACCGGGCCCCCGATGATGACCCCGCCGACGGGCGACTCATCCTGGTCGGAACTCCGATCGGCAACCTCGGCGATGCGAGCCCGCGGATGCGGCAGACGATCGAAGCCGCCGATGTCATCGCCGCCGAGGACACACGCCGGTTCCTCTCCTTGGCCCAGCGTCTGGAGCTTCGCCATACGAACCGCGTCATCAGCGTCTTCGACCACAACGAGGGCCATCGTGCCCCCGAGCTCGTAGAACTCATCGCCGCAGGTGAGACCGTGGCTCTGCTCTCCGACGCGGGCATGCCCGCCGTTTCGGACCCCGGCTACCGCGTGGTCAGGGCCTGCGCCGAGGCGGGTCTTGCGATCACGTCCACACCGGGACCGTCCGCGGTTCTCATGGCCCTGGCGGTCTCCGGCCTGCCCAGCGACCGGTTCAGCTTCGAAGGGTTCCTGCCGCGCAAATCGGGTCAGCGCAGGACCCTGCTCGAGGAGCTCAAGGCCGAGAAGCGGACGATGGTCTTCTTCGAGAGTCCGCATCGCATCGCTGACACGATGGACGACTTCGCCGAGGTCATCGGCGCCGACCGGCCGATGAGCATCAGCCGCGAGCTCACGAAGACCTACGAGCAGACCCTGCGCGGAACCGTCGGTTCGCTGCGGGAGTCGGCTGCCGCAGGACTGCGCGGGGAGCTGACGCTGGTGCTCGCGGGCGCCACCGAGGTCGAGACCGCCCCGGAGGACCACCTCGGCGAAGTCAGCGCCCTGGTCGATTCCGGTGTGCGGGCCAAGGATGCGGCCGGGCAGGTGGCCAAACGCTTCGGGCTGTCCAAACGAGACGTCTACGAGGCCTGGCTCCACCGAGAGTGAGGGCTTTCGCTGCGTGGGTGAGGGGCGCATTCGCCCAGCGGGGTGAGGGGCTTTCGCCCAGTGGGGTGAGGGGCTTTCGCGCGGTGAGCGGGGGCGTGGCTCGGGTCCGGACTCGTGCGCTTCTCGGTGTGGAAGCGCTGATGTTCAGCCGAGAGCTCGGCCCACGACTGAGGGCGCGGTATGGAACCAGTGCTTTCCGTCGCAGATCGAGCTCTCGCACGGGGCGGCGCGGATCAGGCGACTGCGAACGCGGCTCTCAGCGGGCTCCACTTGAGCGCTGAACACTGTGGGCTTCGCGATGACTCGCACGCAGGTGCCCTGTGGGCGGAGACTGCGTTTCCACAAGCAGAGTGCCAGGAGTGGCCGCAGAGGCTGAGAGCGGCCAACCTGGCCGGATGTTCAACATCGCCTACTACCAGGACCTGAGAGCGGCCGGGGCCTCAAGTGCCCTCATCCGCGAGTCCCTTGAATGCTGCCTGCTGAAGCTGGGCCGGGGCGTGTACTCGGTGATACGCCGTTGCGTAAACGCGCGCCACCTCATGTACGCACAGTTCATCGACGATGATGAGTGGATCCGCTATCACGAGGAGCAGGCCGAGCGGGGACAGCAGGCACGGGATCCGGCACTCCAAGCGCGCTATCGCGAGCACCTGAACCGACTGAGAATCCTCAGCTACCCCTCGTATCGCAGCGGGGATGCGGTGTGGGGAATCTCCGCCGCGTATCTTCATCGCATCAGGATGTTCGATGTCCCGCGAGGGCCGATCACGGTTATCAACCCCCGCGACAGTTCACGGACTGCCGAAATCGAACGGCGAAGGCGGCCGACCTGCGACGACGTGGAGATGCATGAGGGCGCAGTGACAACGACTGCGGCACGGACTGCCGTGGACCTCATTTCGCTTCTGGGACCGGCTGCCGGCTTCGCTGCAATGGAGCAGGTGCTTCGTCGGCATCTCCTCGGCGATGACGAAGACCTGATCTTCCGGCTCGGCTATCCGCCGCAGCTGATGGACGATGTGCCCGGGGCTGTCGACGAGCTGTTCGCTGGACCGCTGTCGCGGATGACCCGCGGCAGCGTGAGAGCCAAGAAGCTCGCGAAGCTGGTCTCGCCTCTGTCGGAGAGCTACGCGGAGAGCCGTACTTCGCTGCTTCTCCACCAACTGGGACTGCACGAGTTCGTTCAGCAAGTCACGGTATTCGACGGAAGAAAGCAGCTGACACGACTCGACTTCCTGCTGAAGGGGCCTTCACGACCGGACTCAGCAGACGGTGATGGGAGTCTCCCGGCTGCACGAGGGCCCGGAGCCCGCGGGGAACCTCGGGTCGCACTCTACGTGGACGGTACGCAGAAGTACGCGGATGGTGGTTTCGACACGATGAACAAGGAGAGTCGACAGCACAATCGGCTGCTGGCAATGGGGTATAAAGTCATCCGCTTCAAGTTCAATGAGGTGATGTCGCTGTTCACTTTCAGGCAGAAGCTGTTCTCACAGGCACCCGAATTGAAGCAGCTGTGTGATCGCCATCTGCTCTTGTGAGCGGGCCGGTTGCCGCCACGACGGTTGACGGAGCGCTCCACGACCGAGAGCTCGGTATGGAACCAGAGCTTGCTGTGCCAAATCGAGCTCTCGGCGGATCACTCCTGCGGCCCGCCCCACCACTCTCGGCGGATCACACTTGCGCGCCGCCCCACCGGGTCCCACCGGGTCCCCAGCGGACCCGTGCGCGCGGGGAGCGGAGTGTCCCTTAGACTGAATGGCCTATGGGTTACTACTTGACGACAGCGATTGCCTACCCGAACGGGGCCATTCACATCGGGCACGCCTATGAGTACATTGCGGCCGACACGATCGCCCGGTTCAAACGACTGGACAATCACGAGGTCTTCTTCTGCACCGGCACGGATGAGCACGGGCTGAAGATGCTGCAGGCTGCGAACAAGCTCGGCATCACACCCAAGGAACTCGCCGATGACAACGCGAAGAACTTCCGCGACACCCAGCGCGCCCTCGGCTCGACCTTCGACCGGTTCATCCGCACCACGGACGAAGACCACTACACGGCCTCGCAGGCCATCTGGCGCAGGCTCGAAGAGGCCGGCGACATCTACCTCGACACGTACTCCGGCTGGTACTCCGTCCGCGACGAGGCCTACTACACGCAGGACGAGACCGAGGTCGTCGACGGTGTGCGCGTGTCCAAGGAGACCCACACCGAGGTGACCTGGACCGAGGAGGAGTCCTACTTCTTCCGCCTGTCGAAGTACCAGGACAAACTGCTCGAACTGTACGAGACCCACCCCGAGTTCATCGGCCCCGACTCCCGCCGCAACGAGATCGCCTCCTTCGTCGCCTCCGGGCTGCGCGACCTCTCGGTCTCCCGGACCACCTTCGACTGGGGTGTGCCCGTGCCCGGCAACGACAAGCACGTGATGTACGTGTGGATCGACGCTCTGACGAACTACCTCACCGCCGCGGGATACCCCGATGACGAGGAGCGACTGGCCAAGTGGTGGCCGGCGAACGTCCACATCATCGGCAAGGACATCATCCGCTTCCACAGCGTGTACTGGCCCGCGTTCCTCATGAGCGCCGGCCTCGAGCTGCCCAAGCGGGTCCACGCCCACGGCTTCCTGTTCAACGCCGGCGAGAAGATGTCGAAGTCCGTCGGCAACGTCGTCGACCCGCTCGACCTCGTCGACGCCTTCGGACTCGACACGCTGCGCTTCTTCCTCTTCCGCGAGGTCTCCTACGGCCACGACGGGTCCTATACGAAGGATTCGATCATCACCCGCAAGAACGCGGACCTGGCCAACGAGTACGGCAACCTCGCCCAGCGGTCCCTGTCGATGATCGCGAAGAACTGCGACGCCCAGGTGCCGCAGCCGGGCACCCTGACCGAGGCGGACGAGGCCCTGCTCGCGCTCGCCCGCGCCGTGCCCGACACCGCCCGTCGCCACGTCGACACGCAGGCCCTCCACCTCTACGTCGAGGCCTGCTGGAAGGTGCTGACCGAGACCAACCGCTACTTCTCCGCCCAGGCGCCCTGGAAGCTGAAGAAGACCGACCCCGAGCGCATGGCCACCGTGCTGTGGGTGACGATCGAGGTCGTGCGCATCATCTCGATCATGATCCAGCCGGTCATGCCCGATTCCGCGGGCAAGATCCTCGACCTCCTCGGCGTTCCCGCAGGAGCCGGTGAGGCCGGGGCGAAGGTTCTGCCGACCGCCGCCGAGACCGGATCCGGCGCCGAGGCGATGGAGACAGTGACCGCAGGTGCCGGCATCGGTGTCGCCGCCGGTGCGGCCTATGCTTCGGCGGGTCTGGCCCCGAATGTTGCCGAGGCGGCCGCCGGTGGGCTCGCCGACGCCGAGGTCGATCCCCGGTCGTTCGCGGCCGTGGCGTTCCCGCTCGAGCCGGGCACCCCGCTGCCGAAGCCCGAGCCCGTGTTCCCGAAGTTCGTGGAGGAGTCGGAGTAATGGCCTCGCGCGCCGCCGGAACCTATCCACCGGTGCCCGAACCGCTCGCCTTCCCCTCCGTCGACACCCACACCCACCTCGACATCTGCACCGGAGTGCGGCTGCCGTTGGGTGCCGACGAGCCGGAGCCCGAGGTTCGGCCCGATGAGGACGAGGAGTTCCCGAGCCTCGACTTCTTCTTCGACACCGCGCAGTCCGCCGGGGTCCAGCGCATCGTCCAGATCGGCTGTGACCTTCCCGCGGCGAGGTGGACGACCGAGCTCGTCGCCTCCCAATACGCGGGAGACAGCGGAGCCGCCGAGGCGACCGCCGCCTCGGCCGTGCCCGCACCGCCTGCGGCCGGTCGCATGTGGATGCTCGGGGGAGTGGCACTCCACCCGAATGAGGCGCCGAGGCTGGCCGAGCGCGGTCTGCTCGATGACGCACTGACGGAGATCGAGTCGCTCGTGACCGCCCACGACCGGATGCGCGTGGTGGGGGAGACCGGGCTGGACTACTTCCGCACCGGCGAGGAGGGCATCGCCGAACAGCAGCGGTCCTTCCGAGCCCATATCGAGATCGCCAAGCGCACCGGCAAGGCCCTGCAGATCCACGACCGCAACGCCCACGCCGATGTGCTCCGGATCCTCAAGGAGGAAGGCGCCCCGGAGGTCACGATCTTCCACTGCTTCTCCGGAGATGAGCAGATGGCCCGGGAATGCGCGGCCGAAGGGTACTTCATGTCCTTCGCCGGCAACCTCACGTTCAAGAACGCCGAGGAGCTGCGCCGAGCC
>DWZN01000021.1 GCA_019117545.1 Candidatus Brevibacterium intestinavium
TGAGACCCCGCGCCCACCGAAGCTGGACCTCGGTCGGCTGACTCCCGGCTTCCTCGGCGATATCGTTCCCGAGGAGTTCCTCGAAGGGATGGACTTCGCCGATCTCGACCTCACAGAGATCGATTCCACCCAGGCCACGTTCCTCGACTGCGCACTGACTCGGGTGAACTTCGGCGAGGCCGAGGCGCCGGTGGACCTCACTGGAGTCCGCTTCACAGGTACACGTGTCGAGGGCTGCCGGGCCGATACGTGGGCGATGCCGCGAGGCAATCTCACCCACACAGAGATCGCCGGTACCAGGATCGGGGCCGGAGTCGTCCACGACAGCGTGTGGGAGAGAGTCCTGTTCGAGAACTGCCGCATCTCCTATCTCAATCTGCGTGGGGCGAAACTCGCCGACGTCGAATTCCGCGACTGCGTCATCGACGAGATCGACCTCGACCGCGCCAAGGCCAGCCGAGTCTCATTTCCGGACAGCACAGTCGGTGTTCTCCAATGCGAGGAGGCGACCTTGGGCAATGTCGATCTGCGCGGGCTGCAGCCGCATAAGATCTCCGGCGTCCACTCACTGCGTGGGGCGACGATCGATGAGATGCAGCTGATGCTCTTCGCTGAGCTGTTCGCCCGAGAACTCGGTATCAGTGTCGAATGAATTCTGTTGGCAGCTCTCACGCCGGTGAGAGCCGGAGCTGCGGGGAGACGCACCCGACCCGATACACGGCCGTTGAAATAAGGAGACAGCACGAATGTTCTACCCGCCGATGATCGGGTACCTGGTCGTCACAGCAGTCTGCGTTGTCCTTGTCATCTGTCAGCGCAGAAAGCCGATCGCCAGAAACACTGCCATCGGCATACGAACCCGATACACGCTGATGTCCGAGGCCGCATGGCAAGCAGGGCAACGAGCGGGAATGCCCTATCTCATCGCCATGGCTGCTATCGGTCTCGGCCATGCTGTGGCACTCTTCGGCGTCGAACTGGCGAGTGTTACGCGCATCGGGCACGTGGCCTCTGTGCTCGGGTGGGTGCTCATCATCATCTGTGCTGTGCTTGCCGTACGAGCGGCAAACGCTGCGGCGAGAGCAGCCGGTCCCCGAAACTCACCCTGCCGACAGTGACGCGTTCCTGCCGGTCGTACAGCACCGCGCCACCACCGGGCGGCGATGGCACTGCCGAGCGTCGGCGTCACCGCCGGAACAGCCCTGCGAGTGACCGCCTCACCGCCGGACGACGGCACGCAACACGTTGTCAGCCCCGGCCGTCACCGCCGCCCGAGTTCGTCGATGAGCACCCGCTTGTTCTCCGAATAGTCGATGGGCGCGACGACCACGTGGACCCCACCGGCCTCGAAGGCCGATGACAGCACCGCATTCATCTCGCTCACATCCGACAGCCGGTGCCCGGTCGCGCCATAGGACTCGGCGTACTTGACGAAATCCGGGTTGCCGAACGTCAGGCCGTAGTCGGGCATGCCGTCGGATTCCTGCTTCCACCGGATCATGCCCAGCGTATAGTCCTCGAGGACGAGCACGACGAGGTCGAGACCCAACCGCACCGCCGTCTCCATCTCCTGACTGTTCATCATGAACCCGCCGTCGCCGACGACAGCCATGACCCGACGCTCCGGATGCGTCAGCTTCGCCCCGATCGCCGAGGGCAGGCCGGCACCCATGGTCGCCAGAGCATTGTCGAGCAGCAGGGTGTTGGCCCGGGTGGTGCGGTAGTTGCGGGCGAACCAGATCTTGTACATGCCGTTGTCCAGGGTCACGATCCCGTCGACGGGCATGACATCACGGACTTCCTGAACGATCCGCTGCGGGATGAACCGGTCGGCATCGGCGCCTTCGTGGATCTTGACGAGGATGTCCTCTCGCATCGGCAGCAGCGCCTCCGCATTGGTCACCGGACCGCCGAGCGCCTCGGCGAGGTCGTCCAAGGCCGGGCCCAGCGCCCCGATGACCTCGAACTGCGGGAAGTACACCTGCTCGACCACTGCGGAACGGTAGCCGATGTGGACGACGGTGGGCCCGTTCCCGTCCATGGTGAACGGTGGCTTCTCCGTCGTATCATGGCCGATGGTGACGATGACATCGGCCTCCTCGATCGCGTCGTGGATATAGTCCCGGTCGGTCAGCGCCGCCGTGCCCAGATAGAGATCCGAGGACCCGGACACCGAACCCTTGCCCATCTGCGTGGTGAAGTAGGGGATGCGCATCCCGGAGACGAAGTTCGACAGACTGTCGCTGCATTCGGACCGCGAGGCGTCGGCGCCGAGCATGAGCAGCGGCCGCTTCGCTTCCCGGATGACGTTGGCGGCGTTCGCAATCGCCGTGTCCGCCGCGATCGGCCGTCCGTTCGTGTGCGGTTCGATGAGTTCGAATCCGTCGACGGTCAGGCCGGCGATGTCCTCGGGCAGTTCGAGATGGACCGGCCCGGGTCGTTCGGCCTGGGCGACGCGGAAGGCGTCCCTGACCATCGTCGGAATCATCGCCGCCGAGGTGATCTGCTTGCTCTCCTTCGTCAGCGGATCCATCGTCGCGACCGTGTTGACCATCTGGAACGCCGCCTGCTCGGCCGTGCGGATGCCCTTCTGCCCGGTGATCATGATCACCGGCATCCCACCGAGGTGGGCGTACGCGGCCCCGGTCGCGAGGTTGAGCGCGCCCGGGCCCAGCGTCGTCAGACACACTCCGGGCCGACCGGTCAGACGCCCGTAGGTGGCGGCCATGAACGCGGCGGCCTGCTCGTGGCGAGTGAGGACGAACTCGATCGACGACTGGCGCACGGAATCGAGGAAATCGATGTTCTCCTCGCCGGGAATGCCGAAGATGCGTTCGACGCCCTCGTTCTCCAAGGCTCTGACCATGACATCGGATGCACGTTGTGTCGTCATGTGCCCGACACTACCGCCCATTCGACGCAGGATATATGACCTCGCCCACACCGAGGCGGCCCCACCCGTCCAGCCGCACCCACATGGTCGAGCCATCCGCACCCACCTCGTCGAGCCAGCCTCACCCAGGTCGCCGAGGCGGCCGAATTCATCCCGCGGACACCGCCCCGAAGGCGACCACCGGAGACGATAGACTGGCGACGATGAGACATTCGGTCCACACGACACGGACAGAAGGACATAGATGACAGATCAGCTCGACCCCTTGGACGAGTCCGCCGTGAAGCAGGCCGTCGACGCGGCCCTGGCAGCTTTCGCGGACGCCCGCAGCCTCGACGAACTCAAACAGGCGAAGATCGACCACACCGGTGACAAGTCCCCGCTGGCCCTGGCCAACAGGGCCATCGGCGGACTCGACAAGGCCGATAAGGCCACCGCCGGCAAGATCGTCGGCAAGTCCAGGGGGCAGGTCAAGCAGGCCCACGACGCCCGTCAGGCCGAACTCGAAGCCGAACGCGACGCCGCAGTACTGATCGAAGAGGCCATCGACGTCACCCTGCCCACGGGCCGGAGGCAGCTCGGCGCTCGCCACCCGCTGAGCCTCATCCAGGAGCAGGCCGCCGACTACTTCATCGGCCTCGGCTGGGAGGTCGCCGAAGGACCGGAGATCGAATCCGAGTGGCTGAACTTCGACGCACTCAACTTCGGGCCCGACCACCCGGCCCGCCAGATGCAGGACACCTTCTTCGTCGACCCCGCCGAGGCCGGCCTCGTCCTGCGCACCCACACCTCCCCGGTGCAGTCGCGCTCGCTGCTCGAACGCGGTGTCCCGCTCTACGTCGTGTGCCCGGGCAAGACCTTCCGCACCGATGAGCTCGACGCCACCCATACCCCGGTCTTCCACCAGATCGAAGGCATTGCCATCGACAAGGGTCTGACCATGGCGAACCTGCAGGGCACCCTCGACGGCTTCGCCCGCGAGATGTTCGGCCCCGAGTCGAAGACCCGCCTGCGCCCGAGCTTCTTCCCGTTCACCGAACCGAGCGCGGAGATGGACTTCTGGTTCCCCAACAAGGT
>DWZN01000153.1 GCA_019117545.1 Candidatus Brevibacterium intestinavium
ATCTCGGACCGGTGCGCACGCGACGGCCGGCGTGCACTATAATCTAGCTGTCGAAGAAAGGTCTCGAATGCCCGTCTACTCCTACGCATGCAAAAGCTGTGGTCACGCCTTTGATATCCATCAGGACTTCAGCGACGACTCCCTCACCGTCTGCCCCGAATGCCAGGGCCACCTGAAGAAGGTCTTCGGCACCGTGGGCATCAGCTTCAAGGGTTCGGGCTTCTACGCCACCGACTCCCGTGCGTCCAATTCGAGCACCGTCGGCTCCTCGCGCTCCGAGTCCTCGTCGACGAAGGACTCCTCGCCCGCGGCCTCGAGCTCTCAGTCCTCGAGCTCGTCCGAGTCTTCGGCAGCGAGCACTCCCGCCGCGAGCTGAGTTCGATCACCACTTGAGCACCGTCCACCTGTGGACAGCCGTTGAGCGTCCACAGGCCGGATTCGCTCACTTGCCCGGCCGCACCGGTCATCGCAGGCTCAACGCATGGGCCTTCTGCAGCGCATCCGAAGCACAGCCTCGTCCTGGGCGCGGTCATCGCGCTTCCGACCGCGACGGATCCTCGCCGCACTCTGCCTGGCCTGCGCCTGCGCCCTCATCGTCTGGACCCTGACTCCGAACCGGGCCGGAACCGCGATCGTCGTCGCCACGACGGACCTCGCGCCCGGCGCCGAGCTGCGCTCCCAGGATCTCGGCCTCGCGGACTTCCCACCCGAGCTCGTCCCCGATAAGTCCTTCACTTCCATCGCCGAGGTGACTGGACGGCACAGCTCGGCCGGCCTGTCGAAGGGTTCGCCCCTGACCTCCTCGATCGTGCTCGATCAGCAGGCCCTGCCCGAAGGCAGCGACAGCCTGCTCATGCCGATCCGGCTGGCCGATGATGCTTCGGCGGCGCTGCTGCAGCCCGGGCAGAGGATTCGCCTGTTCTCCTCCCTGCCCGATGGAGGTTCAGAGGTCGTCGTCGAAAAGGTCACGATCGCCCGCCTCGTCGACAAGCCGGAGGGAATAGCCGGCGAATCAGGACAGCTTGTCTCAGTAATCCTCTCTGCCGAGGACGCCGGTCGCGTCGCCGAATTCGCGGGACTGCCGATCAGCTTCGCAATACTGCCCAACTGAGCTTGCCGACGCTTCTCGGTCGGGACGAGCTGCCGGGGCACACTGATAGGCGGTCTCCTGGCGCGAATGAGGCGGCCTTCTCGTGCAAAGTCGGCGATAAAGCCTTTGCTGAGACTCACAGGGGAAATCTGCTGACAACAAGTTAGCGATGTGTACTATTGGAACGTAATTGAGCTGTTCTCAACCGCATTTCAGTGAACATACACACCGAGAGGCTTTCTCTAATGCTTAAGGGATTCAGAGACTTCATTCTTCAGGGGAATGTCGTCGAACTCGCTACGGCGGTCATCATCGGCGGCGCCTTCACCGCCATCGTCACCGCATTCTCCGACAAGATCATCAATCCGCTCATCGCCGCTGTCGGTGGTGCCGAGGGTCCGGCACTGTCCTTCCAGATCAAGGAGAACGTCGAAGAGACGACGATCGATCTGGGTGCGGTCATCACCGCGGCCATCAACTTCCTCATCGTCGCCGCCATCGTCTACTTCATCATCATCGTCCCGATGAACAAGCTCAATGAGCTGCGCAAGCGCGGAGCTCCCGAGGAAGAAGTTCCTCCGACCACCGAGGATCTGCTCGGCGACATCCGCGAGATCCTGCGTAACCAGACCGCAGCCGCAGGCGGACCCGCCGAAGGCCCGGCCAGCGAAGGCGGCCCCGTGGACCCGAACCAGCCTCCGCGGCACTGAATCCGACTGCACCCTGGTCGATCCCACCCGCGGCAGAGAAGGGCCCGCCTCCGGGAGGCGGGCCCTTCTCACGCGTCTGGTCAGCCGTTGTGATGGCCGAGTCGCCTATGACCAGTGCGGCGGTTTCTGCGATCGGTAGTAGTCCTCGCTGAATCCGCCGCCGCCCGTGTCGGCCTCATTGCGCAGAGTGGCGCGATAGCTGCGCTTGGCCGCCTCGAGACGGGCCCTGCGCTCTGCGGCAGCCGCCTCGGTCTCGGCAGCCGCCTCGGTCTCGACAGATTGCTCAGCCGCCTCGGAGTCCTCAGCGGCACCCGAACATTCGGCCTCGCTGCGGTCCTCAGGCATCGTCGTCCTTCGCACCGGTTGCGGCGTTCCCACCGGTAGCGGCGTTCGCCTCGGTGCTGGAGGACGAACTCGCTTCGTCATCGGTGCTGGAGGTCGAACCCGCTTCGTCATCGGTGTCATCGGAGGCGTCGGCCTCCTCGGCGACCTGTTCATTGCTCGCCGTTTCGACGAGACCGGCGGACCGGAGCTCATCGGCCCTGATCTTGCCGGTGTCGAAGCTCGGGAGGATCTCGTCCTCCACAGGACCGGTCGAGTCGGACCGCGGGATGAGCACCTCGGCGCCGGTGACCTTCTTCGCCTGGGCATGGCGCTGACGGTAGCGGTCGACGGCGGCCTGCAGCTGGGAATCGCCGCGAGTGGAGCTGCCCTTCTGGGCCAGAGCCGTGCGGAGGAGGTCCTTGATCTCCCCGTCCCCACGGACGACGGCATCGGACTGGATCCAATCGATCATCTGGTCGAGGCCCTCGGCGGAGTACTTGTGCATCGGCAGCCCGGGCACGAGCTTCGGTCGACTGCCGGTGCGGCCCACGACCACCGAGGCGGCCCGCGCGGCATTGAGCACGGCCTGCGGACTCATCGTCTCCACGGTCTCGCGCCAGGCATCGAAGATCTTCTCGGTCTCGGTCTGGGGATCGACGAAGGCATCGGTCGACCATACGCGCATGAACTTCCACCCGCGCCTGGCCAGCTGTTCGGGCAGGACCCGGTCGCGCTGGCGCAGACTGCGCATCGAGGCGTATTCGGGGCCGTCACCGGCCACGGCGATGATCATGCCGTGCTCGTCCTCGGTCGAGTTCGCCACGGCCAGATCGATGCCGTTGTAGTGTTCGTGGGCGACGACGCCGAGCTGGAGCAGACGATCGGCGATATCGCCCATCAGCGGATCGTAGATCTCACCGTGGGGGCCGGGCTGGCTGACGCCGCCGGCGGCCATCTCCTCGAGCAGGCGCGGCAGCATCACCGCTCCCCCGCTGAGTTTGTTCCGGTCGAAGTCCTCGGCCTCGATGCTCGAGACCAGGGTCAGCCGCTTCCGGGCCCGCGTCATCGTGGCCGCCAGGATCCGCCTGCCGTCGGCACCCGACAGCGGGCCGAGGTCGTGGATGACCCGGCCGTGGACGGTCCGACCGTAGCCGAGGGTGAAGATCACAGCGTCTCGGGACATCCCCTGAACGCGTTCGGCGTCGGTGACGACGAAGGGCTCCTTCGACGAATCGCTGAAGAACGCGGCGACATAGGGCAGGTCCTTCATCGCCCGTGAGATCGCGGTGGCCACACGCTGCGCGTGGTGCGGGGTCAGCGCGACGACGGCCAAGGACTCCCGAGACCGGTTGCGCGCGTGCTTGAGCACGAGTTCGACGACGCGTTTGACCTCGGCATCGGGGCTCTCGACCCGACCGGTGCCGATGTCCGTGGGGCCCCGGCCATCGGCGACATAGGAGAACTCGAGACCGCTGCCTTCGCCGGTGTGCGCCGTCGGCAGCGTCGAGATCGTCGAATCGTAGAAGTGCCGGTTGGCCAGATCGATCAGGCCCACCGGGGACAGCCGGTAGGAGTTCGACAGCCGCATGCGCGGCAGAAACTCGCCGAGGCGGTCCTGCACCGAACGCGGATGATTCCCGTCGTCCATCCCGAAGCGGTCGACCGCGATCGAGAACGGACGCGGTCCCAGCAGCCGGGAGTCGCCGAGGGAGATGACCTGGCGGGCTCGGGTGATGCCGGGAACGACGTCGGCGACCGACAGCCGGCCGGCATCGGCGATGACGACGGCGTCGAAGAGCGGGAGGGCGGAGAACAGTTCGGGAACCGTGTACGGACTGCCCATCCACACCGGTGCCAGGGTCGTGAGCAGTTCGGGCGCCTGGGAGGAGATCCGCTTCACCGAGGTGTGCTTCGCCAGCAGCTCCTGCTTGATGACTCCGGCGGAGATCGGGTCGGAGTCGATCCCGCGCTTCCAAGCTTGAGCGTGGTTGTAGCGCAGCCGGGAGGCACCGGCGGCGACGAAGGCGCGGTCGTTCTCACGGAAGTCCTCGGCCACCTGGTGCAGGGCGGCACCGTCGTGACGGCCGATCGCCGGATCCTCACTGGCCATGGTCTGCAGCACCGAGGCCCAGTAGGCGAGGTCGAATTCGGGTCCGACCAGTGAGTCGTCGACCTTGCGGCGACGCAGATCGGCCATGAGGTCGGTCAGCCCCTCGGCGTCGAGCTCACGCTGCAGTCGGGAGCGTTCGGGCAGTTCGGCCAGGTTCTCCGAGTCACGGCCCATCGCCTCGGTGCGGGCCTGCAGCTCCTCGATGAGCATCGAACCGAGGTCTCCCCCGTCCGGAGTGGTCTCGAGGATCGGCGAGAGCTTGGCCATATCGGCTTCGACGCTCTGGAGGATCTCATCGGCTTCCAGCACACCGCGCGGGATCTGCGGGCGCCCATCGTGACCGGAGAGGTCGGACAGGATCACACGCTGAGCGCGGACATCGATGAGGGCGGAGTGGAGGTCGGCGACCTCGGCGCCGGGCCGGAGGAACTCCTGAGCCGACTTCTTCAGTCGACGACGCTGCAGCATGCCCATCTCCACGCCGACTTCGGCCCGGTACTCGGGTGTGCCGGTGGCGGCGATGAGGTCGTCGAGGCGGTGGTCGTAGACATCGGGGGCGAAGCTGTCGAGGGTCTTGCGCACTCGCAGCAGCACGCGGATCGCCTTCGCCCAGTCGTCGATGTTGCGGCGGGGGTTGAGCTGGGCCTTGGCCAGCACGGGCTCGGTCGCGGACACGAGGTCCGGGATCATCCGGCCGAGGCGTTCGGCCA
Source organism: Candidatus Brevibacterium intestinavium (assembly GCA_019117545.1). GTDB lineage: Bacteria > Actinomycetota > Actinomycetes > Actinomycetales > Brevibacteriaceae > Brevibacterium > Brevibacterium intestinavium. The sequence goes on from DWZN01000153.1 coordinate 4,945, forward strand.
CGGTGCGGGCGGCTTCGGCCTCTTCGACGGAATTGAGGTCGGCACCGAACCAGACGGTGTCTTCGACATCGAGGGTGAAGGCCCCCAGGGATGCGAGCTGGCCGAGTTTGCCGCGCAGGATGTTCCGACGGTCCTCGCTGGCGCCGAGGATGTCCTCGTCGAAGCGCACCGGGGTCTGCGGGGAGTTCTCACCCGAGGTCAGCTCCGCGAGGTGCTGCATGGTCTCGTAGACGGAGACATCCCAGGGCTCGCGCCTGCGATGGAGGGAGGAGACGTGGTCGGACAGTGTGGCCCGCTGCTCGTTGAGCTCGGAGAGCAGCTTCGACAGGTCCGGTCGTTCGGACTTCTCGGCCGAACCGATGAGTCCGATGAGCTGTTTGCGGATGTTCTCCGAGCCTTCGCGGGTGTCGACGGCGAAGTCGCTCAGTCCCACCGAGGCGAGGCGGGAGGAGAAATCGTCGAGCGCGTCGGAGGTCTGGGCCAGGAACAGCACGCTCTTGCCGGTGTGGGCCAGTGTCGTGGCCACGGCGACGGCGACCTGGGTGGCTCCTGTACCGGGCGGGGTGTCGACGACGACCGAGTGTCCGGAGACGGCGGCATCGACGACGGCCTGCTGATCACCGTCGACGTCGATGACGAGGAACTCCTCCTGCGGCTTCCGGTCCGGCAGCGGGGTGATCGGTTCCTGGAGTGCGGCCGGAACGACGTCCTCGTCCTCGGCATC
>DWZN01000154.1 GCA_019117545.1 Candidatus Brevibacterium intestinavium
CCCGAAATGGGCGAGCGTCGGGCCGGAGACCCACCGGCCCTGGTCGCCGACGTCTCCCGCATCCAGGCGCTGCTGAGCTGGAAGGCCGAGTTCGGCCTCGAGGAGATCGTGCGCAGCGCCGTCGAGGCCGCGGGGATGCTGCCCGAGCAGGAGTAGAGCTCGACAGCCCGACCGCCCGGGCTGGTCGACCCTCTGCCTCTCCGCCACGGTTCTGTGCTGCTCTCGCGCTCCCAAATGTGACCGAGGAGTCACGGTTTGACGTTGGTGCCTCCCTTCCGCAGGAGCACCATCATTCATAAATAATGAATGCGTTCATTAATGAGTGGAGTCATTCAATGGGCATCAAGGACGGCAGGAACACCACCCGCCCGCTGGGACGGCGGGACCGGAAGATGCGCATCAAGCGCGAGGCGATCTTCGCCGCGGCGGACGAGCTCTTTCGGGATTCTCCGAGGTGACCACCCTGGAGATCGCCGATCGTGCCGACGTCGCCTCCGGCACAGTCTTCCGCTATGCGGCATCGAAGCACGAGCTGCTCACTCGGGTGTTCAACGATCTCGTCCGTGAGGCCGTCTCGGAGGGGCGGCGGCGAGCGGAGCGGGAGTCCAGCGTGGACGCAGCCGTCTTCGCTTCAGTGGCACCGCTGCTCGACAGCGCTCGGCAGCACCCGGAGAACACTGCCGTCTATCAGCGCGAAATCCTATTCGGGGAAACCGCCGAGAAGTTCCGCACCGAGGGGCTGGAGATCATCGCCGATCTCGAGGACAGCATCGCTCGGCGGCTCGTCGACGGCTTGGGCGTCCCTGTCACCGCGGCCGGACTCGCGGCCTCCTCGATCTTCGCTGCCACGCTTGTCGCGATCGCCCGTGTCTCGACGGGGATGCGAGCTGACCGAGACGCACACGAGGATCTCGCGCTGCAGGTCGCTCAGATCGTCGCCGGTGCATGCAGCGATGTCGGGCGGCCGACGGTCGTCTCAGACCATCCCCATGGAAGGAGCAATGATGAATGACATTTCGACGGTGACCGTTCTCGGCACTGGGGTCCTGGGATCGCAGATCGCCTTTCAGACGGCTTTCAGAGGTTTCGCCGTGACTGCCTACGACATCAACGAGGAGGCGCTCGAATCCGCCCGTGAACGTTTCGAACTGCTCGCGCAGCGCTATCAGAAGGACGGCGTGGAAGGTGCGGACGAGGAGACGACTCGCGCGGCGATCGATCGTCTGACACTGACTGCCGACCTCGGCGATTCCGTCCGTGAGGCCGACCTCGTCATCGAGGCGATCCCTGAGCTCATCTCACTCAAACGGGACACCTACGAGCGCCTCGGTGAGCTGGCCCCGGAACGGACGATCTTCGCCACGAACTCCTCGACGCTGCTGCCAAGCGAACTCAAGGACTTCACCGGACGCCCCGAGAAGTTCCTCGCTCTTCACTTCGCCAACGAGGTGTGGAGATTCAATATCGCTGAGGTGATGGGCACCGCCGATACGGACCCCGCAGTCTTCGACCAGGTCGTCTCCTTCGCTGGAGCGATCGGCATGGTGCCCATCCCGCTGCACAAGGAGAAGGCCGGCTACGTCCTCAACTCACTGCTCGTCCCGCTGCTCCACGCCGGCTATGCCCTCGCCGCCGGCGGGTACTCCGAGCCGGAGGACATCGACAAGGTCTGGCGGATCTCCACAGGCGCCCCGATGGGCCCATTCCAGATCACCGACATCATCGGACTCAGGACTCCGTACAACGTCCTCTCGGAAAAGGACGGAGAAGCGCTTCAGCTGGCCGAGTGGCTCAAGACGAACTACATCGACAAGGGCAAGCTCGGCGCAGCCTCCGGCGAGGGCTTCTACACCTATTCCTGACCAGCCTCACCCTCACCGACGGTCGGTGCCGAGTCCGAATCAATCCGGGCTCGGCACCGCTCGTGTCTGACCGATCAGTTCGCGGGCTTCATCTCGGACTCGGTGACCCACTTGTGATTGGTCATCTCCATCTCATCGGTCTTGACGTCGACCATGTAGACGGTCTCATCGGTCGAGGAGTCGATCGTTGCCTTCGCACCCTTCATCCCGGCCATGTGATCGGCCTCGACGGTGACCTCGGCGCCGTCCTGCAGCGGTTCCTCACCCGGATCCTTGAGCTCTTCGTGCACGACCCACTCGTGGTCCTCGACCGGATCACCGCCGTCGGTCGGGGTGTAGCTGATCGAATAGGTCGTCGTGTCGAAGGCCCCGGACACGGTCGCCTCGGCGCCCTTCATGCCCGGCATGTGATCGGCCGAGAGCACGACCGCGTCGCCGACGTCGAACTTCGGATCGGCGGCCTTCTCGATTCCTTCGGGTGGGGCACCTCCGTCGGAGGGGTGGTCCATGCCTTCGTGGTCGGACTCGCCGGACTCATGAGTGGATGCGGCGCCTGCGGCCTCGGTTCCGTCGGTGTCGGGTTCCTGGGCCACATCGTCGGGCGCTGAGCAGCCTGCCAGGGTCAGTCCGATCGCCGCGGCGGCAGCGGTGAGGCGAATGGTCTGAGCGGACGTCTTCACGAGTGATCTCCTTGTGCTGGCCGTCGTCTTCTGCGGCCGTTCCGTGTGGCCGCATCGGTCACCCTATACCCCTGAAGGGTATGATTGCGACAACGACTTCGGTGCTCCGCACCCTGAGTGACAAGGGGGAAACAGTTGACAATGAAGCGAATGGCCATCGCCAGCGGTATGGCTGCGCTCGCCCTCGCGCTGGCAGGGTGTTCCGCTCCAGAGGCAGATGGGGATCCGGTGCCGGAGAACGGGCAGCCGCTGACGACGGAGACGGGGGAGCGCGCGACGACGGAGTTCCTCGCCGAGCACGACCTCGCCGGTATGGACGCCGTTGAGCTCATCGACCGCCTCGACCGCCTGCCGGTGAGCCAGCGACCCGAGAACCTCATGGCCTCCGTCCGGAACGAGGAAATCGTTCTCACCGACGGGACGCAGGAAGTCGCCATGGACCTGCCCGAGGACAGGAGCTACGTGTCGATCGCTCCCTTCGTCGAGGAGACTCACGACTGCTTCTATCACAGTCTGACGACCTGCCTCGGCGAAATGAGTGAAGAGCCGGTCGAGGTGACGATCACCGACTCGTCGACCGGGAAGGCGGTGGTCGAGGAGTCGACGACGACCTTCGACAACGGCTTCATCGGCTTCTGGGTGCCCTCCGACATCAGCGGAACGATCGAGGTCTCGGCTGCGGGCAAGACCGGGTCGACCGAATTTTCCAGCTCGGACGACAGTGCCACCTGTGTGACCGATCTGCAGCTGCAGCAGACACACGCGAGAATGGGAGACCGGTGACCATCGCCCACTCAACAGGAGGGCTGTTTTGACCCACCACATCGTCATCGGGGCAGGGCTGGCGGGTGCCGCAGCCGCTTATTCGCTCACCGCGCGCGGCGAGGACGTCACCGTCGTCGAACGGCACACACCGGCCAATCAGCGCGGCAGTTCGCACGGTTCGGCACGCATCTTCCGCTACGCCTACCCCGATCGGCTCTACACCGAACTCGTCGTGCGATCCCGCAGCCTTTGGGACGCTCTCGAGGCGACAGCCGACACCGAGCTGGTCACTCGCACCGGCGCCATTGACCACGGTGATGCCCGGCACGTTGCGCAGCTTGTCGAGATCTTCGAGGCGGTCGGCGTCGAGCATGAGATCCTCGATGCGACGCGTGCGGCCGTGCGATGGCCCCAGTTCACCTTCGGCACCGAGGTCCTGTGGCACCCCGACGCCGGCGTCATCGACGCCCAGACCACAGTCGAGACCATGCTCGACCTTGCTCGGGCCACCGGCCGGGCCCGGGTGCTCACCGATTGGACCGTCGCCGAGGTGGCCCGACGTTCCGCGAGCGGCTTCCGTGTCATCTCGGCGATGGGGGAGACCATCGAAGGTGATCGCGTCATCGTTGCCGCCGGCGGTTGGCTGCCCGACCTCCTCGGTGACCTCGGGTTCCCGACAGGCTTCCGTGAAGCGCTGCCGCGTTTCGAGGTGAGGCAGGAGCAGGCCTTCCACATGCCCTATCGGGACACCGGCGAGGACGGTCGGCCGGCGACTGCCTGGCCGACATTCATCCACAAGTCCGGCGAGATGTTCACCTATGGGCTGCCCGGTGGACGGGACGCGGGATTCGCGGGGCAGAAGATCGCGCAGTTCAACGGCGGTCGGGTGATCGGTTCTGCGCTCGATCAGGACGGGCAGATCACCGAGGAGATGCGCGCTCGGATGGTCGACTATGCGAAGCAGCATCTGCCTGGGCTGGTGCCGGAACCGTATGCGGAGACCACCTGCCTGTTCACGAACACTCCGGACGAGGACTTCGTCATCGATGAGGTCGACGGGCTCGTCATCGTTTCCGCCTGTTCGGGGCACGGCGCGAAGTTCGCGCCGCTGCTCGGAGAGTTCGCGGCGGACCTCGCCACCGGTGCCGGCGATATTCCAGAGCGGTTCAGGGTAGGCGCGCGACGGGACTGAGGATCGGCACGAATGCTGTCGAGTCGTCACCCCGGGATGTTCCCAGCGAGGATGATCCACGAACGCGACCGCGCGGTCAGGCGTGCAGTCGGGCACTCAACGGTCGGCCGCCTCGGCGCGGGTGTCTGTTGCGGCAGGCGGAACTCAGCGCGCATTGTGCAAACTCTCGGGGCGGCGATTGTCACAAATCGCAATAGAAGCGGCATGATGGCCTTATGACCACAGATATGGATATTGCGCTCAGCGCCGAGCTCGATCCCATCGTCGACGTCGCCGCTGGGCTGGGTTTGGACGCACAGGACATCATTCCCCACGGGTGGACCAAGGCGAAGGTGCCCATCGAGGTCCTCGACAGGGCGGCAGCGAACGCCACGGACGGCCGACTCATCCTCGTCACCGCCATGAGCCCCACTCCGGCAGGAGAGGGCAAGACCACGACGAGCATCGGCCTGGCCGACGGGCTCAACGAACTCGCGCGCAGCCGACCCGAGGTCGGTCGAGCGGTGCTGGCGCTGCGCGAGCCGAGCATGGGGCCGGTCTTCGGGATGAAGGGCGGCGCGGCCGGCGGCGGCCACGCCCAGGTCGTGCCGATGGAGGACATCAACCTCCACTTCACCGGTGACTTCGCCGCGATCGCGGCCGCGAACAACCTCGCCGCGACCATGCTCGACAACCACATCCACTTCGGCAACGAGCTCGACGTCGATCACCGTCGCATCCACATCCGCCGCGTCGTCGACCTCAACGATCGTGCCCTGCGGGGAGTCGTCGTCGGCCTCGGCGGCATCAATGGGGGAGTGCCGCGCGAGGACGCCTTCGACATCGTCGTCGCCAGTGAGGTCATGGCCGTGTTCTGCCTGGCCACCTCGCTGACGGACCTCAAGGAGCGGCTCGGGCGGATCGTGCTCGCCCACAGCCGCGCCCGCGAACCGATCACCGTCGGCGACATCGGCGCAGCCGGGGCGATGACCGCGCTGCTGCGCAATGCCCTGGCACCGAACCTGGTCCAGAGCCTCGAACACTCGCCTGCCTTCATCCACGGCGGCCCCTTCGCCAATATCGCCCACGGCTGCAACAGCCTGCTGGCGACGAAAGCGGGGCTGGCGCTGGGTGACTGGGTCGTCACCGAGGCCGGATTCGGCGCCGACCTGGGTGCCGAGAAGTTCCTCGACATCAAGTGCCGCACTGCCGGGATCTGGCCTTCGGCCGTGGTCGTCGTCGCGACCCTGCGGGCCCTGAAGTACCACGGCGGGGTCGATGTCGCCGATGTCGAGACACCGAACGTCTCTGCGGTGCTTGAGGGCATGAGCAACCTCGAACTGCACTGCCGCAACCTGCGCGAGATCTACGGGCTGACCCCGGTGGTGTGCTTCAACCGCTTCCCCACGGACACCGACGAGGAGATGACAGCGGCGATCGACCACCTGCAGGGGTTGGGGACCGCCGCGGTCGAGTCGACCCACTGGGCCGATGGCGGCAGGGGCGCGCTGGCGCTGGCCGAAGCCGTCGTCGAGGCGGTGGGCGGTGTCGGTTCAGGACGCGGAGACGGTACAGCAGGACCGGCCGTCGACGATGGTTCGTTCTTTGTCGCTGGGACCGCTTCTGGGGATGCTGAGGCGCCTGCTGCCGATCCCGCCTCTCGTGCGCGCTACAGCTATGAACTCGACCGCCCGCTGGAGGAGAAGATCCGCACCATCGCCCAGCGGATCTACCAGGCCGCCGATGTCGACCTGCCGGCCAAGGTCAAGCGCAAGCTGCGCCAGTTCACCGAGGAAGGCTACGGCGATGCACCCATCTGCGTGGCCAAGACCCAGTACTCGCTGAGCACCGATGGCAGTCTGCGCGGGGCCCCGACCGACCACATCATCGAGGTCAAGGACGTGCGGCTGTCGGCCGGTGCCGGCTTCGTCGTCGTCATCGCCGGTGACATCATGACGATGCCCGGCCTCCCGCGCGAACCCTCCGCACTGAAGATCGACGTCACCGAGGACGGGAACATCACCGGACTGTTCTGAGGCCGGCCCGGCCGGGCGAACTGCTCAGTCGGCCGCGCCGGTCACACGGGCGTAGACGGCGTCGAGCGCAGCGGCGAGGCGGCCGCGGTTGGCCTCGTCCATCCACTCGCGATTGAGCTGTTCGTTGAGCCCTCCCGGCGTTTCGTGGTCGGCGACGAGTTCCTTGATGGGGGTGTCGGTTTCGGCGAGCGTGGTGCCGAGGCCGACGAACTGCCCGCGGATGAAATGGTCGGCATCGGCCTGCTTCCACCCCTGGTCCACCAGCCACGCGGTGATCGACTGCAGGAAGGCGAAGTGGGCCGACATCGTCGCCGTCACCGCCGACAGCGTGCTGAACAGCGTCTCGTCGGCGGCCGTGACCGATCCGCCGAGGCGGCCCAGGATCTCCTCGACCGCCTGATTCGCCGGATACATCGCGGTTACGCCCTTGCGCTCGCGCACAGCCGGCAACGGGATGATGCGCACGATCGTCGGGGAGTGGGGCAGGTGCTCGGCGAGCTGATCCGTGGCGAGACCGGCGACGGCGCTGATGAGGGTTCGATCCGCCGGGATGTCGAGTTCGTCGAGGACGGCGGCCGCCTGCTGAGGCAGGACGGCGAGGACGATGAGTTCGCTGCGGTCGACGACGTCCTGATTGCTGTCACAGACCGTGGCGGTCTCGAGGGACTCGGCGAGGTGCTTTGCGCGGTCGGCATTGCGTGGGGAGAGGAAGAACCGAAGGCCGCTCGCGTGGGCGTCGTCGGCCTCACTGCGGGCAAGGCCTTCGACCATCGCCGAGGCGATCTCTCCGACTCCGATGAAACCGATGCTGGTCATCTGCTCCTCCTTGAGAGACTCTCTGTGAGGCTGGGGGGGGGTGTGTTCGTCTGATCGCATTGTCTCATCCACCAGTGAGGGCGAACGCGGGATCCGGAGTTCGTGCGGGGGGACTTGTGGCTACTGCGGGCGCCAGCCGCCCTCGTCTGCGATCGCCGAGGTGATGCGGCGACTTGCACTGCCCAGTGCGCGAGCCTGAGCCGGAGTCAGAGAGTCGAAGACCAAGCGCCTCACGAGAGCGACGTGCCCCGGAGCGGCCGCACGCGTGGCGGCGAGGCCGGATTCAGTCAGGGTCGCGATGGTCGTCCGGCCATCGTCGGGATCGGGGCCCCGGGTCACCCATTGCCTGCGTTCGAGTCGTGCGACCGCCCGAGAGAGCCGGGAGAGAGTGCTGTTGGCGAAACCGGCCAATTCCTTCATCGTCAACGACCCCTCGTCTGCCTGGGAGAGGGCGAAGAGGATTCCATACTCGAAGTGGCTGATCGTGGAGTCTCGCTGCATCTGTGCGTCGAGTGCTGCCGGCAGCCATTCCAGCAGCGTTGCAACGGATGACCAGATCTCGAGTTCGTCGGCGGTGAAGGCGTCCGATCCGTTCGGTTCTGCATCATGGCTGCCGCGGCTGTTCATACGGCCGAGTCTATCGAAAACTTGTCTGAGAAAGTGAATCCGTCTATTGTTGACTTTCCTAGGAAAGTGAATTTCAATCGATGCTTTGGCAAGGACGGACAGCACATGGACCTTCGACTGGCAGGCAAGACCATCTTCATCTCGGGCTCGACGCAGGGGATCGGCTATGCGATCGCGTCCCTGTGCGCTCACGAAGGGGCGACGGTGATCCTCAACGGTCGGCACGAAGACGGTGTCGAGGCGGCGCTGGCACGTCTGCGCGAATCCGATCCGGCCGCCTCGGTGAGGGGAATCGCGGCGGACTTCGCCGACGCGCGGCAGGTCGATGAACTGCTCGGCGGACTCGGCGAGGTCGACATCCTCATCAACAACGTGGGCCTGTTCGATGTGGCGCCGTTCGCCGAGATCGACGACGCGGAATGGTCCCGGTACTTCGAGGTCAATCTGATGAGCGCCGTTCGCCTGTCCCGCCGGCTGCTGCCGGGCATGCTCGAGAAGGGGTGGGGTCGGGTCGTCTTCATCGGCACCGAGTCGGCGGTCGACGTGCCCGGCGACATGGTTCACTACGGCGCGACGAAAGCTGCGGCGCTGGCGCTGAGCAACGGCCTGGCGAAGCTCACCCGCGGCACCGAGGTGACCGTGAATACCGTGCTCGGCGGGCCGACGTACTCGGACGGAGTGGCCGCGAGCATCGAGCGGATCGCCGCCGCGCAGTCGATGCCGGCGGCCGACCTGCGGGACTCACTGGTGCGCGACACATCGCTGCTGCAGCGCTTCATCGCACCCAGCGAGATCGCCAACCTCGTGGCGTACCTGGCCAGTCCGCTGTCTTCGGCGACCAATGGTGCCGCCCTGCGTGCCGACGGCGGAGTGCTGCCGACCGTGTGAGGTCTCGAATCCGGCGGTGCGGGATGGGCAAGCAGCGGGAGGTTCTGTCATATCCGGGAGACCGGCGCGACAGCACTCATGCGAATTCGTCGAGCACAGCCTCGGCGACGGCTTCGACGAGCGCCGGCCCGTCCTCGGAGTCCGGGTCATCGGCCTCGGTGAGCACGGTCAGGACGATCGGTTCTTCGTCGGGTGGAGTCACGACGGCGATGTCGTTCTGGATCGCGTCGGAGTGGCCGGACTTGTCCTGGACCGTCCATCCCTCGGGCGCTCCGGCGCGAATGAGGGGATCTCCGGTCTCGTTGTCCGACATCCACTCGAGCAGCAGGTCCCTGTCGTCGATCGACAGCCGGTCGGGTTCGAGCAGTCCCTGCAGGTCGGTTGTGAAGGCCTCCGGCGTCGTCGTATTGTCCGGGCTGTCGCCGTCGATGTCGTTGAGATCCGGTTCCTCGTCGACGACCTCGGTGGTCGCATCCCCGGCCTCCTCCAGTGCAGAGTCGAGTCCGTCGGGGCCGCCGAGCTCGTCGAGGACGAGGTTCATCGCGGCATTGTCGCTGTCACGCAGAGTCGCCTCCGCGATGTCTTCCAGCGGCAGGCCGTCATCGACGTGCTTCTCGGTCACCGGCGTCCACCCGGCCGTGTCGACATCGGCCTGTGTCCAGGTCACGCGCTTGTCGAGCTCTTCGGGACTGGTGCGGTCGAGCAGCTCGGCGACGGCGAAGACCTTGAGCGACGAGGCGAAGCCGAACCGCTCGTCGGCCCGATGGCCGACCGTGGTGCCGTCCGCCGTATCGACGGCACTCACGCCGACCCGGGCCTCGAACTCGTCTTCGAGGGACTCGATGTCCGCGGTGAGCTCGGCGTGCTGGGGGCGGTTCTCGACCTGCTGAGAGTCCTCCGGGGCCTGCGTGGCGCTGCCGGTTCCCGCCGGCTCCTCGGCGGCGGCACAGCCGGTGAGGGCGAATGCGGTGAGCGTCGAAGCAGCGAGGGAAGCGGTGAGGGTCCGCAGTGATCGTCTGGTCATGGGGTGAGCCGGCCTCTCGTGTGGTTGATGGTGTCGCCGTGATCGGCACAGACCACTCTTCTCTGCCCGCGCCATACTGTCGAAGACTGTTTCGTGGTGATCCATAGCAAAAGCGCATACCCTGAGGTGATGGACTTGGTCGAAGCCTGCCGCACCTTCACCGCTGTCAGCGAGCTCGGCAGCATGACACTCGGTGCCGCTGCGACCGGCATTCCGCAGCCGGTCGCCAGTCGACGCATCGCCGGACTCGAGGAACAGTTCGGGGCCCGACTGCTCGAGCGGACCGGGCGCGGGGTCAGCCTCACGCCCTTCGGCCGGGACATGCTCGCCTCGGCGACGCGCCTGGTCGAACTGGCCGATGAGATGATGCTCGACGCCGACAGGGCGAAACTGCGACCGATCTCCGTGGCCGTGCCGGCCTCGTACTCCACGCGCAACCTCGCCGTGCTGGCCGCCTCGGCGCAGGAGGAGGGACTGCGCATCGATTTCCAGTCCGGCTCGCCCGGCCGACGGGCCGATGACCTGGCAGCGAGAAAGGTCCGCGCGGCGCTGCGGGCAGTGCCGGCAGCAGAGGCCACTTGGACGGTGCCATTGGGATGCGCTCATCGGACGGGACTGGCCGATCCGGTGAGGATCGCCGCGCTGCGACGATCCCGGGCTCGGGTCCCCGGCGAGGTCGGTCAGCTGATGGGACAACGGCTGCGGGTGCTGGGCGAGGACAACGTCCCGCACATCCGTGATCGCATCCGCCGAGCGGCCGAGACCGCAGGGCTGCTGCCCTTTCAGGTGGTGGTGGACCACTCGGACTCGGCGGCAGTCGCGGCAGTCCTCAGCGACGGCGACCTGCTGCTGTGCACCGAGGACGAGGCCGCGGATCTGCGGCTGCCATGGGCTCCGCTCATTGATCCGCAGGTCGCCAGAGGGTATGTTCTCGACGCGGTTTCGGCCGATGATGCGACAGTGCTCGGCGCCTTCGACGCCGAGATCGCCGACTGCCTCGGCAGCACCGGCGCGGACGGCGCCGGCACGGCCGTGTCCGCCGGGGATGAGTCTGGCAGGGACGAGTCTGGCGGTGGAGATCGGGCCGTGTCCGGCGGGGACGAGTCCGCGTCCGAGCCGCGGGGGCAGGGATGAACGGTGCGGCAAGGGTCATCCGTGCAGTCTCCGATGAACTCGAGGCTGCCGGGCTGCGGGCACGAATCATCGCTCGCGACCTCGACTCCGGCTCCCAGGTGTCACTGGCTCCCGACGGGCTGGTCCCTCTGGCCTCGGTCGCCAAAGTCCCCATCGCCGCAGCGGTGCTGACCCGGATCTCGGACGGCGTCTTGGCCGCTGATGACCTGATTCGCGTCGAGCCTGCCGAAGCCGACAGCGCGAGCCCGACCGGTGCGGCGCGCTTTCGGCATCCGGCCTGGCTCTCAGTCGACGATCTGCTCACGCTGTCGGTGTGCTTCAGCGACAACACGGCCACCGATGCCCTCCTGCGCCTCGTCCCCATCGCCGACGTCAGCCGTGCACTCAACGAACTGGGCGTCACCGACATCCACGTCCGGCACCGCCTCGGCGATTTGGGTCGGACTCCGCTGGAACGACTCGACCGGACCGAAGCCCACCTCGCCTACGATCTGGCGGCGACCGGACCGACCCAGGGCGACGGTCACCGGATCTGGCAGCTCGATGTCTCCCGAGCCAATGCGGGCACTGCCGCCGGGCTGGCCGACCTCCTCGCCGAGGTGTGGCGGCCGCGCCGCATGGCTCCCGAGTCGGCCGCTCGCCTGCGCAAACTCATGTCGGGCAACGTCGTTCGCCACCGGTTGGCTCCCGATCTGTCCTCGGATGCCGCGATGTGGTCGTCGAAGACGGGAACGCTGCTCCACCTCCGTCACGAGATCGGGGTCGTCGACCACGCCGATGGGCAGTCCATCGCCATCGTCGTGCTCAGCGAATCGGGCAATCCCGCCTCCGTCCAGCCCGCCGCCGAGGCGGCCCTCGGTGCCGCCGCCCGTGCCCTCCACGACCTGCTGAGGTGAGTGAGAGACCGCTCGGCGGCCGCCGACAGGGCTGGCCGAGGCTCGACCCAGCTGCCTGCCTCGGCTGTCGGACGCAGGCACGCCGCTGCTGGCGGTTCAGGCGTCGCGGGTTCGCAGGAGCAGACCCCCGCAGAGCAGGCCCGCCGCGGCCCAGCAGCCGAGGACGAGCAGGGCGATGGGCCACCCGTACGGGCCGGGCGCGTCCACGGAGAGCACCGCGATCGCCTGATTCGGCAGGAAGCGGGCCAGCTCACTCATCAGCGTGACCCCGAACAGCGGCAGCAGGCTCGGCACCAGCTGCAGCAGCGCCAAGGTGGTGATGATCGTCATCACCGCGCTTCGGAGCACGGTGCCGAGGCCGAGCACGAAGACATTGAGCAGGCCCAGGCCGATGCCCGTTCCGAGCGCCGCACGCACCAGGTCGGATGACTCGAATGCTCCGAACTCGGCAGAGAAGACCGCCGCCACCGGAGTGCCCAGGACGACGAACATGAGTCCGAGCGCGCAGCCGGTGCCGAACTGGACCAGAGCCTTGGCCAGGAGCAAGCGCGACCTGCGCGGAACCGACTGCAGAGTCGTCATCACCGATCCCGTCGAATATTCGCCGGTGATGGCGAACGTGCCGAGCAGGACGACGATGAACTCGACGGCGATCATCGTCTGAACGACGAAATAGGGGGCTGGCGCGGCACTGTCGAGCCCGTTCCGGCCGCTGGCCAAGGCAGATGCTCCGAGCAGTCCTGAACCGAACAGGGTCGCGAACACGGAGACCGCGACGATCCACCACGTCGAGCGGACGCTGACGAGCTTCGTCCATTCAAAGGCGATGGCCCCGACCCAGGGGCTGCCGACCCGATCCGCTGCCCTCTCATGCCCGTCACGGGTGTGATCTGCGATTGCGGTGCTCATGATGGTTCCTCCGACAGCGGCTGTTCGTCGGCCGGCATCGTGATCGACTCCGATTCGCCTGCTCGATACTCCGCGGCTCCCTCGGTCAGCGATGCGTACACGTTTTCGAGGGTGGCGGTGGAGAAGCTGAGCTCGTCGATCTGCAGCCCCGCGGCATGGGCGAGAGCGCCGATGGCGCCGATGTCCTCTCCACTGACGTGCAGCGCGGTGCCCTCATCGGCTGCGAACGAGACCGTGAGATCGGCACGTTCGAGCACCTCGGCGAGGGCGGCGGGGTTCGGGGTGCGCACCCTGGCGGTGCGCGTGGTATCGAGGAGCTCGGCAAGCGGAGCATCCGCGACGAGGCGGCCCCGGGCGATGACGACGAGGTGGTCGGCCGTTTCGGCCATCTCCGAGAGCAGATGACTGGAGACGAAGACCGTGCGCCCCTCCGCCGCCAGGTCGCGCATGAGATGGCGGATCCACGTCACGCCCTCCGGGTCGAGCCCGTTGACCGGTTCGTCGAAGACGAGGACTTCTGGGTCCCCGATGAGCGCCGAGGCGATGCCGAGGCGTTGGCGCATGCCCAGGGAGAACGTCCCGATGCGGGCGCGGCCGACGTCTTCGAGCCCGACCGTGGCCAGGCAATGATCGACTCGTCGGGCCCCGATGCCGTTGCTGCGGGCCATGCCGAGAAGATGGCTGCGTGCCGATTGGCCCGGATGGCCGGTGCGCGGTTCGAGAAGCGCGCCGACTGTGCGCAGGGGCCGGACCAACCGCGCATAGGGGCGGCCGTCGATGAGCGCTCGACCCGAGCTCGGATGGTCGAGGCCGAGCAGCATCCGCATCGTCGTCGACTTCCCTGCTCCGTTCGGGCCGAGGAATCCAGTGACCTTGCCGGGCCCGACGGTCAGGCTGATGTCATCGACGGCGCGTCTGTCACCGTACTCCTTGGTGAGTGATTCGAAGGTGATCATGGTGTGCTGCCTCTCCGATGGACTTCGGTGCCGGGCCTCTTCCGGAACCGGGCTCGTTCATGACATCCAGCCTAGGAACGCACTGGCGTCGGCGAACCGGTCATGAGTCGGTCGTCGGCACCGACCGTAGGCGGTGTCGGCGACTCTCCGCCCCCTGACTTTCGACAGTGTCGACGGATGCGGGCGGCGGCAGCATTCGAGGCGCCGCACCCGGACGGGGAGAGGGCCGGTACCCCGAAGACCGTGCGTCATCATCTGATCCCCGCTGCTCGCCGCTCCGGTGGTCTGGCCCGGTGCACGGCCCGTGAGAGGATGAGGCTCGCGCCGGACACACCCAGCACACCGACGAGCACCATCGCCGCCGGCCAGAACCCGAACATGTCGACGGGAGTGGTCGCATTGCGCTCAAGACTCGGCACGACGAACAGAACCCCGACTGCCAGCGCCGGTCCGATCGCCTGCGGCAGCAGACGCAGACCGAACCGCCATCCCGACCACGCAGCGCGCCGAGTGCTCCACAGTCCGGCACGTCGGAGGCCGAAGACCGTCAGGGTCGCCACCACCAGGGTCGCCAGCGCGAGGCCGATATCGATGAGCGTCGCCACTGGAACGCCTGGGTCCGGCGTCTTCCCTTCGGTCACGTCGATGACACCGGAGGCGAGAGCGTAGTTGTGCTCCACCGTGGGAGTGAAACTGTCGAGCATGACGGCGACGCCGTACCCGCTGCCGGGCACGGTGTCCAGCTGCGCACTGTAGCGACTCGTCGCTCCCGAGTGACCCACGCGCGGCGGGTCGACGCCCTCACCGCTGAGGTGCCAGCCGAGACCTTCGCCATCGGCGCCGGCTTGGGGACTCTGCGCCTCGTCGAGCAGCTCGGGCGAAAGGAGCTGCTGAC
>DWZN01000155.1 GCA_019117545.1 Candidatus Brevibacterium intestinavium
CCTCATCAAGGCTTCGCTGAAGTCGAAGGACCGACAGCGCTAGAGATCGCCGAGGTCGGTGTTCGCTCCGCAGAGGACGACGCAGACCTTCTATCCGTCCGCCGGCACATAGCCGTCGGTGGTATCGGCAGCATTCGATCCAGACCCGGTCTTTCCGCGATCCGCGCTGGTCGCGCCGTCGCTCGTGCCGGACACTCCCGCCAGAGCCGTGGCCGCAGCATGCTCGACCGCCAGCCGGTGCTCGTCCCACAGGCGCATCCGTGCGGCGATGATCGACTCATCGTCGACCAGCACCGAGGTGACCAGGTCCGATTGCGCGGCAGCCACCGCCAGCGGCGTCGCCCGGCGGGCACCGAGCGAATCGGCGGCCACGGAATCGACGGTGACATCGACGGGTTCGCCCGCTTCGAGCGCAGCACCCAGCGCCCGGCAGTTCTTCGGTTCGACCGCCACCGTGCGCACTCCGTGATGGGCCGCGGCGGTCGCGACACCGGCGAACAGCCCGCCCCCGCCGACCGAGACGACGACCGTGTCGAGATCGGGCACCTGCTCGAGGATCTCGGTCATCAGCGTGCCCGCACCCGCGGCGATGAGCGGATGGTCGTAGGCATGCGAGGACAGCGCCCCGGACGATTCGACGAAGCTGCGGCAGGCGGCGGCCGCCTCGGCGTATTCCGCACCGACGAGCTCGACGGTCGCCCCATAGGAGCGCAGCCGCTCGACCTTGACCATCGGTGCCGTGGTCGGCAGGAACACGGTGGCCGGCACACCTGCCTCCCGGGCCGCCCACGCACAGGCCAGTCCAGCGTTGCCGCCCGAGGCGATCGTCACCCCCGCCTCGGGGAAGGTGCCCTCCTCGAGGTGGGCCCGGATGAAGTTCTGGGCGCCGCGAGCCTTGAATGTGCCCGTGTGCTGCATGAACTCGAGAGCGAAGTGCAGCCCTGAGGCGTTCGGTCTCCCCGATTGCGCCGAGGCGACCGCGACCGGGCGCACGCGTCCGGCGATCCGTGCGGCGGCGGATTCGATGTCCGGATAGCTCAGCTCAGGCATGTCACCACCCTATGCGAGAACCAGCTGCGGAGATCTTGTCTCCTGCGGGCGGATCCACTTTGATATTCGCGTGCGAAGCGCAATGGATCCGCCCGCAGGAGACATGCGCCCGGCCGGCGAGGGTGCGAAGGGCACGGCCGCCTCGGGGAGGGGACGGCGAAGGGGTTGGGCACCGGGGACGTTGTCGCGCGCCTCAGCGGTGCGTGCTCAGGCCGAGGTCGACGCCCTTGGTCTCCTTGACGAGGCTGACTCCGATGAGCGAGATGATGCACACGATGATCATGTAGATCGCGATCGACAGTGATGTGCCGGTCTCGGCGAGCAGGGTCTCGGCGATGGTCGGGGCGAAGGCGCCGCCGAGGATCGCCCCGAGCGCGTAGCCGATCGAGACGCCCGAATAGCGGACCTGGGCGGGGAACATCTCCGCGTACATCGCCGACATCGGACCGTAGGACAGACCCATGCCGACGGTGAGGACGAAGATGCCGATGCCGTAGGCCCAGATGTTGGCCATATCGATCATGAGGAACGTCGGGATGAGCCAGACGATGAGCAGGACGTAGCCGATCTGGAAGGTGCGCACCCGTCCGAGGCGATCCGACAGCGCCCCGCCCCACATCGTGAACACGAGCCAGCCGAAGCTCGCCAGCGTCGTGGCCAGCAGCACGGGGGCCCGGTCGAGACCGACCGAGCCGCCGTCTTCGATCGGGCGGGAGGCATAGGCGGCGAAGAAGGCGATGATCATATAGCCGACGGCGTTGTTGCCGATGAAGATGAGCGCGGAGAGGACGACTTCCTTCGTGTTCTTCCGAAACAGGGTGCCCAGCGGTGCCGAGGACTCGGCCCTGCGCTCGGCGAGTTCGGCGAAGACGGGGCTCTCTTCGACCTGGCGGCGGATGTAGTAGCCGACGAGGACGAGGACGACGGAGAACAGGAACGGGATCCTCCAGCCGAAGCTGGCGAACTGTTCGGGGCTGAGTACGGAGGTCAGCAGCCAGATCACCCCGGTGGCGAGGATCATCCCGACCGGCACGCCGATCTGCGGGTAGGCGCCGAAGATGCCGCGTTTGGAGATCGGTGCGTGTTCGACCGACAGCAGCGCGGCCCCGCCCCACTCGCCGCCGGCCGAGAATCCCTGCAGGATCCGCAGCAGGGTGAGCAGGATCGGTGCGCTGACCCCGATCATCGCGTAGTTCGGCAGCAGGCCGATGAGCGAGGTCGCGGCGCCCATGAGGATGAGCGTGAGGACGAGCATCTTCTTCCGCCCGATGCGATCGCCGAGGTGGCCGGCGATGATCGCCCCGAGCGGCCGGAAGAGGAACGAGATGCCCAGAGACGCCCAGGCCATGATCTGGCCGAGCGCCGGACTGTCCGCGGCCAGCGGGCCGAAGTACTGGGCGGAGAGGACGAGGCCGGCGGCCTGGGCGTAGATGAAGAAGTCGTACCACTCGATGGTCGTGCCGACGAGGGTTCCGGCGAGGACCTTGCGTTCCTCGTGGGTCATGTTCTGTGCGGCCGGGCCGGGAGCTGCGGTGGACATTGCGGTTCCTTCGGTTGCTGGGCGACATTGCCGTGCGCCTGACCGGCGGCGCGTGCCCTCGACTCTGAGGGATCATCGCCTGCCTCCAGCCTGCCTCCAGTCGGGCTGGCAGCCGGGCGGCAGACGGACTGGCCGTCGGGTCGGCCGTCGGCCTCGGCTGACTGGATGGTCAGTAATCGATCTCGATCATAGAGCAGAACGGAGACGGTGTCACTCGAGCGCCGATGACAATAACCGACCGATTGGTTAGTATATTGCCAGGTATCGGCAGCGGCGCCGAACTCGGCCGTCGTGAACCGGGAGACGTCGTTTCACCAGGGAGACCACAGCATGACCGAAATCCTCAGTTCCTATGCGGCAGGCGTGTGGCACACGCCCGGTTCCGCCGCCGGCGGTCGTGCCGTCCACGACGCGGGCACGGGCGAGCTGCTCCACCAGGTGAGCTCCGAAGGAATCGACTTCGCCGCCGTCGTCGACCATGCCCGCGGCACAGGCCTGCCCGCTCTGGCCGAACTCACCTTCCACCAGCGCGGAGTGATCCTCAAGAAGCTCGGCGCCCACCTCATGGAGCGGACCAAGGACTACCACGAGATCTCCTACACCACCGGCACCACGAAACGTGACGCCTTCGTCGACATCGAAGGCGGCATCGGCACGCTGTTCACCTACTCCGGCGTCGCCCGCCGGCAGATGCCCAATTCCACCGTCCACCTCGACGGCGGCATCGAGCGGCTGTCGAAGAACGGCACCTTCGTCGGCCGTCACATCCTCACCTCTCGGCAGGGCCTGGCGCTGCAGATCAACGCCTTCAACTTCCCCGTCTGGGGCATGCTCGAGAAGTTCGGACCGATGTTCGTCGCCGGTCTGCCCGTCGTCGTCAAGCCCGCCACCGACACCGCGCACCTGACCCGGGCGGTCGTCGACGACATGGTCGGGTCCGGTCTGCTCCCGAACGGTGCCATCCAGCTCATCAGCGGCGACGTCACGCCGCTGTTCGACCAGCTGGCCGAACAGGACGCCATCGCCTTCACCGGTTCCGCGGCCACCGCCCGCCGCCTGGCAGACCTCGACTGCGTCACCGAGCGCGGCACCCGATTCTTCGCCGAGGCGGACTCGCTCAACTTCTCCCTGCTCGGCCCCGATGCCGGCCCGGGAACGGAGGAGTTCGACCTCTTCGTTTCCGGCGTCGTCGAGGAGATGACCGTCAAGGCCGGACAGAAGTGCACCGCGATCCGCCGCGCCCTCGTTCCCGAGGCCCATGCCGAGGCGGTCGGTGAGGCGATCATCGCGAAACTGTCCACCCACGGGGTCGGGGATCCGCGGGAGAAGTCCACGCGGCTGGGCCCGGTCGTCTCCGCTGGGCAGCGGGCCGACGTGCTCGATTCCATCGACGCCATCCTCGCCGGCGGAGCCCACCTGCTGACCGGCGGTCGCGAGGAGTCCGACAGGCTGGCCGCCGAGCACGGCGGCGCCTATGTCGCGGCCACCGTGCTGCAGGCCGATGACCCATGGGCCGATGCCGTCCATGACATCGAAGCCTTCGGACCCGTGACCTCGATCATCACGTATTCCGACACCGAGGAGGCCGTGGCCCTGGCCGCCCGCGGCCGCGGTTCCCTGGTCGGTTCGGTGATCACCCACGATGCCGAGTTCGCCACCGAATTCGTCCGCCGGGTCGCCCCCTGGCACGGCCGCATCCTCGTCCTCGACCGCGACGACGCTGCGGAGTCGACCGGGCACGGCTCTCCGCTGCCGAACCTCATCCACGGCGGACCCGGCCGGGCCGGCGGCGGTGAGGAGATGGGCGGTCTGCGCGGTGTCGAGCACTTCATGCAGCGCACCGCGATCCAGGCCTCCCCAGACATGCTCACCGCGATCGGCGGGGAATGGGTGGGCGGTTCGCAGCGCCGCCTCGGCGAGCATCCGTTCACGAAGTCGCTGAACGATCTGCGGATCGGGGATGCGCTCGAATCCGAGTGGCGGACGGTCACGCTCGACGATATCGAGCACTTCGCGAGCTTCACCGGCGAC
>DWZN01000156.1 GCA_019117545.1 Candidatus Brevibacterium intestinavium
GTCGCCGGTGTCACCCCGTGGCTGCCGGTGAACAGGGCCGCGGCGAGATCGGTGCCGAAGTACTCGGAGACGTCGACGAGCTCGGCCCCACCTCCGGCGAGGTTGAGCAGCAGCCAGGACACGCCACGGCCGAGGACGAAGAGCCCGAGACCGGCGGTGAACACCGCGAGAAGGTGCCTATTGATGTCGAGCTTGGCCACGGCCATGCCGAGCAGAATATACGACAGCCACTGCAGCACCGGGTAGTAGCCGGTGAGGAACAGATCGGTGAGCATCGGGCCCGGAGTCGCCAGATCGAACCAGGACAGCGGCAGATACCCGGGCTCGAGGCCGAACTCGGAGCGCACGATCATCGACACCACGGGGGACAGAACCATCCACACCCCGGCGAGGACGAACAGGGTGCTCGCCCGCAGCCGGAGGAAGAACAGGGCCAGGGCGAACATGACGCCGTAATTGACGAGGATGACCGCGAGCAGACTCGAGATC
Source organism: Candidatus Brevibacterium intestinavium (assembly GCA_019117545.1). Taxonomy (GTDB): domain Bacteria; phylum Actinomycetota; class Actinomycetes; order Actinomycetales; family Brevibacteriaceae; genus Brevibacterium; species Brevibacterium intestinavium. The sequence goes on from DWZN01000156.1 coordinate 490, forward strand.
GACCCGAGGCACAGGCCGATGAGCACGATCGCCGCCGCCCGGATGAGCACACCGGGTGCGGCATCGCGCAGCCGTCCGGACTCGGCCAACCGCGACCGCGTCGACAGCACCAGCGAACATCCGGCCAGCACCGCGAACAGTGCGGAGGCGCGCCCGGCGAAGGCCGCCGCCCAGGTCGGCATCCCGGTCTCGTCGCCGAGGGCGAAGATGTGCGTGACCATCATCGCCAACAGGGCGATTCCGCGGGCGACATCGAGTCCGACGAGCCGACCGCGCGGACTGAGACGGTCGAGAACGGTCGCCGAGGTGGTCGCGGAGTCTGCTCCGTGCGCCTGGTGAGAGTTCATGCAATGATTCTCACACGTCTTCACGGCTTCCGGGCGCAGGCCAGGTGCGATCCCGGGCTGCAGCTGCTGTGGGATAGAGGATGAGAAGCTGACAATACGGTGATGCCGATGACAGGGTCAGCAGACTCTCGAATGCATCAATGACGATCGTGTCTCAACTGTTCCCAACCACGTCCTCATGGCCACCGAGGGCTCCTCGTCTGCTGGATACACCGCCGTCGCCGAGGCGGTCCACCGTCACGGTGCGACGATCTTCGCCCGGCTCTTCCACCCCGAGGTCATGGACGGTCAGCGCGGCATGGCCCCGCGCGCCGTGGCCCCCAGCGACGAGCCGCAGGAGCGGTTCAAGGACGTGCCCGAGGCCCTGAGCACGGCCGCGACAAATGCTCAGTCGCGTTCGTCAGCGAGATACTTCTCCAAGTCGCTCCGTGCCGTTTGAGCCGCAGAAAGGAACAGCCGTCCCGCAGCAGCGAGATCTTCATCCGTGAGCGGATTTGACCTCACTCCGATGTAGGAGTTGGTGTAGCCGGTCGCATAGTGCAGAGGAAGGTTGAACTCACGTGCCGCCTGAATCTTGTAGGTGCTGGGTGATGGCGAACCGTCCTTGTTCCGCCGGTGTTTGCCAGGGGTCGTGGAGATCGGAAATTCAGTCCCAGCAAGGAAGTGTTCGACCAAGCGTCCGAGTTCGCGCACCAGCCGGAGCCATTCCGGCTCAGTCGCAGAATGGCCGAAATCATCGGGGTGGACTGACACCCCGACATTTGCAATATACCCATCACTGCTTCGGCTGCGTTCGATCTGGACGATGATCCATCGTCGACGATCAGGATCGAGAAAATCAGAGGTGATGATTACCGACGGGTACCCGCCATCCCCATCTTTCTCCTCGTAGCTCCACCCGGCCGGCACTGAGTCCTTGAGATTCATTGACAGCAGTTGCCGTCTGGCGATCCTTTTCTCGTCGTTCAGACTGTTGACATCGTCGATCCCCACCCGAGAGTTTCGGAACACCGATAGAGCACGTCTCCATGTGCAGACGAGCACACCTGCAGATACAGCCTCCTCAGGGACGTCGGAAGTGTCTTTGACGATTGCGATGAGATGATCGACGGCTTCGAGTTCTGCCTCCCACTGGGCCCGGCTGAGCTGGTGTCCGATCTTGCACTCCACACCGACCTTTGCCTTTTCAAAGGTCACGAGGATGTCCAAATTCGCGTGATCGGCTCGTTCGCAGGTCACCGACTCCAAAGGTCCAGTGCCCGTGATGCCGATAATGTCGCGCATCAGGGTTTGCGTTGCAGTGGGATCAAACCTCATTTCAGAGGCCAATGCGCGATTGAGTTCCGGTTCAGTGGTGAACAGCTTGCCTCGGTCGAGGAGGTTCATCGTGTCCTTTCGTCTCGAGCAGTCACTGGTGGGTAGGATCCCAGCTTATGCATTCAGTCGTCGGCCGTGATCTGAATCTCACATCGGGCGAAGCTCGATCGGACTCGACGGGGATTACGCTGTGCAGCGTTGGGGCCGAAGTCGATGGGGAACCTGTGGGGGATGTGGCGGGAGAGAATGGGTGATCTTCTCGCACACCCCGCATGGCCTGTGATCTGCGCCTCGACACGCGAGCGGGTCTCGGGCGTCGGATGGGCGCGGTGGGTCGCCTCGGTGCGGGTGTGGGGCAGAACTCGTCTCGCAACGCGGGTGGACCACTGCACTCGTCGGACGATGTGGGCGGTATCCTTGAACCATGGCGATTCTCGGTGACAGCGCAGCGGCCGCTGCAATTGACGCGTTCGGTACCGTCGGCACTGCAATGGTGACCCCGTTCAAGAGCGACGGCACCATCGACTATCCCGCCGTTGAGAAGGTGGCCGACCACCTCGTCGCCCTCGGCAACGACATGCTCGTCGTCTCCGGCACCACCGGCGAATCACCGACGACGACCGATGACGAGAAGATCGAACTGCTCCACGTCGTGCGCGGCGTGATCGGCAACCGGGCGAAGATCATCGCCGGCACCGGCAACAACGTCACCGCCCACACCATCGACCTCTCCCGGCGCTCGGCCGCCGCGGGAGCCGACGGCATCCTCATCGTCACCCCCTACTATTCGAAGCCGACGCAGCCGGCGATCGAGGCGCACATGCGTGCCGCCGCCGACTCGACCGACCTGCCGGTCATGCTCTACGACATCCCCGGCCGCGCCGGTGCCCCGATCATCACGGACACGCTTCTGCGGCTGTCCGATCACCCGAACATCCTCGCGGTCAAGGACGCCAAGGGCGACCTCTTCGCCTCCTCGTTCGTGATGAACAACTCCTCGCTCGTCTACTACTCCGGTGAGGACGCACTCAACCTTCCGCTGCTGTCCCTCGGGGCGCTCGGGCTCGTGTCCGTGGCCGGGCACGTCTGCTCTGACCGCTTCGCCTCGATGGTTCGAGCAGTGGCGAACAACGACCTCTACACCGCGCGCACCCTGTCCCGCCAAACCGCGGACGTGGTGGATGCGCTCATGAACCACATGCCGGGCGTGATCTCGGCGAAGGCCGCTCTGCAGGCCCAAGGAATACTCGACAACCGCGATGTGCGCATGCCGCTGCTCCCAGCAGATGAGGAGCAGGTGGCGTTCGTCACCGCCCAATTGACCAGGAGTGGTTACCTCAGTGAATAATGCATTGACCCAAGAACTGTCCCGCCCACCGAAGATGGATCGCGAGGCCGTTCGCATCGTCGCGCTCGGCGGGCTCGGTGAGGTCGGGCGCAATATGACCGTGTTCGAATACCACGGCAAACTGCTCGTCGTCGACTGCGGCGTGCTCTTCCCCGAAGAGGACCAGCCCGGCGTCGACCTCATCCTCCCCGACTTCTCCTACCTCGACGACCGCCTCGACGACATCGTCGGGCTCGTGCTGACCCACGGCCACGAGGACCACATCGGTGCCGTGCCCTATCTGCTGCGCCGCAAGGGCGACATCCCGATCCTCGGCTCGAAGCTGACGATCGCGCTCATCGAGGCCAAGCTCAAGGAACACCGGATCAAGCCCATCACCCGTGTGGTCGCCGAGGACGACCTCGACCAGCTCGGTCCCTTCGACCTCGAGTTCGTCGCCGTCAACCACTCGATCCCCGATGCTCTGGCTGTCTTCATCCGCACGGGTGCCGGGAACATCCTCCACACCGGCGACTTCAAGATGGACCAGCTGCCGCTCGACGGCCGCATCACCGACCTGCGCGCCTTCGCCCGCCTCGGCGAGGAGGGCGTGGACCTGTTCATGACGGACTCGACGAACGCCGAGGTCCCCGGCTTCACTGCCTTGGAGAAGGACATCGGGCCCGTGCTCGAGAACCTCTTCGGCACCGCCGAGCGCCGCATCATCGTCGCTTCCTTCTCCTCCCACGTCCACCGCGTCCAGCAGGTGCTCAACGCCGCCGACGCCCACGGCCGCAAGGTCGCTCTCGTCGGCCGGTCGATGGTGCGCAACATGAAGATCGCCGCCGACCTCGGCTACCTCGACGTGCCCCAGGGCACGCTCATCGACATCAAGAAGGTCGACGACTACCCGGAGGACCAGATCGTCCTCATGTGCACGGGCTCGCAGGGCGAGCCGATGGCAGCGCTGTCGCGCATGGCCAATCGCAACCACCGCGTCGAGGTCGGCGACGGCGACACCGTCATCCTCGCCTCCTCGCTCATCCCCGGCAACGAGAACTCCGTGTTCAAGGTCATCAACGGCCTGATGAAGCTCGGTGCCCGCGTGATCTCGAAGGCCGATGCGAAGGTCCATGTCTCCGGCCATGCCTCCGGCGGCGAGCTGCTGTACTCGTACAACATCGTCAAGCCCCGCGGCGTCATGCCCGTCCACGGTGAGTGGCGGCACCTGCTGGCCAATGCCCGCCACGCCGAGGCGACCGGAGTCGATCGGGAGAACATCGTCCTGGCCGATGACGGCTGGGTCGTCGACCTCAAGGACGGCCGCGCCGAGGTCGTCGGCGCCGTGGACTGCAACTACGTCTTCGTCGACGGGTCGTCTGTCGGCGAGATCACCGAGGCCGACCTCAAGGACCGTCTGGTCCTGTCCGGAGAGGGCTTCGTGACGATCTTCATCGCCGTGAACTCGCAGTCGAAGTCGCTCATCGCCGGCCCCGAGATCCACGCCCGCGGTGTCGCCGAATCCGATGACGTCTTCGACACGATCGTGCCGAAGGTGACCAAGGCCGTCGAGGATGCGCTCCGTGACGGAACCGTCGACCAGTACCAGCTGCAGCAGGTCGTGCGCCGCACGATCGGCCGCTGGGTGTCCTCGAAGCTGCGCCGCAAGCCGATGATCGTTCCCATGGTCGTCATCGTCTGAGTCGGTTCCGCCCGCCGCCTGTTCGCCGAGTCGCCACAGGCGCCCGGATGGAGCGAGAC
>DWZN01000157.1 GCA_019117545.1 Candidatus Brevibacterium intestinavium
TCATCATGACCACGAACCTGGGCACACGTGACATCTCCAGCGGACTCCAGCTCGGATTCCAGGTCGAGGGGGACACGAAGACCGACTACGACCGGATGAAGCAGAAGGTCAACGAGGAGCTCAAGCAGCACTTCCGCCCCGAGTTCCTCAACCGCGTCGATGACACGATCGTGTTCCCGCAGCTGAGCATGGAAGAGATCATCAAGATCGTCGACCTCTTCCTCGAGCGCCTCGATGGCCGTCTTGCCGACCAGGGCATGAAGGTCGAGGTCTCGGATGCGGCGAAGAACCTGCTCGCCGAGCGCGGCTACGATCCCGTGCTGGGTGCCCGACCGCTGCGCCGGACCATCCAGCTCGAGGTCGAGGACACTCTGTCGGAGAAGATCCTGTTCAAGGAGATCGGACGGGGCCAGACCATCAAGGTCGACGTCGAGGGTGAGGGCCGCGAGGCCGAGTTCACCTTCGAAGGCATCGAGACCGAGAACTTCAGGCACGATGATGACGACGTGGAGAACGAACTCGCCGCTGCGGGTTCCAACGGATCGTCGGAGTCCTCCGTCTGAGCCACTGAGACGGACGAGTCCGGGGAGTCGGCAGCCGCCGGCTCCCCGGACTTTTTCGTGGCATCGAGGCGCAATGGTGTTGAATGAGTCCATGAGCTCTCATGCTGCCGATTTCGATCATGAACGGATCTCCGGAGACCACCACCTCAACCATGAGCTTCCCGGCGGTCTGTACCTGCGTCGGGCCAGGACGGGCGACGTCAAGGACATCGAGGCCCTCGTCGCACCCTTGGCGGAAGAGCGGATCCTTCTGGCCAAGGACACGGTGACCTACTTCGAATCGCTGCAGGAGTTCTGGCTCGTCGTCGACCCGCAGCCCGACGGTTCGGAGATCCTCGCCGGCTGCGGAGCATTGCACATCATCTGGGCCGATCTCGCCGAAGCACGCACGGTCGCGACCTCCCCGCACTACCGGGGCAGGGGAGTGGGCAGAGCCATCATCGGCCAACTGCTCGCCGATGCCCGTGAGATCGGTGTCGACCGGGTGTTCTGTCTGACCTTCGAGACCGGGTTCTTCGGGTCTCTCGGCTTCGAACCGATCAAGGGCATCCCGGTCTCACCCGAGGTCTACGTCGAACTGCTGCACTCCACGGACGAGGGTGTGGCGGAGTTCCTCGACCTGGCGCGGGTCAAACCGAACACGCTGGGCAACTCCCGCATGATCAAGTACCTCTGAGCGATCACCGCTGTCATCAGGACGGCAATGCCAGCCGACCGTCGACCTCCCTGGCCAGACCATCGCTGACGAGATCGGAGATGAGTCGGGCGATCCGGTCCGAGTCGGCGCTGAGCTCGCGCACGCGGGCGACAGCGGCCGCTGTCGGCTCATCGAGTGAGGCGAAGAATTCGGGATCGAGCTCGGTGACCGAGGTGGTCAACAGGTCGACACTGACGCCTTGTCGTCGGTCATCGGCGGTGTGGGCGGTCTTGAGCACGTCCATGATCGCTCCGCGCAGCTGTCGATCCGTGCCCGCCCACTTCTGAGTCTTCGGCTTCGTCGCCGAGGCGGGCCTGCCCAGCCGATACCAGGCGCAGACGTCCTGGAGCGGACAGGCAGCGCAGTCGGGATTGCGCGCCGTGCAGATGAGGGCGCCGAATTCCATCACACCGGCATTCCACTGCACATGGTCGCGCTCGGGAACGAACCCGGCAGCCCAGGCGGTCTCCTTCCGGCCGGGTGATGCGGTGGGGCGCTCCCTTCCGGCGAAGAGGCGGATGAGGACCCGGCGCACGTTCGTGTCCAGAACCGTCGTCCGACGTCCGTGGGCGAAGGACGCGACTGCCGCGGCGGTGTAGGAGCCGATGCCGGGCAGCCGTTCGAGCTCCTCGGCGGTGGTGGGAACCGCATTGTCCAGTTCCTCGGCGATGACGCGGGCGGCCTCCTGCAGGCGAAGGGCCCTGCGAGGGTATCCCAGTCGATCCCACCGATGGAGGACCTCGGCCGTCGGGGCCGCCGCGAGGTCGGCCGGTGTCGGCCAGACCTCCATCCACTCCCGCCAGCGTGGTTCGACCCTGGCCACAGGCGTCTGCTGGGACATGATCTCGCTGACGAGAACCGCCCAGGCGCTGGTGCCCGGCTCCCGCCACGGAAGCTCCCGGGCGGAGGTGGAGAACCACGAGATGATCGTCGTCTGCACGCGTCGCAGCACCGGTTCGGCCACCTCGGGGAAGGGGGCGGCAGACCCTGGGGCATTCGTTTCGAGACCGCTTCGGTGTGTCATTTGGATGCTCTTCCGCTTCGGCCTAGGCTCAAAGCGATGACTCCTTCCGATCGTGGTTCGCAGCCGAAGAGAGCTGCAGGACAGCCTCGCCAGTCTAGCTCGAAGCTGCCGGCCCACGTGTACCGCAGACGCCGCATCACTCTGGGCGTGCTCAGCCTCGTCGTTCTCGGACTCCTGGTGCTGGGCACCGTCGGCATCGTCAAAGCCGTCGGCAGCAGAGGCGGAGACGAAGGAGAGACCTCCGCCGAGGAGACGCAGACCGAGACCACGACGTCCGCGCCGGTCCCCGATGAGAAAGCGGCGAGCGGAAAATGTCCCGAGGACAAGATCGCTCTCAAAGCCGAAGTCGATCCCAAATCCGTCGAGGACGGGGAAGAGCCCGAATTCGGGATGGTCGTCGAGAACAATCACACCGTGACCTGCCTCATCGACGTCGGCACCAAGGAGCAGGAGTTCGTCGTCAAGAAGGACGGCGATGTGGTGTGGTCGTCGAAGTACTGCGCAGCCCCGAAGGACGAGAACGCCGAAGTCTCGACCGAATTCGCACCGCAGTCGGAGAAGACCGCGAAGCTCAAGTGGAATCGGATTCAGGTCGATAAGAACTGCAACCGCACGGATGAGGACTTCGCACCGGGGAAGTACGATCTCATCGTCAAACTCGATGATAGGGCGAGCGAACCGACGACGTTCGAGCTGGAGAAGGACGCCGCCACCAAGGCCAAGGAGAAGAAGGCCAAGGAGAAGAAGGACGACGAGTCCGGCGAGGAGGACTCCTCCGACGAGGAATCCTCGGAGGACGGGTCCTCGTCGGAGGACCAGTCGCAGGAGCAGTCCTCAGACGATGGGCAGAACTGACGATGATGCGCACAACTGACGATGACGGGCAGAACTGACCCGAGCGGGTCGATGACGGTCAGGGGCCCGCGATAGGAGCCCCCAGTTGGTCAGGCTCCGCGGTAGGAGCCCACACCCCAGGAATTGCCGTCATGGTCGCGGAAGTCGAACTCCCGACCGCCGTGGTCCTGTGTCTGCACGGGTCTGACGATCGCATGGCCCATATCGACGATCTCCTGATAGAGGCGGTCGACTTCGCGTTCGGTGTCGACGACGACGTAGATCGAGCTGCCGCCGACCGCGTCGAGCGCTGAACCGTCGTTGCGGACCGAACCGAACATGATCCCACCGGTGTCGCCGAGTGCGTATTCGGCGTGCTCGACGAGTTCTGGATCCTGTTCGTTGCGGATCACCACACGCTCAGTGAACCCGAGCGTGACCAGCAGCGCGATCGTGGCCGCCGCATCCGTGGTCCTCAGTGCCGGAAAAACTGTCGTAGTCATGACACAAGGATGCTCCAAATCCGTCCGAAAGTCCCGAAATTTCTCAACACGCTCAGTCCTTCAACAGGATCTGGACTGCCTCGGCGATGTGCTCGCACTCCTTCACCTTCATCTTCTCCGGCGTCGGCACATTGCGCAGGGCCCCCTTGGCCACGATTGCGTGGGTGATGCCCAGCCGTTTGGCTTCATTGAGACGCTGACCGAGGTTGGGCACATTGCGGATCTCCCCGGACAGGCTGATCTCGCCGATGCCCACGAACCTCTTGGCCAGAGATCTGCCCATGACCGCCGAGGCCAGTGACAGGCAGATGGCCAGGTCGCTCGCGGGCTCGGACAGCTTCGCGCCTCCGACCGTGGCGGTGAAGACATCGCTCTTGGCCAGATTGGAGCCCGGGATGTTCTGGCTGAGTACGGCCAACATCATCGCCACTCGCGACGAGTCGACGCCGGAGACGGATCTGCGCGACTGTCCGCCTGCGGACTCGGTGATCAGGGATTGGACCTCGACCAGCAGCGGTCGCTTGCCCTCCTGCGTGACAGTCAGGCAGGTTCCCGGCGGATTCATTCCGCTCCGGGACAGGAAGAGCCCGGAGGGGTCCTCGAGGCTGTGGATGCCGTTCTCCGCCATGTCGAAGCAGCCCACGTCGTCGGTGGGACCGAAGCGGTTCTTCACGGCTCGCAGCATGCGCAGACGCGAATGCCGCTCGCCTTCGAAGGTGCACACGACGTCGACGAGGTGTTCGAGCAGTCGGGGCCCCGCGATCGTGCCGTCCTTGGTGATGTGGCCGACGAGCACCGTGGGCAGGGATTTGGCCTTCGCCTCCCTGATGAGAGCCGCCGCGACCTCTCGGACCTGGGTGACACCGCCGGGGACGCCTTCGACCTCGGAGGAGGCCAGCGTCTGAATCGAATCGACGATGAGCAGGTCGGGATCCTCGGCCTCGATCATGCCCAGGACCGAGCCGAGGTCGGTCTCCGCGGCCAGCAGGAGAGAGTCCGCCAGGGCGTTGATCCTTTCGGCCCGCAGCCTGACCTGCCCGGCCGATTCCTCACCGGTGACGTAGAGGACCTTGGCTCCGAACAGCGCCGTCTTCGCGGCCACATCGAGCAGCAGGGTCGACTTGCCGACCCCCGGCTCACCGGAGAGCAGGACGACGGCGCCGGGCACGATCCCACCGCCGAGCACTCGGTCGAGTTCGGGGACGAAGGTCGACTTCGCCTGAGCCAGTGTGGAGTCGACCTCGTTGATCGGCTTCGCCCCGCTGGACTTCTTGACCTTGGTCTTCACCTTCGACGAATTCGCACCCTTTTCTTCGAGGGTGCCCCAGGCCTGGCACTCGGGGCAGCGCCCGAGCCATTTGACCGTCGAATAGCCGCATTCGGTGCAGGTGAAAGACATACCGCAATTCTGACACGAGGGGCTGACGCAGGGATCGCGGACGAGAAAGGGCGCCCGACGATCGGGCGCCCTCGTCCGGCAGTGCGGCAGGCTGTCAGTGCGGTCGCCGGCCAGTGCGGCAGACGGTCAGTCGACGACCGTGAGGACTCTGGGGCCGTCCTCGGTGATGGCGATCGTATTCTCCGAATGCGCGCCGTTCGAACCATCGGCCAGGCGCAGCGTCCACCCGTCCTTGTCGACGGTGAGCTTCTTCGAGGTGAACGACCACCACGGTTCGATCGCCAGGGTCAGACCGGGCTTGAGCACGAGTCCGCGACCGCCCTTGCCTCGGTTGGGCACGTGCGGATCCTCATGCATCGTGTGGCCGAGGCCGTGACCGCCGAAGTCGAGATTGACCGGGATGCGCTGAGCATCGGCGACGTCTCCGATGGCCTTCGAGATATCGCCGAGGCGGTTGCCCGCCTGCGCCGCGCCGATGCCGGCTTCGAGCCCGGCCCAGGTGGAATCGATGAGACGCTGATCCTCGTCGTGGCCATCACCGACGACGACGGAACGGGCGGCGTCGGCGACCCAACCGTCGATGGACACAGCGAAGTCGAGGGTCAGCAGATCGCCGTCGGCCATCACATAGCTGTGGGGCTTGCCGTGGAGGACTCCGTCGTTGACCGACAGGCAGATGACATTGCGGAAGGGCCCCGAACCGAATGACGGCGCGTAGTCCCAGTAGCAGGACTTCGCGCCGGCGTCCTCGATGAGCTTCCGGGCCCGCTTCTCCAGATGCATGATGTCCATACCGGGTTCTGCGATCGAGGTCAGCTCCGCCAAGGTCTTCGCGACGAAACGGCCGGTCACCGCCATCCTGTCGATCTCGGCAGGCGTCTTCAGCTCAATCACAGGGTTTCTCCTTCGGCAGGCACGGGGTTTCGACTCCGATTTTAGTCCCTGGCCCCGCCGCGGTCGCGGGCGCATCCGGTTAGGTGGTCGCAGTGAGGGGCCTATCATTTCCGGGCCCGTCGCCGTCGGGGCGGCAGATCACCCGATTTCGGCTGCGAGCCGCTTCGCCCATTCACAGGAGGGCTTGTTCGAAAGTAGGGTTCAGGGCATGGGAAACATCGTCGCGGCATTCGCTCTCGGCATGACATTCGCGCTGTCGGTGACCTCGGGAGCCGATCTCCTGCGTGAAGATGACCGCAAGTGGATCCTCTGGCTGTGTGTCTTCGCGCCGCTGGCCGTGCTCGGTCTCATCGCTCAGCTCATCGACTACAGAAAGAAGCGCCGGGAGCGAGCAGCTGCCGAGAGCTTTCCCGACGCATGACGCTGGGGCAGCTATCGGGCGCGTAGGCCGCACGCTCGATCAAGGGCGGGCTCAGATATGGAATGTTCAACGACGCCATATCTGAGCCCGCCCTTGAACGAGCGGCAGGGAGCCGGGCGCGGCAGGGAGCCGGGCGCGGCAGGGAGCCGGGCGCGGCAGAAGGTGGGATCAGAGGAACTCGACGCCCTGCGCCAGCGGCAGCTCCCCGGAGTAGTTGATCGTGTTCGTGGCCTGCCGCATATAGGCCTTCCACGAGTCGGAGCCGGATTCGCGTCCGCCGCCGGTCTCCTTCTCACCGCCGAAGGCACCGCCGATCTCCGCTCCCGAGGTGCCGATGTTGACGTTGGTGATGCCGCAGTCCGATCGCGAGATGAACCTCTCGGATTCGGCGAGCTCGGAGGTGAAGATCGCCGAGGACAGCCCCTGCGGGACGTCGTTGTGGATCTCGAGTGCCTCGTCGAGATCCGAATAGGTCACGACATAGAGGATGGGGGCGAAGGTCTCATCCTTCATCACCGCCGTCTGTGAGGGCATCCGCACGACCGCCGGTTCGACGTAGTGAGCATCCGGACGCTCCTCGGCCAGCACGCGCCCGCCGCCGCAGAGGACCTCGCCGCCTTCGGACTTCGCCTGCTCGAGGGCCGCCTGCATCGCTTCGTAGGCGCCCTCGTTGATGAGCGGTCCCACGAGCACCCCGTCATCGGTCGGCGAGCCGATGCTCAGCGTCTTGTAGGCGGCGACGACCTTGTCGACGAACTCATCGGCGATGGACTCGTGCACGATCAGCCGGCGCAGGGTCGTGCAGCGTTGGCCGGCGGTGCCGGCCGCGGCGAAGACCACCCCGCGCAGGGCCAGGTCGATGTCCGCGCTCGGCGCCACGATGGCACCGTTGTTGCCGCCGAGCTCGAGCAGGATCCGGCCGAAGCGCTCGGCCACGACGGGGCCGACCTCACGTCCCATCCGCACCGAGCCGGTCGCCGAGACCAGGGCCACTCGATCATCTCGGACCATGACGTCGCCGATGTCCCGACCGCCGACGAGGACGGGTGCGAGGTCCTCCGGCGCCCCCACCTCGGCGGCGGCCCGCGACAGCAGCGATTGCGCTCCGAGGGCGGCGAGCACGGCGTTCTCCGAGGGCTTCCACACCACCGCGTCACCGGCGACCAGTGCCAGCGCCGTGTTCCACGAGTACACGGCCACGGGGAAGTTGAACGCGGAGATGACCCCGACGACGCCGAGCGGATGCCAGGTCTCCATCAGCCGGTGCCCGGGACGTTCGCTGGGCATGGTCTTGCCCCACAGCTGGCGTGACTGGCCGAGGGCGAACTCGCAGACGTCGATCATCTCCTGCACCTCGCCGGCCGCTTCCGAGGGGGTCTTGCCGGCCTCGACGGTGATGATCTTCGCCAGATCCTCCTTGTGCTCGCCCAGCAGCTGGCCCCAGCGCTGGACCAATTGGCCGCGTGCCGGCGCGGGCACATCACGCCAGGATTCGAAGGCCTGCCGGGCGGCGCCGATCTTGTCCGCCGCGCTGGCAGCGGTGTCGGCGGCGATGGTGCCGAGCTCCTGCCCTGTGATGGGGGAGCGGGCGGGCAGGGTCGCCGAGGCCGCCGTCGCGTCGAGCACGTCAGCGTCGACTCCGCAGGCGTTCAGTCCCGAAGTCAGGAGTTCGGTGATGGTCTGGTCGGTGGGCAGTGCGGTCATTGCCGTCCTTTCGTCGGATGCCGTTATCTGGGCCAGTCAGGTGCCGTTGCCGGCAGGGTCGGGGCGGAGGTCTCAGACTACGTTGAGCTCCTTGCGCAGTCCCGTGGTCGCGAAGCGGCGCTTGTCCATCGGGGAGACGTCGACGAAGGGCTCGCTGCCGGTGATGAGATCGGCGAGCACCTGACCGACGGCCGGGCCCATGAGGAAGCCGTGGCCGGAGAATCCGCAGGCGTAGAAGAACCCTGCGAGTTCCTCGGCCTCACCGATGAGCGCATTGTGGTCGGGAGTCATCTCGTACAGGCCCGCCCACCCGTGTCCCGCTTCGACCTCGCCGAGGTCCGGTGTCCGGGCGGCGATGTGCTCGGCCAGGGTGGACGGCCAGTCCGGATCCCGCTTGTCGTTGAACGACCAGTCGTCGACCTCGTCGGGACAGCCGAAGAGCAGACCGGAGCCTTCCGGGTGGACATAGTAGCTGGTTGAGAAATCGATGGTGAACGGCATTCCGGTCGTATCGAAGTCCACGGGCTCTGAGACCATGATCTCGCGTCGCAGAGGTTTGACCGGCAGGTCGACTCCGGCCATCTGCCCGATCAGCCCCGACCAGGCCCCGGCTGCGCATACGACCTGGGGGCTGGAGATGGTGCCGCGATCGGTGCGCACCGCACTCATGCGACGGTCCGGGCCATCGTCTGCTTCGAAACCGGTCACTTCGCAGTCCTTGACCACACGCACCCCGCGGTCTCGAGCGGCGGTGATGTAGCCGGACACGACGGCCTCGGGGGTGCAATGGCCGTCACCGGGGTTGAATGCTCCGGCCACGAGTCCTTCGGTGTCAACGTAGGGGGCGAGTTCGGCCACCTCGGCGACGGTGAGCATCCGCGAATCCAGGCCCATCCTCTGCTGCAGGGCGACATTGGCGGCGAAGGCCTCGGCGGACTCGTCCGAGTCGAGGAGGAACAGGTAGCCGTTGCGGACAAGATCGATGTCGACGCCGAAATCGTCCTCGAAGGTCCGCAGCACCTCGAGCCCGCGTGCGGCGAGGGCGATATTCACCTCGTCGGAGAACTGACAGCGCACACCCCCTGCCGCCTTCGACGTCGAACCGGCTCCGGGGGTGTCGCGTTCGACGAGGACGATGTCCTCGACTCCGCGCTCGGCCAGATGGTAGGCGATCGACGCCCCCATCACACCCGCTCCGATGATGACGATCGAGGCGCTTTCGGGCACCGAGCCGGTCGTGGTCTCTGCGCTGGTCGAAGTGGCTGGGGTCTCCACGTTTCACCTCACTGTCTGCTGCCGCGGCGACCTCCGTCGGTCGCCGCAGCGGCGGAAGATGCCGACGGCGATGTCGGCGGACTGTGACTTGACACCATTGTGCGTCCGATCACAGTTAAGGACAAGAGAGAGTTCATGAACACTCTGTTTAGCAAGTGTGAAAGACGCTAGGATGCCCCCATGGCGTGGACACTCGGTCAGCTGCGCACCTTCGTCGCAGTGGCAGAACTCGGCTCGATGACGCGTGCGGCCGAGCACCTGGGCTACAGCGTCGGAGCCGTGTCCCAGCACATCACCGCCCTGCGTCGGGTCGTCGACTCCGATCTGTTCCTGCGCCGAGGTCGCGGTCTCGTCCTCGCCGAGGCCGGTCGCACCCTGCTGCCGCGGGCGAGGAACATCCTGGCTGCGCAGAAGCAGGCGGAGATGGCGATGCTCGGCAGGGATTTCCGCAGCGAGGCCATCGTCACCCTCGGCGTCTTCGGCTCCGCGTCGACGACGGCGCTGCCGCAGGTGGTGCGGCGGCTGGGCAAGCGCCACCCCGACATCGAGGTTCGGGCCCGGGAGATCGACGTCGAGACGATGTCGACGGCGGTCATCGACGGAGTCATCGACCTCGGGATCGGGATCAACTACCCGGCCGTGCCGCTGCCGGCGATGCGCGGGGTGAGCTGGCGGGCCGTGGCTGAGGAGGACTTCGGAATCGTCGTGCCCGCCGGATCGGCCGAACCGCGGGCCGGGCAGCTGGCCGAGGCCGATTGGATCCTCCCACCGGCCGAGGACCTCTTCGGCCGGGCGATGCGCCTGGCCACCTCGGCGCTGGGGATCACCGCGAAGGAGACGCATATCGTCACCGACACCGCCGTCGCCCTCGCCCTGGCCGGGACCGGGCTGGGACTGACCCTGGCGAGTCCGATCATGATGTCCTTGGGCGGGGACGACGTCGAACTCCACCCCGTCGCCGAGGCGGGCGGCCGGGAGATCATCGTCCTGACCTCCCCGGAGCCGAGCGAGCCGGTGCGCGCCGTCGCCGAGGTCGTCGCCGAGGTCTTCGCATGAAGCACTGCTGGCGGACTCACCGGGAAGCCGACAGGAGGGCCATCGCAGCGGGGGCTGGGTGATGGACACCGAATTCGTTCCCGGGGCCTTCGCCCTCAAGGACTCGGAGCTCGAGGACACGACGGCACTGATGTTCGGCCGTCGCAACTACGAGGCGTTCGCTGCCGTCTGGCGCGACTCCGATGACCACGCCGCGTACGCGGATCTGCCGAAATACGTGGTGTCGACGACCCTCGGCGAGGACGGACTGCACGACGGTTGGGGCCAGACTGTGATCCTGCGCTCCAGCGACGAGGTGGCCGAGCT
>DWZN01000158.1 GCA_019117545.1 Candidatus Brevibacterium intestinavium
GGCGCGGATGAGCTCGACCTGTTCGTCGATGACCGAGGCGTTCGTCCAATCGGCATCGAGCCCGGCGACGTTGTACAGGAAGTTCTCGAGGATCTTCTGCCCGTGCTCGGAGTGGAGGACCTCGGGATGCCACTGCACGCCGGCGAAGCGCTTGGCCGGGCATTCGAAGGCGGCCACGGGAGTGTCGGGGGTGGAGGCGAGCACGTCGAAGCCGGCCGGTGCCTCGGCGACGGAGTCCCCATGGGACATCCACACCTTGTAGTCGCTCGGGGTCTCGGCCAGCAGCGAGCCCGTGTCGGTGACCGACAGCGGGGTCGATCCGTATTCGCGCTTGTCCGTCTTCGCCACGCGACCGCCGAGGCTGACCGACATCAGCTGGAAGCCGTAGCAGATGCCCATAGTCGGCACACCGAGGTCGAACACGCTCGTGTCGAAGTTCGGTGCGGCCTCGTCATTGACGCTCGAGGGTCCGCCGGAGAGCACGATGGCCAGCGGGTTCTTCGCCGCGAATTCGGACGCCGGGGCGTCGTGGGCGATGATCTCCGAGTACAGGCCGGCCTCGCGGATGCGGCGGGCGATGAGCTGGGCGTACTGGGCGCCGAAATCGACGACGAGGACAGGGGGCACCTGCGTGCTCTGGGTTTGCGTCATGATCCAATTCTAAGCATCGGCCGCGTGCCTCCCGAATTCGGGGCTTCGCCGCCTCGGCGACGGTTCGCCCTTCCGCCTCGGCGACGGACCGCTCGCCCACCCCGCCACGAAGACGGTTCGATTCCCCGCCTCGGCGA
Organism: Candidatus Brevibacterium intestinavium; assembly: GCA_019117545.1. Taxonomy (GTDB): domain Bacteria; phylum Actinomycetota; class Actinomycetes; order Actinomycetales; family Brevibacteriaceae; genus Brevibacterium; species Brevibacterium intestinavium. The sequence goes on from DWZN01000158.1 coordinate 789, forward strand.
CGGGAACCGCGCTCGCCGCGTCAGCTCTTGGGAGCGACGACGACGGCGGCCTCGAGTTCGGCGTCGACCTGACGGTGGATGCGGCGTTCGAGGATGAACGACATCACGGGCACGACGCCGGCCAGCGCGAGGATGACGTAGCGGCCGAGGCTCCAGCGCATCTGCTGGTTGAGCCAGAAGCAGCCGATGAGGTAGACGACGTAGCACCAGCCGTGGCAGATGGCGATGGCCGCGGCGAGGTTGAAGTCGCCGAAGGTCAAGGCGGTCTCCGAATCCGCGGCGATGAGGTACTTGTAGATCATCTCGGCCGTGAGGATGAGCAGCATCGTACCGGTGATGAAGGCCATCACTCGGTAGAACTTCAGCGCATTGCGGGCCGAGGTGAAGCGCTTGACGCTCCACACATCTGACTCATCGAAGTCGGGGCGGGAGTCCAAGGACTCGTGTTCTTCACTCACGCTCAGTTTCCTCCGGTCGTGCTGCTATCGGTGTCTGATCTGTCTGTCCGGCGACCGCCGGTTCCCGTCGAGGCCCCGCCATCGGATCCGACAGCGCGATTCTTCTTCGCCGGCTTCTTCCCACCGTGGCGGTGGGCCGGCAGTCCGGTCAGGCCCGACATCACCTCGGGGTCGATGGACGAGGAGCCCGCCGCCTTGACGACAACATACTCGACGGGCTTCTCCGAATCCTGGGAATCCTCGCCGAGGCGGCGGCGCATATAGTCGTCGCGCAGCAGCTGGAACCACATATAGAGGGCCATGGCCGCGAAGATCAGCCATTCGACGGCGTACGCGGCCGACTGCAGGTCGAATCCGCCCTCGTCGCGGGTCGTCGTCGTGGGGACCTGGGCCAGCCCATCGGTGCCGACCGAGGCGGCCGCACCCGTGGCCTCCTCGGGGATGAGGAACCCGGAATAGGTGAGCAGATCGGGGAACATGTTGATCAGCTGCGAGGTCGAGACCGTGCGCACCTGCCCGTCGGGCAGATCGTTGCCCGGCTGCGGGCCCTCGATGGGTCCGATCCGGGCGGTGAGGGAGACCTGGCCCTCCTCGGCGCGGGAGTTCATGGCCAGTTCCTCGTCGGTGGTGAAACCACGGACGACGGGGATCGCGATCGTCTTCTCATCCGCGTTCGCCGCTTCGACCCCCTCGCCGAGGTGGGCCCCGTCCGGGGCGAACATCGTGACCACCCAGTACCCCGAGTCATCGTCCTGGACGCGTCCGGGAACGACGACCTGGTCGTCGGGCAGCCAGTGTCCGCTCAGGCTGACCCGCTGATCGGCGAGGATCCCGGGCATCGGGGCCTGGGCGTCCATGACGTCGTTGAAGTCCTTGAGCTCGTCGACGCTGGCGGACTCCGCGACGTCGTTCTTGTGCTGCGCCCGGTCGACCTGCCACGCGGAGAGACCGACGAAGCAGGTCACGAGCACCAGCACCAACAGCAGGGACCCCAACCACTTGGGGGTCAGCGCCAAGCGGAACAGATCAGACCACCGAGCCGGACTGGTAGGGCGAGACAGTGACGTCGACGCGTTGGAATTCCTTGAGGTCGAGGTAGCCGGTCGTGGCCAGGGCCCGACGCAGGGCGCCGACGAGGTTGAGTTCGCCGATCGCGGTGCGTCCGGGACCGAAGAGCACCTGCTCGAGGCTGCCGACGGTGCCCAGTTCCACTCGGTGGCCGCGCGGCAGCTGCGGGTGGTGGGCCTCGGCGCCCCAGTGCATCCCGCGACCGGGGGCCTCGGTCGCCCGAGCCAGTGCGGTGCCGAGCATGACGGCGTCGGCGCCGACGCCGAAGGCCTTGACGATCTCGCCGCTCGTGCCCAGTCCGCCATCGGCGATGACGTGGACGTAGCGACCGCCGGATTCGTCCATGTAGTCACGGCGGGCGGCGTGGACATCGGCCACGGCCGTGGCCATCGGAGCGTGGATGCCCAGGGTTCTGCGCGTCGTGGCCGCCGCTCCCCCGCCGAAGCCGACCAGGACTCCGGCGGCGCCGGTGCGCATGAGGTGCAGGGCCGCGGTGTAGGTGGCCGCGCCGCCGACGATGACGGGCACATCGAGTTCGTAGATGAACTGCTTGAGGTTGAGCGGTTCGGTGTGCGTCGAGACGTGCTCGGCCGAGACCGTGGTGCCGCGGATGACGAAGATGTCGACACCGGCATCGACGACGGTCTTGTAGAACTCCTGGGTCCGCTGCGGGGTCAGGGCGCCGGCGACGGTGACTCCGGCCTCTCGGATCTGCTCGAGGCGGGCGGTGATGAGCTCGGCCTGGATGGGAGCGGAGTAGAGCTCCTGCATCCGGGAGGTGGCCATCTCCGAGGGCAGTTGGGCGATCTCGGCCAGCAGCGGGGTCGGATCCTCGTAACGGGTCCAGAGCCCCTCGAGGTCGAGCACGCCGAGTCCGCCGAAGCGGCCGAGGGCGATCACGGTCTCCGGCGACATGGCCGAGTCCATGGGCGCGCCGATGAAGGGCAGGTCGAACTGATAGGCGTCGATCTGCCACTTCAGGGACACGTCTTCGGGGTCGCGGGTGCGTCGAGCAGGGACGATGGCGATATCGTCGAGAGAATAGGCGCGACGACCGCGCTTGCCTTTGCCGATCTCGATTTCAGAACTCACCCCAACAGCCTATCCCACCACCGTTCTCCACTGGTCTCAGCCCACTATGAGGAACGTCTGGTCTCCCCTGGCAGAAGAGCTGGTCTCCCCTGGCAGAAGACGGCTGTCACACGCTCCTCGCCGGTTCGTTCAGCTGGATGTCGAAGCGCAGGTTCGGGTGGTCACCGGCCACGGATTCGATGATGCCCGGCAGCAGGCGGGCGCTGAAGGAGGCGAAGGCGGCGATGCGCATGCGGGGCCGGCTGACGGTGTTGAAGCTGT
>DWZN01000159.1 GCA_019117545.1 Candidatus Brevibacterium intestinavium
GAAGGCCGGTTCGATCGCTCCCTGCTCCTCCTGCAGCGCGATGAATCCCCGCAGCGCCGAGGCATCGGCTCCGCGATTGCTCTCGAGCAGGATCCGCACGGCCTGGGCGAGCTGTCGCTCACTGTCGCGGAAGGAATCCTGCGCTGCTTCGGCCAGCTCCACCAGTTCCTCCGCATCGGCATACTCGCCTCGTTCACAGTGGCAGAGTGCCAGCGTCAGCTGGAGGCGGGCGACTTCGGCGGGAGCCTCCGCCGCTTCACGTCTGCTCCACGGCATCAGCAGTGAGGAGGGCAGCGTCTGCGTCCTGACGAACTCATTGCGCACATCGAGCGTCCGTGCGCGGACGGCGATGCCGGGGTGAGAAGAACGTGAGGCGAGTGTCGAATAGCGGCGTGCGAAGACGAACTGACCACGGTCGGCAAGCGCTTCGGCCACATCGAGAATCCGTTCGTGGAGCCGCTCAGGGGCGGCACTGACCTTGAGGGCCCGCTCGACGAATTCGATGCCGCAGGCGACGAATCCCTGCCGGATCAGTCCCGTCGCGTGCGCGGTCAGGAGCTCGGGCGTCTCCTCGTCCGGGGCGACGAACGAGGTGTGCCAGGCTTCGACCTGCGGCCAGGTCTCGGCGCAGTCCTGCGCCAGGTCGAGGTGCGTCCGGCGCCTCTGACCGGCTGACATCGACTGCTGGACCGAGGCTCGGACGAGCCCATGCGGGATGCGCAGGAATGCTCCACGGCGTTCGATCGCTCCGCGGGACTCGAGTTCGTCGATGGCCTCCCAGAACCCGGGCATCCGATCGGCCAGCGGACGAACGGGCGTCAGCGGGGCCAGGGACAGGCATCTGAGTATCTCTTCGGAATCGGGACTCGTCCCATCGACGAGCTCGGCGATCATCGGGTGGCTGGCCGGTCCCACCCTGACCGGCAGAGTCAGCGCGATCTCTCCGCGGATCTCGCTCAGTGCCATCTCGTCGAGAATGCGGCTGAGCGCCAGCGGCCGTCCCGATGCCGCGTGGGCGGCCACCAGTGCCGCCTCCTCGGCGAGCGTCAGGTGTCCGAACCGCGCGGCGCTGAGCTCGTGGGCGAGGTCGACCAACTCGGCGATGCTGAGATCCGACAGTGCGATCTCGGGCACCGAAGCGAACGGACCGTCATCGCTGACCGACCGTGCGGTGATGACGATGCTCAGCGGACCGGTCCGCCGGCGGCGGAGGATCCGCCCGAGCACCCGCTGGGAGTCGAGGTCCATCTCATCGGCGTTGGGGACGAGGACGAGCATGTTCTCCTCCGGCAGCGCATCAAGGGCCGTCAACGCGCTCAGGGCCACCTCGTCGAGAGTGCGCTCCGCGGGGATCGCGACACCGTCGACCGGTGCTCCGACGGCGGTGAGCAGACCGTCGATGCCGGAATAGGCGATCTTCGCGTCGAGCGGACTGGACGGCACCCGGACGGCGATTCCCTCCCAGTCGGCCTCGAGGGCACGCAGAAGTGACCGTCTGCCGGTCCCGATGCCGCCGGTGAGCGCCACGGAATGATGCCGTGAGAGCAGAGTGCGGAGGTCACCGAGTTCCTTGCGACGAATCACCGGGCGCATGATCTCATCCCCTTCATTTCGACTGCGGACGTCCACCGGGTCGCGGCAGCCGGAGCGGGTGCGCTGAGAGGCGTCGATGGCCTGAACGGCCGCAGAATGCTGTCCATACCATCGATGCTGGTCGATCACGACGGCCCGGGACCAGGTGGTCGACACTGGAGTATGCGCCAGGTCACTACTCGGTCACCGCTCGGTCACTGCCCGAGCCCCTGGATGCATACTCGCTTGTGCCCGAATTCCCGCAACAGCCGATACTCGGTGCGGTCTAGGCCCGAAGCCGACCTTCGGTGCCTCGCATCGCCTCGGCGACCTGCTCTCTGCGGGTGATGCCGAGTTTGCGGAAGAGCCGATAGGTGTGGCCCTCGACCGTGCGCACTCGCACGCCCAGTTCACGTGCGATCTCGGCATTGGATCGACCGGCGACGATGAGCGCACTGATCTGCCTCTCCCGGGCAGTCAGCTCGCCGTGTCCCTCACTCCCTGCCTCACGGTGGTGCCCCTGGGCTCCGAAGCGAGCGGCCAAGGCCGTGCACCTGCCGGCGAGATCGGGCATCGAGGGCCCGTAGGCCTCGGCGATCGCTGACAGGGCCTGCGGATCCTTGTCCCGCAGTGCCGCGCCGAGGCGGCCGACCAGTTCGAATTCGCGCCCCGTCCCCCGCCCGGCGGCCCGGCACAGCTCCTCCGGTTCGATCTCGTCGAAGTGACGGAAGAGGAGCAGGCGGATGAGGACGACGATCGCCGCTGCCCCGTCCTCTTCGGCCTCGGCCAGCATCCGTCTCAGTTCGCTCAGGTAGGAAGGGTCCGAGGTGCGGATCGCTCGCGCGGCGGTGCGCAGGACCAGCGCCCTGCGGTAGTCATGGTAGAGCCCCGGGAAGGGCAGCGCCTCGAAGCGCTCATGCAGGTCGTCGGCCTCTTCGGGTGTTCCGACTCGTGAGATCGCATATTCGGCCTCGGCCAGGGCGATGGCCAGCTGAGTCGTCTGATTCCAGTATTCGAGTCCCTCGATCGCGGCGCGCAGCGCCATCATCGCCCCCGGCAGATCGCCTTCGATGAGGTGGACCTGGGCCCACAGCAGATCCATCGGCCCCGACCGAGCCGAGAGGAAGGCGATGTCATGGCTCGGCGGATCAGCCATCAGCGATTTCGCCTCGTCGATGCGTCCCAGCTGCAGCAGTGCCCTGACCTGCAGCACGGTCAGACGCAACACGGCCGAACTGTCCGCGCGGCATTCGATCAGCGTGGCCCCGAGCAGGGCGAGCGCTTCGTGCGTGCTGCCCGAGTCGAGCATGTCCATGACATGGAGACTCGTGTCGAGCACGTGGAAGGTGCTCGTCAGTGCGTTCTGCCTCGACAGATCGGCGAAGACGGACCGGTGGATCGGACGATGCTCGACGACGGCCGTGCTCACCCGGTCGAGGAGTTCGAGACCGAGCTCGGCCTCCACTCCCTCTCCGGGGTGGTCGTCCCCCTCCTCCTGCAGTCGTTCTAGCGCGGTGCGGAAGTCCGCAAGCCTCAGCGCAGGGGAGGAATTGCCGAACGCTCGCCCCATCCAGACCACGAGCGAATCGATGACCAGCTGAGCACAGCAGGCGGTGCGCACGGCGTGGGCGAGGACGTCGAGGCCGAGAGGGATCTTGTTGCACGCGCAGTAGAGGCGGGCGACCTCGAACAGGTCGTGCGGGTCCATCCGCTCCATCGGGACCTCGGCGAGCAGACGCATCGCCCGATGCCAGTCCCCGAGGCCGGTGGCGATCCGTGCCGCGTCGATCGTCCGGGCCTCGGAGATCTCCGCTCCGCAGACCAGCCCCCATTCCGCTCTGATCATCTTTGCCCAGTCAGACGGGGTGTCGCCGCGGGCCTCGATGAAA
>DWZN01000160.1 GCA_019117545.1 Candidatus Brevibacterium intestinavium
GTCAGCCGCCAGGGGAAGCAGCATGAGGGCTCGCCGATGTTTTCAGCGTGAGTGGCCTTCGCGGGCAGGCGGTTCACTTACCGGTTGAATCGAAGAACGCGTCGTTGGCGACGGGTTTTTCGAGCCAACCGGTGAGTGAGGCACACGAGGCCGCTGCCCTAGACGAGTTCACCCCTGGGCGCTGCGCCGATTCGCTATCGTCGCTTTGATGCGGAGGAACAGGTCGGCGACGAAGAGGTCCGACCACTTGATGCGGAAGACCGTGTAGCCGAGATTGCGCAGCTGGTACTCGCGACGTCTCTCGAGCTCGAATGCCGTTTTCGGGTCGGTGCCGTCGATGTAGTACTTGCCCGCTCCGTCGAACTCGGCGATGACCTTGTCAGACTCATTTGCGAAGTCTGTGCGCGCAACGAAGTTCCCTCGTTCGTCGAGGATGGTGACCTGCGGTTCGAATCCTGAAATCGAGTGCTCGACGAATCTTACCGCGCAGATCGACTCACCGATGGACTCTCGCAGCTCGTCGATATTGTCGATGACAGCAGCGATTCTGCGCTGACGAGTCCGCACGGGGTTCGCCTCGCAATAGGCCCGGAAGGACTTCGCCGTCACCACAGATCTCCGAATTGCCGCGTCGACGACGGCAACGGCGAATGCGAGCGGGTAGTCACGGGCGACATCGAGCAGGGTCTGATGAACCGTTGTCACAGGGCACCCGTCCAATACGATGAACGCGCTGGAGGAGAGGTCTCTGTACCGAATGAAGAGGTTCTTCCGTCGACTCCCGCGGCTCGGGTGGACGGCCTCGACAGTGAGACCGTCGTTGCGGTCGAAGTACGGTATCGGCAGCCCATGGGCGATGAGCGCACTCCTGTGCGAGAGAACAGCACCTGGAGGCAGCCGCCCCACATATGAGCGCGCCCTGATGCTCAGATCCTCAGCCTGCTTCCGCATGCCCGTCGTCTCTTGAGGAAGGCGCACGTTCTCGCCGGATGCCAAGGCAGCGGTGAACTCGTGGTCCGGGTTGGAGCATTTCGCTGTGACCACGTAGACGCCTCGGCGCACCCTTTCCAGACAGCATGTCAGTGCCTGACCGATCTGATACGTCGACCAGCCGGCAACCCTGAGCTGTGCAGCGGAGACACATGCGTGCATACACCCAGCATGGCGAGGTGCAGGTCGCCGTGGCAATGGCGGGAATTCGGCCTGTGGACAATCGGCCACTCATGCGCACAGGGTCCGGAATCTCGGGCCGCGCACCATCCTCGGTCGCCCAGACGCCGGATCGACAACGCCGCGCCTTGCGTAGACGAGCACTGCACGCCTGCGCAGAACGGTCGAACCGCGGGCCGGACGGGAGCTCACTTATCGGTCCGGGTGAAGAACGTGTCGTTGGAGGCGCGTTCTTCGGCCTCAGCGATGAGTGAGCCGAAGAACCTGGCCAAGGGCAGCGAGGACGTCTCACATCCGCTGATTGCGCGCACTCTCGTAGACGCACACGCCGGCAGCTGTGCCGAGGTTGAGGCTCTCGGCTCCCCCGTAGATCGGCACAGCCACGGACGCATCGCACAGGTCGAGGTCCGTCGAACTCATCCCCCACGCCTCGTTGCCGAACACCCATGCGGTTCGGGCGGTGAGGTCCAGGCCGGTGTCCCAAGGATGGTGGAGGTCGTGAGCCACATCGTTGGCATCGGCGGCGAGCACCTGCAGGCCACGGGCGCGGGCGAGTTCGGTCACCTCAGGCAGTCCCACCCCGGTGACCACCGGGACGTGGAAGAGCGACCCAGCGGTCGCGCGCACGGTCTTGTCGTTGTAGACATCGACCGATGACGAGGTGAGCACCACGGCATCTGCCCCGGCGGCGTCGGCCAGACGGATGATCGTGCCGGCATTGCCGGGATCACGCACCTGGGACAGAACAACGATCAGCTGCGCCTCGCGATTCACCACCGAGGTCAGCTCCACATCGAGGGCCTTGCAGACGGCCACCACTCCTTGGGAGTTCACGGTCGTCGCGAGTTCGGTGAGCACCTCGGCGGTGGCGATGTTCCAGCGGATCCGGGCAGCTTTCGCCTCCGCGACGAATTCGGGATGCACCTCGGCGGCCCCCTCGGTGATGAAGAGTTCGACGATGGAGCCTGTACTATCCAGCGCCTCCCGGACGGCCTGAGGGCCTTCGACGAGGAACTGGCCCGTGAGTCTGCGGTCACGGCGCTTGAGCAGTTTGGCGGCGTTCTTGATCCGCTTCGAATCCGGTGAGGAGATGACGTCTGGAAGTTTCATGGAACCCGAGTTCTCGATCCGTGTCAGTTGGAGTGTGAGGTGGAGCGACGGCCGCCGATCGGTGTCAGAGTCTCCGATCGGTGTCAGAGCCGCCGAACGGCATCATACCCCCGAACAGACTCAACGGCCCCGAACCGGAAGTTCGGGGCCGTTGGCAGTCACCGAGGTGACCGGTCAGTCACGTCGTGACCGAAGTCTTGAGATGACGCTGCTCAGGCGGCGTCGGTCTTCGCTGCGTTGACGTCAGCAGGAAGAGCTTCCTTGGCGACCTTGACCAGGTGCGCGAAGGTGGCCGAGTCGTTCACGGCGAGCTCGGCGAGCATGCGACGGTCGACCTCGACTCCAGCGGCCTTGAGGCCCTGGATGAAACGGTTGTAGGTCATGCCGTTGGCGCGGGCGCCGGCGTTGATGCGCTGGATCCAGAGGCGACGGAAGTCACCCTTGCGCTTGCGACGGTCACGGTAGCTGTAGACCAGCGAATGGATGACCTGTTCCTTGGCCTTGCGGTACAGGCGCGAGCGCTGTCCGCGGTAGCCGCTTGCCCGGTCGAGGATGACCCGGCGCTTCTTGTGAGCGTTGACCGCTCTCTTCACACGTGCCACGTGTTACTCCTTCGAAGAATTCTTATCTGCCGGCGGTGCCGGACTCTGGTTCAAGCAGTGGGAGCCGGTGTTCGGCTGCCCGAGGATCCCGGAATCTGCCCGGGACGAAGACCCGTGGAGGGGTCTCACCTGCCCTTGAGCTTGCCCAGAAGCTTACGGGCCTTGGCGCGATCGCCGCCGGTGATTTCCTGGTCGGTGGCCACGCGGCGCTTGCGCGCCGAGGTCTTGCCCTCGAACTTGTGCTGGTTGTTCACGCCTTCGCGCATGATCTTGCCAGTGCCGGTCACGCGCATGCGCTTCTTGGCGCTGCTGTTCGTCTTCTGCTTCGGCATGGTGCCGTTCTCCTTTGCAATTCGTCGCCGGCGTCAACCGCCGGCAACTACTTCACACGCACAGACCGCGGAAGGTCTGGAACGCGACGTTGACTAACTTCTCACGCGTCCGGGCGAGCTGCGTTCTTCTCTGCAGCGACCCGATCGCGACGGGACTTCACCTCGGCGGACTTGCCCTTGGCACCGGCTGATGCCTTCCGGGCCTCCGCTTTGGCGTCAGACTTCGACTTCAGTGGGGCGATGACCATCACCATGTTGCGTCCGTCGACTCGCGGGGAGGACTCGACGGTGCCGAGGTCCGACACATCTTCGGCCAGGCGGTTGAGCAGTTTGATGCCCATCTCGGGGCGGGACTGCTCACGGCCACGGAACATGATCATGACCTTGACCTTGTCGCCGCCTTCGAGGAAGCGGGTGACATGGCCCTTCTTCGTCTCATAATCGTGTTCGTCGATCTTGAGACGGAAACGAATCTCCTTGAGCGCGGTGTTCGCCTGGTTCTTCCGGGCTTCCCTGGCCTTCTGAGCAGATTCGTACTTGTACTTTCCGTAGTCCATGAGCTTGGCTACGGGTGGCTTCGCCTGCGGTGCTACCTCGACGAGATCGAGATCTGCCTCGCTGGCGAGATCGAGTGCCTTGCGAATGGCAACGATACCGACCTGTTCACCATTGGGTCCGACCAACCGAACCTCGGGAACCCGAATCCGGTCATTGATGCGCGTCTCGCTGATGTGTTCACTCCTTTTTGCTCAAATGTGGTCGTGACAACGAAAAAGGCTCCCGTTGACACACATGCCAAGGGAGCCTGCACACACGAGCAGTACGGATAACCGTACGACCTCAGTGATACACCTCGATCCGGAACCCGTTCGAACACGTATCCGACGGGGCAGATCTTTGGACCCGATCGCTCTTCGCGATCAAGGTGGGAGTCAGACTCCGCTTCGCACCAGATACCAGTGTACTACGCTTCATGACTCTGCGCACATCGAGGCCCTGAAGTGATCGACGGATCGATTCATATGTCAAGCTTATGGCATGAGTTCTGAAGATTCCGTTCCCGCCGAGGCGATGGCCGAAGTCACGCGCGACATCGCCGAGGTGCCCGCCGTCGA
>DWZN01000161.1 GCA_019117545.1 Candidatus Brevibacterium intestinavium
TAGCTGTCCTCGAGCTCAGCCTCGGCGTCTCCTTCGCCGCCCGAGCAGCCCGACAGGCCCGCGGCCATCGCAATGGAGGCTGCAATGGCGATCCCGGACAGCAGTCCTTTTCTGTGCTTCATTTCGACCTCGCAAATAAAATATTCAGGATTTTCACGTGTAATGCACACTATGAGTCATGTCACAGAGAGTCAAAAAGTGCGGCGCAAATCGTTTGAATTCCATCGCTGATGTTGTTTGCGAATTCTATTGGCCGGATGGGCTTCGTCTGAGTCTCCGCGCACCCTAGCCGCGTCGCGGTTCCGTGGGTACATTCGAGGGTATGGACAACAGTTCCCGCGAGCCGATCGATTCGAGCCGAATCAGCGATCAGCCTGCGCTGCGCAGCGCGTCCGGCACGATCTGGATCGTGGCCGGCGGGCTGTTCCTCGTCGTGATCGCGGCCGTGCTGGCGGCCATCATCTCCTCCGGCGGTCCGGCGGTGAGCTATGCGATCACCACGATCGCTGTGGCCGCCGCCCTCTACCTCGTCCTGCTCATCGCCCGCTTCGTCATCCGCCCGGGCAAAACGCGCCTGTGGGTCATGGCCGGGTCGATGATCGGCATGGCCATCGTCGCGCTCATCGGGCTCGTGGTGTGCGTCGGGGCCGCCTCGGCGGGGGTCTGAGCCGCGGCCATCTAGTGAGACAGCGGCGTGCACTCTGCGGACTGCGGACTAGACTGGCCAGCTGATAGATACGCGAACCCGCAGGGTCGCGACGATCCGGATGGCGAGCGAAGGCGCATGCATCCTCGGAAACTGTGAAGAGGTGGGCGATGAGTGCATCGGCTGTGGAATCCAAGGCGGACAGGGCACGGGTGAGGAAGGCCGTCTTCGCGGCCGGACTGGGCAATGCCCTCGAGTGGTACGACATCATTCTCTTCGGCTTCATGGCCACCTCGATCACCGCGGTCTTCTACCCGGGGGAGGGGCTGTCGGCGCAGCTGATGACCTGGGCGACGTTTGCGATCACCTTCGTCGTCCGTCCCCTCGGCGCCGTCATCATCGGCCGCTACGCCGATAAGCACGGTCGCAAGGCCGCCCTGTCGCTGACGATCGGTCTCATGACCCTCGGCGTGTTCATCATCGTCGTGCTGCCGGGCGAATCGGTGCTCGGCATCTGGGCGGCGATCATCCTCATCATCGCCCGCGTCATCCAGGGCATCTCCGCCGGCGGTGAGTTCGGTTCGGCCACGGCCTTCCTGACCGAGAACGCCAAACGCGGCAAGGCCTTCTACGCCTCGTTCCAGACCGCGACGCAGGGCATCTCGATGTTCCTTGCCGCCGGAGTCTCGTGGATCTTCAGCTCGGCACTGAGCGAAGAGGCCCTGCACTCCTGGGGCTGGCGCGTGGCCTTCGCCATCGGCCTGCTCATCGGCCCCGTGGGGTGGTACATCCGGTCGAAGATGGACGACACGCCTGAGTTCCAGGCCGCCGAGAAGACCGACAGCCCGCTGCGGACCCTGCTCGGCCAGCACTTCGGACGTCTGCTCTCGGCGTTCCTCATCATCGCCATGGCCACGATCTCGGTCTACCTCATCACCTTCCTGCCGCAGTTCGCCGTCGAGAACCTCGGCCTCGACGGCTGGGCGGCGTTCCCCGGCGCCGTTGTCGCCGGTGTGATCACCTTCATCGGCGCCCCGTTCGCCGGGCAGCTCGCCGACAAGGTGGGAGCGACGACCGTGATGATTCCGACAACCATCGTCGGCATCATCGTCGCCTGGCCGATGTTCATCCTGCTCACCTCGAACCCCTCGATCGGCATCCTGACCCTGTGCGAGGCGATCGTGGGCCTGTTCATGGTCTTCTACTTCGGGCCGATGCCCTCACTGCTGTCCGAACTGTTCCCCGTCCAGGTGCGCAGCTCGGGCATGACGATCGCCTACAGCCTCGGCGTGGCGATCTTCGGCGGCTTCGCCCCGCTCATCCTCACCGCCCTGATCAGCGCCACCGGCGAGCTGACCATGCCCGGCTTCTACTACGCTGCACTGTCCCTGCTCTCCCTCATCGGCGTCATCGCGGCGCGCAAGGCCTACGGCCAGCGCTGACGTCGCCGCAGCGGCGCGACGATACTGCAACGGCGCGAAGACTCTGCAACGGCGCGACGGTACTGCGGTGGCGCAACGTCACCGTGGCGGCGCGGTGAGGTCGCCGCGGAGCCCGTCGTTCAAGGCGTCGCGCCGGCTTTCGAAGCTGTTGAGCCCGTCGTTTAAGGCTGAGCTCAGATTTCGATTCGAGGGCGGATCGATATCCGAGCGCGCTCTTGATCGACGTCTCAGGAGGGCGCTCGGCGCCACTTGGGCGTTCGCGTCCGGGGAGCCCGTCGTTCAACGGCCCATCAGGTTTTCGCGACGAGACAACCGCGAAAAGCTGACTCCCCGTTGAACGAGCGTCGGGTGCCCGCGACGGCTCACCCGCCAATGAGCGTCGGGTGCCCGCGACGGCTCACCCGCCAACGGCCGCTCACCCGCTGACGACGGCCGAAGCCTCCTCGGACGCCGGGTTCGCAGCGGCCCGACGTTCGAGGCGGATGCCGTGGATGAGCAGTCCGGCCCACAGGATCGCCGAGGCGCCCAGGACCGTCCACACCACCGTCGGCTGCGCACCGAGGGCGAGCAGGATGGTGCGGGCATTCGTGAGGATGATGATGCCTCCGGCAGCGATCGCGAGGATTCGGGCCGGCAACAGCTTGACCAGCCACGCGGCGAACGGCGCGGCTATGACTCCGCCGACGAGGAGCGCTGCGACGATGGTCCATTCGATGCCCTGTGAACCGAGGGCGATGAGGAAGCCCAGCGACCCGCCGACGGCGACGAGGAACTCGCTCGTGTCGATCGAGCCGACGACCTTGCGCGGCTCCAGACGGCCGGACGACAGCAGCGACGTGGTGCCGACCGGGCCCCAGCCGCCCCCGCCGATGGCGTCGAGCGCTCCGCCGACGAAGCCCACCGGCACAAGGAACCCGGCACTCGGACGGGACCGGAAGGTCGGGCGCTTGCCGCCGAGGGCGAGGAAGCGCCAGATGACATAGATGCCGAGGGCGAGCAGGATGCCCGAGACCCATGGCGTGGCCGCCTCACCGTTGAGATTGGCCAGAACGGTCGAGCCGATCAGCGCGCCGATGAATCCCGGGCCCGCGAGGATCCCGACCGTGCGCCAGTCCACGTTGCCGAACTTGTGGTGGGAGATGCCGGAGACCAGGGTCGTTCCCAGTTCTGAGAAGTGCACCGCCGCCGAGGCGGCCGCCGGTGCCGTACCCGCGGCCAAGAGCAGGGTCGTCGAGGTCACCCCATAGGCCATGCCGAGGGATCCGTCGATGAGCTGAGCGATGAGGCCGACGAGGCCGAGAACGATGAGCTGACGCATGCGCTTGCCTTTCTGGAGACGTTGCAAGGACACACTACCCAAAGTGTTGAGCAGAAAATCGCGCCAGGTGTTTTCGTACGAACTCGGTCGCCAGAAGACGAAAGATGACATATGGCGACGCTTTCCCTGGCGAACACTGGGATTGGGCACGTCGGCGGCGTTCGGCTACCCTGTTCGGATGACTGAAAACGAAGCGGCTCGGGTCGATCTGAGCGATATTGTGGTTGAGCAATCGCGGAAGAAGCGGTCCCGGTGACGGGCCTTCCCTCGCTCGGTCTCATCTCCCATGGGACCTCATCGGCATTGGGTCAGTCCCTCATCGAAGCGCTCGCCGAGGCCGTGACCGACGATCTGCGGGCCAGGGGACTGGTCGACGAGGTGATGCTCGGTCATGTCGACGTCCAGGATCCCGGAGTCGACGAGGTCATCGACCGCCTGCCGGCGGATCGCCCCGCGGTGCTCGTGCCGCTGCTGCTCTCGCCGGGTTACCACGTCCACGTCGATCTGGCGGAAGCGCTCGAAGGCGCCGGCGACCGTGACATCCGTCTGGCGTCCACCCTGGGCCCCGATCCGCGTTTGGCGCGGATCCTGGCCGAACGCCTGCCGCGACTGCGCGATGACGACGAGGTGGTGCTCGCGGCCGCCGGGTCGAGCGACGAGCGGGCGAATGCCTCCTGCGAGGAGATGGGCCGACTGCTGGCCGATGAGCTCGGGCGCGCCGTGTCGGTGGGCTTCCTCGCCGGTGGGGGTGCACCGCTGAAGGCCATTGTTGAGCAGAACCGGCAGAGCGGCTGCCGCCTCGTGATCGCGAACTATCTGCTCGCCCCGGGATTCTTCGACGACCTCGCGAGGACCCTCATCTCCGAGGCCGACTCCAGCGCTGAGTCGGCGCCCGCCTCGGTCTCCGGATCGGCCCGCGACGTGGGTTCTGACGCCGAGCAGGGGACCGTTCTGGCCTCGCCCCTGCTCGCCCCGGGCACCGATCCTGTCGGGCCCTCCGTCGCGCACTCGGCCGGTCCTTCCGTCGCAGACTTGGCCGCGGGCAGCGTCGCAGACCCCACCGCGAACCGCGACGAGAATCCCGCCGAGAACCCCACCGGAAGCCCCGCCGCGGAGCCCAGCGCTCCCACTCCTGCTCCCCGCGGCACCCGCGCCCACGCAGTTCCCGCAGAGCTCGTCGACATCGTGCGCGACCGGCTGCTCGAGGTCCTCTGAGCGACTTCTGTGACGTCATATGACGACGAGTGACACTACTGCAATCGTGAATTTGTTGAGCAATCAATCCTCTTGTAGCGTGACGTTCCACTGGTTCCCCTCAGCGTTTGGAG
>DWZN01000162.1 GCA_019117545.1 Candidatus Brevibacterium intestinavium
CAGCGTCGCCGAACGGTCGCCATAGGCGGCATCGGGGCCCGGAACGGCGCACACGGGCGGCTCATCCGGCCCCGTCGTCAGCAGCTTCGTGAGATCGCCGATCGTCACGGGCCCGGACGATCCGGGCCCGGGTGCGGCCTCCGCGGCCTCCGCACGGGCGGGGGCGTCCTCGGCACGGGCGGGGTCACCCTCGGCACGGGCGGGGTCGCCGTGAGCCGACCCGCCGTGGGCCGACCCGCCAGCCGCCTCTGAGCGTCCGGCGCTCAAGCCTGCCACCGCCTCGTCGAGGTGCCTGAGTCGAGCTCGTGAGGTCGAGCCGGGCCGCAGCTCGAGCGACCCGTCGAGCAGATCGGGGTGGAGGAAGTGGTTCGTGTGGACGAGGAACCCGTCCGCTCCGGCCCGTCGTTCGCGCTTGGCCTCGCCGGCGATCTCGACCTGGACGGCCGCCTCGGCGGTGATGACGGTGATGATCGACGATGACGAGGTCGGGGCCGAATGGATGATCTCGAGCGCTTCGGCGAGGCTGCCCGCCTCGGAGAGCACCCGTTCGAGGATCATGTGGACGGGCACTCCCCCGGGTCCGTCGGCGCGATGCTTGAGGATGTTGAGCAGGACGCCGACGCCTGCCTCGTTGAGCCCGATCTTGCCGAGCATCCCGTATTCGGCGATGCCGACGTGACGGTGCTGACCGGGCACGGCACCGACGTCGTTGATGTGCCACAGGGTCGAGAAGTCCACGGCCCAGTCCCAGTTCTGCGCGGCCACCGAGGCGCCCGGTCGGGTGTGGCTGATGGTCGAGCACTCGGTCGGTGCGGCCGGGGCCTGGGTCATGATCTCGGTGCGCGCGATGATCTCCATCAGCTCGCTGACCTCGATGCCGGCACCGTCGGCCACGGCCGCGACCTCCTCGGCGGCCGTCGGCGACCATTCCCGCAGCCGCGCGTGGCTCGACGCTGCCGCGCCGGCCACATCCGCCTCGGCGATGGACAGGTGGGAGAAGAAGTGCCGATAGGCGCTCAAGGCGGAGTCGATCCCGGTGCTCAGCTCGCGGCCGCGCCTGCGACCGCGGTCGATGTGGTCGGCGGCGCGGACGGCGAAGGTCTCGGGACGCGCCTGGACGGCGGGGACGAACGGTGCGCTCATATCGGCTCCTCCTCAGCCCGGCCCCGGCTCAGTCCGTACCCACGAGCGAGCCGACGCCGATGTCGATACCGAGATAATGCATGTGCGCGGCGGTTTCGGCAAGGGCGGCGAAGAGGTTGAACCGGTGCAGGCTGTCGAATCCGCGCGACCAGTGCAGACCCTGCGCGATCGAATAGACGCTGTGGTCGTCGGTGGCGGCCATGCGGGCGCGGATCTCGTCGAGGCGCTGCCGGTGGTGCTCGACGAGCTCGGCCCTGCGATCGTGGAGTCCGGTGAAGCGGAATCCGTGGGCGGGCAGCACGGCCACGTCCTCAGGCAGCTGGCCGATCTTGTCCAGCGAGCCCAGATAGTCGCCGAGGCTGTGCGTGATCGCTCCGCTGTCGAGCCCGATGTTCGGGGTGATGGTCGGCAGCACGTGGTCACCGGAGAACAGCAGATCGTCGTCGGCACGGACGAACGCCGAATGCCCGTAGGTGTGGCCGGGCGTCCACATGGCCGTGACCGTGCCCTCGTCCATGGGCAGCCTCATACCGTCGTCGAGGATGTGGATCGTCTCCGGCAGTCGGCTCATCGCCTGCCGGTAGAGGCCCGTCGACCCGCTCCCCTGTCCGGATCTGCTCGAGTCGGCCTGCAGGCTCTCGACCTCGGCCCAGCGGTCCTCGGGGACTCCGTAGGCGCGGGCGATGTTGAGGTTGGGGTCGATGCCGGTGCCGAAGTCGACGGTGTTGGAGAAGAAGCGCTTGACCGAGCGCAGATCCTCACCGTGCATGGCGACCCAGGCGGCGGGGTTGTCCGCGAGCAGCGCCGGCACCAGACCGATGTGGTCGCGGTGGTAGTGCGTGATCGCGATTCCGTGGATGTCGGCGACCGTGAAGCCGAGGTCGGCCAGCGCCGAGGTGAGGGCCTTGTACTGGTCCTTGCCGTCCCAGCCCGGGTCGATGAGGACGACGCCGGAGCCGTCGGCGATGGCGTAGCAGTAGGTGTACACGAGCGGATTGTCCGGAATCGGGACCGGAATGGCCCAGACCCCTTCGGCGACCCTCTCGACCGGCGGCAGGACCCGATCCCTCCACGCCGCCGACTGCCGGGAACTGAGCGTTTCGATCGCCATACTTCTCTCACACCTCTCGAATGGGCCACATCGTCCTAGTCCTGCAATCTACTCTGTTTCCGGTTGTTACTGAAGGGTCGCTCCAGGGACGGACGGACCGTGTTCCGGTGCAGCCGCTCAAGGGCCATCGCCCCACTTCACCGGGACTACCGATATCGTTGGCAAACTCGACTGAAAGCGTCGAATCATTCATATTTCTCGACTGATTTATAACTATCTCTCTGGGAAGTCTTTCGCTTTCAGTAGCGGAGCGGGTAGGATCATGACGCACATCACTGCCGGGCGGGCACCTGCGATCATCTCGCGCACCCAGCGGCGGCGGACAAGACTCATTGGGGAGGATTGGTATGGCTGCTTCGGGCTCACTGAAGCGCAACCTCGGGCTGTGGTCCATCGTCGGACTCGGCCTCGGATACATGACGCCGACAGTTGTCTTCGACACGTTCGGAATCGTGTCCGGAGAAACCGACGGAGCGGTGCCTTCGGCGTATCTCATCGCTCTCATCGTCATGATCTTCACGGCATTCAGCTACGGCAAGATGGTCAGGGTCTTCCCCACTGCCGGTTCGGCCTACACCTACACGCGGGAGACGATGTCTCCGGGTCTCGGATTCCTCGTCGGGTGGACCTCGCTCATGGACTATCTGCTGCTGCCGATGGTCAACTGCCTGATTGCGCGCCTGTACATGGAATCGCTCGTGCCCGATGCGCCTGCTTGGGTCTGGGTCGTGCTGTACACGATCATCATGACCGGCATCGTCACCTCGTCGATGCGCGGGACGGCGAACTTCAACGCCGTCCTGCTCATCTTCGCGGTCACGATGGTCGCACTCTTCTGCGTCCTCGCCATCGTCAACCTCACCAACGGCGAGGGATCCGGTCTCGTCTTCAGCTCCGAGCCCTTCGTCCACGAGGGGGTGCAGCTGTCCGCACTGCTCACCGGTGCCACCGTCGTCTGCTTCTCCTTCATCGGCTTCGATGCCGTGACGATGTACACGAACGAGGCGAAGCACATCAGCATCATGCCGAAGGCGATCATGCTCACCGTCGTCTCCGGCGGCGCCATCTTCCTCATCGCCAGCTACTTCGCTCAGCAGCTGTTCCCGGACAACTCGCAGTTCACCATCGTCGACGACCCGCTGCCGGAGATCGGCTTCCTCACCGGCGGACACCTCTTCCAGGGCTTCTTCCTGGCTGCGGCCTTCGCCGCCACGGTCGCCTCGGGGCTGGCCTCACACGCGTCCGTGTCCCGCATGCTGCTGGTGATGGGACGCAACGGCGTGCTGCCGCGGAAAGCCTTCGGCTACATCAACCCGAAGACGCACACCCCGGTGTTCAACATCGTGCTCGTCGGCGCCGTGTGCCTGCTGGCGATGTCGTTCAGCCTCGAGCTCATCTCCGCGCTCATCAACTTCGGCGCGCTCATCGCCTTCACCTTCGTCAACCTCACGGTGATCGCCCACTATGCGTTCCGGACCAGGCAGGTCGTCGACCTCAAGACGACGTTCGACTACGTCATCATGCCCGCCATCGGCGCCATCCTCACCGGTGTCCTGTGGGTGAGCCTGCACAAGACCGCACTCGTCGGCGGCATCATCTGGCTGACCATCGGCATCATCTACCTGGCCGTGATGACCCGCGGCTTCCGGCGCTCGGTGCGCAGCTTCGACGACCCCGAGGCCGATGCGCAGATGTCCGAGCCGGAGGTTCCGGAGGCGGGAGCGGAAGCGCCGGAGGCCGGGGTGGAGGCGCCGGAGGCTTTCGAAGCCTCGGGGCCGGAGGTTCCCGAGGCTTCGGGGCCGGAGTCACCAGAGCCGGGATCGTCTGTCCGGGACTGAGTTCGGCCCGCCCCGGCCGGGCGGAGCCGCTCTCCTTCCCCAACGGTGGTCGCAATCGGATACTCTTCACGCGAAAAAGTATCCGATTGCGACCACCGTTCGCCTCTCCGGAGACGACGAGGCCCCCGAACGCATCGCTGCCTGCGACATGTTCGGGGGCCCTTCACTCGGCGGAAGCGGTGGGATTCGAACCCACGGTGCGGGGTTGCCGCACAACGGTTTTCAAGACCGCCTCCTTCGGCCGCTCGGACACGCTTCCCTTGGTTCTTCCATGCCTGTGACGGCGATGGAGCGAACCCGGCCTGCTCGACACGAGGCCGAGCCACCATAGTTTCTCACAACCGCAACAGCATCTGCCAATTGGCCGTCGAGCAAGCGACTCTCACCGGCCCGGAGCGCGACCGACACCGTGGCGACGGGCCTGCGAAGACGGTCAGTCCTTCTTGCGCTTCTTCATCCGGTTCCGCTTGCGCTCGGTGCCCAGGAGGTCATCGAACACGGATCCGCTGGCAGATGTCGAAACTTCGCCGGCACGGCCCGACGGCTCGCCGGGCCGTGCCGCGGCATCATCGCAGCTCGTGGCCGATCGGTCGGAAACCGGTTCGCCGAATGTGCCGCGGTCACTGCCGTGATGCGTACGCTCACTCCGGGTATGGCCGAGCTTCGGTGCGTCCTTCGGCTTGGCCGGCTGCGATTCGTGTCCGGTGCTGTCGGCGTCCTCCGAGGTGGCACCGCGAGCCGCGAAAGAGGCCGGGACTCGTCGGACCGGAACTTCCGCTTCTTCCTCATTGACGAACTCTTCGTCTTCAGCCTGCGCCGCTTCAGGTGCATCGTCCTGAGGCGGAACCACGGTGGAGTCCTCGACATCGTCGATGTCGGCATCCGCAACAGCGTCAACGGTGTTCTCCGCGGTATCGACGACGTCGACCTCATCGGCTTCGGGTCCACCGGCTTCAGGCTCTGACTCCGCCGCTTCGCCTGCGCCGCTCGCCGCAGCCGGCTCCTCGGAGGCCGACTCTTCGGAGTCTGCGTCTTCGGCCGCCGAGTTCGCGATCGCAGCCGCGACGGAGCCGGATGCTCCGCGGGGTGCCGCAGCGACCGATTCCGAATCGGCGGCCGCCGCCTCGTCGGCAGGAGGGGCCACAGCGAACGAATCACTCGATTCAGACTCCGCATCCGAGACCTTGGCATCGGCAGCACCGTCGGAGTCGTCGGATGCCGATGAGTCCTCGGCTGCATCAGACCCAGCCTCGGCGGAATCAGCCCAGGCCGGACGAGACTCGGTGGTCTCCTCCTCGCGGGCGGGCTTGCCCTTGAGCACGAGGGTCAGGGTGGCCAGCGGCACGGACAGCCAGTTCGGGCGGTTGCGCAGCTCGGTGACGACCTCGACGAGCAGACGGTCGACCAACGCCGCGCGCAGGACCGGATCATTCAGCCCGACGCTCTCTCCGCGTGCTCGGGAGTACCCGGACAGCAGGGAGTTCTGCACCTGCGAGGCCCACAGATATTCGGGCGAGTCGATGATCGCCCGCAGCGCTGAGGGATCGCTGCCGAAGCCGTTGACGACCAGCGTCCCGTCCTCGGAATCGAGCGCATCGGTGCGCTGCAGGCGAGCGAAGCCGGCGGCGTAGTCGATGCTGCGCAGCAGGGCCACGAGATCGAAGGCGGCGGGCTTCGGATCGGAGTCCGTCGAATCCGTGAACTTCACGACCGAATAGCCGTCGGACGGCGAACTGACGACATGGTCCAGGGTCAGCTCACCGTGGATCTTCTGCAGGGTGCCGATGGTCTCGAGCCCCTGCACCTTCGACCGGTGGGCACGCAGCTCGGGAACCAGCGCGTCCAGCGCCAGCGGCGCCCGGCCCAGCGCCCAGTCGATCCGCTCGATCCACTTGGCGACCAGCTGCTCGGTCGGCTCTCCCCCACCTTCGACGACGCCGAACTCGGCGGCCATATCGGCATGGAGTTCGCCGATCCGCCGCCCCATCTCCGCGGCATGGGCGTTGTAGGCGCCGATCGACCCGGAGTCCACGGCGCAGACGGTGTCCACGGCCTCCCGCCACGCGGGCTCGGCCTCGACGTCGACGTGGGACAGCAGCGCCATCGGCGCCTCCATCTCCTGGACCTCGAACATGTCGTACCAGCGCCCCGAACCCCACCCGATGACTTCGGGCACGCTGCGCGAACCCGCCTCGGTGAGCAGAACGGGGATCGTCAGCGACGACGGCATCCCGTTCTCCAGCACCCGGAAGAAGCTGAGCTCCATCGGTTCGTATTCGTCGTGGATGATGACGGTGGATTTGTGCGGCCCGGAGTCCGAGACCTCGATCGGCCGGATCTCGACGGGAAGATCATCGCCTTCGGCGACCTCGATGGCGGCCCTCGACGGCTTCGGCGGGACCACCTCGGCGGGGGTGTCCGATCCCGTCACCGAGGCGGGGCTGCCGTTCGCGGACACGGGGAAGGGCATCGGCGCTCGGTCCCGGGCCTCGGTCTTCTCCTGGCTGTGGCGCAGCGACTCGGTCGACAGCTGTCCGCCGTCGAAGACCTTGCGTTTGGTGATGGCATCGGCCATGAGATTGACGAACACGGGGTCGGCGGCGCCGTCGTAGACGTACATGGGTCCCAGCGCGAGTTCGTCGATGTGCCCGATGAGAGCGTGGCGCAGGTGCATGTCCTCGGCACCGCGCAGGGTCAGCGGGATGTTCAGCCGTCGCAGGGTGGGGCCATCACCGACGGAGATCACGGTCACGAGTCCGACGAAGCCGCCCAGCTCCTCGGCGGTGTAAGTGAACGCGCGGGCCACCGACATCGGGGTGATGTCGGGGTCGCTGCCGAAATCTGCAGCGAGCTTGGGAAACCACGGCTGCCGAGGTATCCAGCTGGCTAACAGTTGTTCGAGCTCACTGCTGATGGCCATGTCGTCTCCTAGAAGGGATTACGGGCATCCTCCATCCAATCATGATAGGCGGCGATGACCGATCATGCCGCACCCGAAACCCGGAGAACCCTCGTCAGGTCGCCTCGGATCGGGGCTGATCCGAGGCCATCGCTGTCCTCATTTCGATACGAGTTGCCATATGGCAAGACAGAAGGCGCACAATGGTCTGGTGGTTGAAACAGACATGACATCCCAGAAGCTCACACTCGCCGACGAGGTCGAGGCGGCCGCGTCGCGCATCTCCGATTCCGTCATCCTGTCACCACTTCAGATCTGCGAGCGGCTGACGGCCGCGACCGGTTCGACCATCTACCTCAAGCGCGAGGATCTGCAGATGGTCCGCTCCTACAAGATCCGCGGGGCGTTCAACTTCATGCTCCAGCTCGATCCGGACGAGCGGGCACGCGGAGTCGTGTGCGCCTCGGCGGGCAACCACGCGCAGGGCTTCGCCCGCGCCTGCAAGGAGCTCGGCATCCGGGGCACGATCTTCGTCCCCAAGACCACCCCGAAGCAGAAGATCGAACGGGTCCGCCACTTCGGCGGTGAGCAGGTGACCATCGAGATCGCCGGCTCCACCTACGACGATGCCTCCGCGTTGGCCTATCGCTTCGCCGAACGCAATGACGCGCTGCTGGTCTCGGCCTTCGACGACCGTCGCACGATCGCCGGTCAGGGCACCGTGGCCGCCGAGATCCATGCGCAGCTCGAGACCGACCCGGACTACATCATCGTGCCCGTCGGCGGCGGCGGAGTCATCGCCGGCATCGCCGCCTACGCGGCCGAGCGCATGCCGAACACGAAGATCATCGGTGCCGAACCCGCCGGAGCCGCCTCGATGATCGCCGCGCTCAAGACCGGCCACCCCGTGACTCTGGAGAACATCGACCGCTTCGCCGACGGCACCGCGGTCAAGCGCGCCGGTGCCATGACCTTCGAGGTCGTGTCCGAACTCGGCCTCGACATCCGTCCCGTCGCCGAGGGCGCGGTGGCCACGGAGATGCTCGACATGTACCAGGTCGACGGCATCATCGCCGAACCCTCCGGGGCCCTGGCCTCGGCCGGCATCGGCGGTCCGGAATCGGGCAAGGCGATCACCATCGAACCCGGTTCCACCGTCGTCTGCCTCGTCTCGGGAGGCAACAACGACATCTCCCGCTACCCGGAGATCCTCGAACGCTCCCTGGTCCACGAAGGCCTCAAGCACTACTTCATCGTCGACTTCCCGCAGGAGCCCGGTGCCCTGCGCCGCTTCCTCAACGAGGTCCTCGGCCCCGAGGACGACATCGCGATGTTCGAGTACGTCAAACGCTCCGACCGTGAGACCGGGCCCGCGTTCGTCGGCATCCAGCTCGGCTACGCCGAGGATCTGCCGAACCTGCTCGAGCGGATGGAGGCCTCCTCGATCGAGGTCGAGCGCGTCCACCAGAATTCGCCGATGTTCCGCCTCTTCGCGTAGCCGCGCGGCGGGGCGGTCTTCGCACAGGCCGGGGCGGGGCGGTCTTCGCGCAGCCGCGCGGTGGGGCAATCTTGCTGCGACCGGGCCCCGGGCACCGCGGACACGCGGCCGTGCCCGAACAGTGGTCGCAATCGGATACTTCTGCTCGCCAGAGGTATCCGATTGCGACCACTGCCTGCATTCCCGAGACCACTGCCTGCATTCCCGACCAGCACCGCGGCGGAACTGTGGTCGGCCACCGGGAACCGGACGCTGTCGGAGGCGAACATGGGTCCAGGGAGTGGAACGCTTGCTAAGATTCGACGAAGAAGCCAACAAATCCTGACCGGGTCAGAACTCACCTGCAGCCGGGTGAGGACGACGACTTCGTCCAGTCGCCGAAAGGAATTCAACGATGAGTCCCGTACTGCTTCTCCTGCTCGGAGTCGCGATCTTCGCATTCGGGTACCTGTTCTACTCGAAGTATCTGTCCAGACGGGTCTACCGGCTCGACGGTGCATTCACGACTCCCGCGCATGAACTGCGCGACAACGTCGACTACGTTCCCACCAACAGATTCATCCTCTGGGGGCACCACTTCACCTCCGTGGCAGGAGCCGCTCCCATCGTGGGACCTGCCATCGCCATGATCTGGGGGTGGCTGCCGGCATTCCTCTGGGTCACCATCGGCACGATCTTCTTCGCCGGAATGCATGACCTCGGCTCCCTGTGGGCCTCGACGAGGAACAGGGGACAGACCATTGCAGCACTGTCTGCTCGCTACATCGGCAAACGCGGCGCCGCGCTCTTCCTCCTGGTGATCTTCATTCTCGGGTTCATGGTCATCGCCGCGTTCTCCGTCGTCATCACCGACCTGCTCGTTGCGCTGCCCTCCGCGGTCATCCCCTCCTGGGGCGCCATCGGCGTGGCACTGCTCGTCGGTGTGGCAATCTACAAGCCGCGGTGGCCCCTCATCCCCGTCACGGTCGTCGGAGTCGCCGCCCTCTATGCGCTCATCCTCGTCGGCGACCGGTTCCCGGTGTCGATGCCGGACTCGTTCCTCGGGCTCGAACCTACGGCCCTGTGGATCATCGTCCTGCTCGTCTACTGCGGAATCGCTTCCGTACTGCCCGTCTGGGTGCTCCTGCAGCCCCGCGACTACATCAACGGCGTCCAGCTCTTCATCGCCCTCATCCTCCTCTACGGCGCTGTCATCGCCTCTGCCTTCTTCAGCAGCGGACACGAGCTGGTCGCTCCCGCCATCAACACCGATCTGCCCGCGGGCACGCCGAGTATCCTCCCCCTTCTGTTCGTCACGATCGCGTGCGGTGCCATCTCGGGCTTCCACGGTGTCATCGCATCCGGAACCACCGCCAAACAGCTCAACTCGGAGACCGATGCACGATTCGTCGGATATTTCGGTGCCGTCGGCGAGGGCATGTTGGCGCTGGGGTCCATCCTCGCGATCGCAGGCGGCTACCGCACTGTCGCCGAGTGGGAAGAGGTCTACAGCAAGTTCGGCGACGCCGGGGTCCAGTCGTTCGTCGAAGGAGGCGGCAGGCTGCTCGAGACCGGGATCGGATTGCCCGCAGCGCTGAGCGCAACCGTCTTGGCGACGATGGCGGTGCTGTTCGCCGCGACCACGCTCGATACGGTGGTCCGGCTCATGCGCTATGTCGTCCAAGAGATCGCCGGAAACATGAACATCCGGCTGTCGAAGGTCCCTGCCACTGTCGTGGTGCTGGTCCTCGGCGGCGGCCTGACCTTCTCACAGGGAATGAGCGGAGAGGGCGGCATGCGCATCTGGCCGTTGTTCGGCACCACGAACCAGCTGCTGGCCGCGCTCACGCTGATCGTCATCGCCGTGGTCCTCATCCGCAAGCGTCGGAACCCCTGGCCGGCTCTGATCCCTCTGGCCTTCGTCTTCGTCCTCTCGTTCTGGGCTGCGATCGAGCAGCTCGTCTCGTTCGCCGACCCGGCCGGCCCGGACTGGCTGCTTCTGGCCATCGACATCGTCATCATCGGATCGAGCATCCTCGTCTCGATCGAAGGGATCGCGTCGATGCGTCGCGCGGCGAAGGAGCCGCCGGAGTCCGACAGAGCGGACGCAGAGCTCACAGAACAGCAGAAGTGAACGCCTGCCCCGCCCGAGTCCGCCCCTGCCCCCGCGATCACCTCAGCCATTAGAGTGGGGGCATGCGAGCAATCACGATCTCCTCCCCAGGTGAACCCGAAGTTCTGCAGGTCACCGATGAGCCGACGCCCGACATCGCCGCCGACGAGGTCCTCGTCCGCGTCCATGCCGCAGGCGTCAATCGGGCCGATCTGCTGCAGCGCCAGGGCTTCTACGATCCCCCGGCCGGAGCCACGACGATCCCCGGCCTCGAGGTCTCCGGCGTGATCGACGAGCTCGGCGCAGAGGTCACCGGGTGGTCGGTCGGCGACCGGGTCGCGGCCCTGCTGTCCGGCGGAGGCTACGCCGAGTACGTTCCCGTCCCGGCCGGTCAGCTCCTGCCCGTGCCCGATGGCCTCGACCTCACCGAGGCCGCCGCTCTGCCCGAGGTGCTCGCCACCGTGTGGTCGAACATCGTCGGCCGCGGGCGAGTCACGGCAGGCGAATGGCTGCTCGTCCACGGCGGCGGATCGGGAATCGGCACGGCCGCGATCCAGATCGCACGCCACCTCGGCGTGAAGATCGCCGTCACCGTCGGGTCCGAGCGCAAGGCCGAATTCTGCCGCGAACTCGGCGCCGACGCCGTCATCAACTACCGCGAAGAGGACTTCGTCGCCCGAGTCCACGAGATCTGCGTCCATGACGACGGCGGGACCGGAGCCGATGTCATCCTCGACATCATCGGCGCGAAGTACCTCGAACGCAACATCAAGGCACTGGCCGCCGACGGTCGGCTCGTCATCATCGGCATGCAGGGCGGGACGAAGACGGAGATCAACCTCGGCTGGCTCATGCAGTCGCGCAAATCCGTCTCCGGCACGACCCTGCGGGCACGGCCGAAGGAGCAGAAGATCGCCATCATCGCCGATGTGGGCCAACACGTCTGGCCGGGCGTGATCTCCGGCGACATCCGCCCCATCATCCACGAGACCCTGCCGTTGGCCGACGCCGCCGGCGCCCATCGGGCGCTGGAAGAGGGCGAGAACATCGGCAAGGTCCTGCTCGTCGTCGCAGAGGTTGGTGAGAACGCATGACCGAGACCCCAGATGAGAGCCGCGTCGAAGGCGGTCTGGCCCGGTCCGAGGACCGGGAGGCCGACATCTCGTCACCGGCGAAGGTGATGCGCATCGGCACGATGGTCAAGCAGCTGCTCGAAGAGGTCCGCAGCACCGAGCTCGACGAGAAGGGGCGCGAGCGGCTCGCGGAGATCCACCGTCGCTCCATCGAAGAGCTCGAAGAGGGCCTGTCGGCCGAACTCATCGACGAGCTCGAACGCCTCGATCTGCCCTTCGACTCGCAGGACGGCCCGCCCACGACTTCGGAGCTGCGCATCGCGCAGGCCCAGCTCGTCGGCTGGCTCGAAGGCCTCTTCCACGGCATCCAGACAGCCATCATGGCCCAGCAGGCGATGGCCCAGCAGCTGGCCGGTTCCGGTCAGCTGCCGCCCGGAGCAGTCGTGCCCCCGCCCGGGGCCGAATCCCAGACGAGCCAGAAATCGGCATCGGAGCGAGACGACAGCGGCACCGGCAACTATCTGTGAGCGGCTTCTTCGACCGCCTGCGACGCAGGGTCGGCCGCGGCGCGGGCCGCAGCGGATCCGAGGCCGGCACCGACGATCAGCGCTTCGGCACCGGTCTGTGGCGGCACAACCGCGACCGCTTCCTCCGCGCCGTCGACCGCTACTACACCACGGCTCTCGCCCTCCACGAGGCCCGCACCTCCGGTGATACGGCCGAGTCCGCGGCCGCCTCGGCGCGTGACGAGACGGAGGGCGCGGCCGTTGACCCGACGGACGGGACTGCCGAACACGACCCGATCGACGTCATCGTCGACGGCACCCACCGGCTCAATTCCCTCGTGCCCGTCGTCGACGACATCACCGCTGCACTGCACCGGACCCACCCCGTGACCGGGCAGATCGTCCCGGGGCCCGCACGGCAGGCCGTCGGAGATGCCCCCGAGCTGCTGACGAAGGCATCATCGAAGGTCGCCGAGGCGGTGCTGGCTGCTTCCATGGCGCGCAGCGAGGTCCCGGCCGGTAAGCCGATCGGCTCGAGTGCACAGGCGACCGAGCGCTTCATCTCCGACGCCGAGGAGCTGCTGGAGCGGGCGCGGCAGAATCTCGCTAGGCTGGAGCGACCATGACACCTCCCATCTCCATTGACCGCCTGCCTCCCGACGACTTCTCACTCGGCCTCGTGGCCAGCGACATCGACGGGACGCTGCTGCTCGACTGGCAGCCGATCTCGACGGCCACGATCGATGCGATCCATCGCTGCCAGGATGCGGGCATCCCCTTCGTTCCCGTCACCGGCCGGCCGATCCGCTGGCTCGCCCCGATCGCCGAGCAGATCCCCGACCTCGGCCGGGTCGTCTGCCTCAACGGCGCCGTCGTCTACGACATCGCCTCCGATTCGGTCGTCGAAGCCCACAGCATCGAAACCGACACTCTGTCCGAGATCACCTCGGCGATCATGGCCGCCCACCCGGAGGCCCGATTCGCCTATGAGACGCTCACCGGGGGATTCATCGACCGCGAGTTCGTCGCTCACCGGCCGCGCGAGGCCCGCATCATCGACGATGTCTCCCAGCTGCACGGCCACGAGGTCGTCAAGGTGCTCGTACGGCTGGACACGAGCGATTCGCAGGCGATGCACGACCTCGTCGACCCGCTCGTCGAGGGCACCTGCCATGCCTCGTTCTCCGAACCGGACAACGGGCTCGTCGAGCTCGCCCCGGCCGGGATCACGAAGGCCAAGACGCTGTCGGACCTGTGCGACCACCTCGGCGTGGCCCGGTCGCAGGTCATGGCGTTCGGCGATATGCCCAATGACATAGAGATGCTGTCGTGGGCCGGGCACGGGGTCGCCATGGGCAATGCCCTGGGTTCGGTCAAGGCGATCGCCGCCGCCGTCACCGAGGAGGTCGACGAGGACGGGGTCGCCCGCTACCTCGACGCGGTCCTCGACGCCCGCCGCTGACTCGGGAGCCTCTGTTCAGGGGCCGCCCCAGCGGCGGCCGCCGAGGAGGCCGTCCCGGGAACTGCCGCTCAGGGGCGGGTGTCGGTGGTGCCCACGGCCCCGAGGAGGGCGCGGTCGAGGTCGAAGCGATCGACCAGCGCCGTGGCCAGGCCGTCGTCCTCGATCCGACCGGTGACCACGGTGGCCAGGGCCTTGAGCTCGTCCTTCGCCTGGCCCATGACGATCGAGTGGCCGACCCATTCGATCATCTCGAGGTCGTTGAGGCCGTCGCCGGCGCCCACCGTGTGCTCGCGGTCGATGCCGAGTTCGGCGGCCACGAGTTCCAGGCCGCTGGCCTTCGAAGTCCCGTCGGGGGCGATGTCGAGCCAGTTGCTCCACCCCACCGAATAGCTGACTTCGTGGAGCCCGAGCCGGTCGACGGCGGCGGCGAACTCCTCGGCCGTCCCATTGACCTCGCGCATGACGATGCGTGTGGCCCGCTTCGTCAGCAGCTGCTCGAAGTCGACGATGTCGAGGGTGTCGGACTCGGCGAGCTCACCGGCAGGGAACTCGCCGGACGCCCACCGGTGCAGGTCGGGGTCCTCGACGAGGAAGAGCGCGCTCGGCAGTGCCTCGTGCATCTTCTCCAGCGCATCCCGGGGGTCGAAGGAGACCACATGGTGCAGCTCCCAGCCCAGCGGCTGCTCGGGGTCGAGGCGGACGACGACGGAGCCGTTCGAGCACACGACGAATCCGTGCTTGAGGCCCAGGGCGTGCACGACCTCGAGGGCACCGGGCAGGGCACGGCCGGTGGAGATCACGAGATGGTGCCCGTCCTCGGCGAGCCGATCGAGCACTTGCCTCACCGACTCCGACAGTGATCCGTCGTAGCCGACGATCGTGCCGTCGACGTCGAGTGCGATGAGGTGAGGGGCCAATGTGTCTCCCAACTTGAGCTTGCGGTGTCTGTTTCGTTATCGCCTGCGCTCAGTAGCGCGGACCCTCCGGTCCCTGTGCGGTCATGCCGCCGAGGTAGGGCCGCAGCGCCGCGGGCACGGTGACCGAGCCGTCGGCCTGCTGGTGGTTCTCGAGGATCGGCACCAGCCAGCGGGTGTTGGCCATGGTGCCGTTGAGGGTGGCGACCGGACGGGTCGCTCCTTCGTGGCGCTCACGGATCTGCAGGCGGCGGGCCTGGAACGTCGTGCAGTTCGACGTCGAGGTCAGCTCGCGGTAGGTGCCCTGCGTCGGCACCCAGGCCTCGCAGTCGAACTTGCGGGCGGCCGAATCGCCGAGGTCGCCGGCCGCGGTGTCGATGACCCGGTAGGGCAGCTCGCACAGGCCCAGCATCTTCTCCTGCAGGCTCAGCATCCGCTCGTGCTCGGCCTCAGCGTCCTCGACCGAGACGTAGGAGAACATCTCGACCTTCTGGAACTGGTGGACGCGGATGATGCCGCGGGTGTCCTTGCCGTAGGAGCCGGCCTCCCGGCGGTAGCACGAGGAGATGCCCGCATAGCGCAGAGGCCCATCGCTCAGGTCGATGATCTCGTCCATGTGGAATCCGGCCAGGGGCACCTCGGAGGTGCCGACGAGGAACAGGTCGTCGGCTTCGAGGCGGTAGATCTCATCGGCGTGCTCGCCGAGGAACCCGGTGCCGCGCATGACCTCGGGCCGGACCAGCGTCGGGGTGATGGTGGGGCTGAAGCCGGCCTCCTCGGCGACATCGCGGGCGAGGTTGAGCAAGGCCATCTCGAGCTTCGCCCCGAACCCGGTGAGGTAGTGGAAGCGGGAGCCGGAGACCTTCGTGCCGCGAGCGGTGTCGATGGCCCCCAGCTTCTCCCCGATCTCGAGGTGGTCGAGCGGTTCGAAGCCGTCGGGGGTGAAGTCGCGGGGCTCGCCGACGGTCTTGAGGGTCACGAAGTTCTCTTCGCCGCCTGCAGGAACGCCGTCGATGATGAGGTTCGGGACCTTCGACACGATCTGGTCGAAGGCGAAGCTCGCTTCCTCGGACTCGGCCGACAGGGACTTCACGGCCTCGGACTTCTGCTTGCCCTCTGCGATGAGTGCGGGCTTGTCCTCCTTCGGCGCCTTCGCGATCTGGGAGGAGAACGACTTCTGGTCCGCGCGAGCGTCCTCGTAGGCGGTGATGGCAGCACGGCGCGCGGAGTCGGCCGCGAGGACCTCGTCGATGAGCTCGACGGATTCCCCGCGAGCCTCCTGCGATGCCTTGAACAGGGCCGGGTTGTCTCTGAGAAGCGCTAGATCGATCACCCTCTCAGCTTAACGGCCCGGGCCTGTTTTCGACATTCCACGCTGGGCCGACGCCGGGCCCGCACGTCGGGGCGGGGCCCGCATGTCCACGGGAGCGACCCTCGGTGAGACCCGGAGACCGACACGGTAGATTTGGGACATGACCATCGCGTTGGATCCCCTGATGACCTGGGTCATCGTCGTCTGCGCCCTCGTCGTGCTCGCGGCCGCGTTCCTCCTCGGCCGACGCTCCGGTCTGCGCCGCAGCCTCAGCGCGGCCCGACACCTCACCCATCCGGCGAACCTCTCCGACGGTGAGGTCAGCGATTCGGCCCGCTATCGCGCCGCCCTCATCGTCAACCCCACGAAGACCGATGTGCGCCGGCTGGCCTCCGTCGCCGAGGCGATCTGCCGTTTCGAGGGATGGAGCCCTCCGCTCGTGCTCGAGACCACGATCGACGATTCCGGAGAGGGAGCGGCCGTCCGCGCCCTCGACGAAGGGGTCGACGTCGTCATCGCGGCCGGTGGGGACGGGACGATCCGCGCGGTCGCCTCGGCGCTGGCGGGGACATCGACGCCGATGGGGATCGTGCCGCTGGGCACCGGCAATCTCCTCGCCCGCAATATCGACGTCGTGCTCGACAAGACCGAGTGGGCGCTGCGGATCGCCCTGTGGGGACGCAACCGGGAGATCGATGTGGGAACGGCGAAGGTCGCCCCCGACGGCGAGTCCCAGATCTTCACGGTGATGACCGGGCTGGGCTTCGACGCCGCGGTCATGGCCGATACCAACGATGAGCTCAAGAGCCGCCTGGGATGGTTGGCCTATGTCGAGGCGGGCTCGCGGAAGCTGGCGGGCAAACCGAGCCACGTCAAGGTCACCTTCGATGACGACTACCGGATCTCGGCACGCGTGCGTTCGGTGCTCGGCGGGAACTGCGGGAGGCTGCAGGGCGGGATCCAGCTGCTGCCGCAGGCGGTCATCGACGATGGGATGCTCGATGTGCTCATCGTCAGTCCGAAGAACCTCGGCCAGTGGGTCGGCGTCCTGGCCTCGATCGCGGGGCGGCGGGCGTCGAAGGGCCTGCACACGAACATCCGCAAGTGCCAGAAGGTCGTCATCGAATCCGGCGAGGAGCTCGATGTCCAGCTCGACGGGGACCCGATCGGACGCTCGCCCTATCTGGAAATGGAGGTCAGGCCCTCGGCGCTGACCGTCCGCGTGCCCACCGTCGAACAGCGTAAGCAGATCCGGGCCGAAGCCTGGCCCGTGTGAGGTCGCCGAGGCGGCCCCACGTTCACAGCGATACCGACCAGTAGGTCACGGAACAGTTACGAAAATTCGCGGAAATGTTACTGCAACTAAACCTGAACAAAACGCACAGAAATAGTTTGGGAAATTCTCAGAACCTAGTATGAGTGCCAGCATCACACCCCTCGACAGAGAGTGAAGGCACTCCAATGAAGAAGATCGTCCTCGCACCGGCCGTCGCCCTCGCATTCACCGGTCTCGTCGCCAGCCCGGTCGCCGCTGCGGAATCCCCGTCCACACAGTCGTCCGACTCCGCCGAGGCGAAGGCCAAGAAGGCGGA
>DWZN01000163.1 GCA_019117545.1 Candidatus Brevibacterium intestinavium
GGCCATGCCGGAGCCCAGACCGCCCATTGTGAATGACGGACGCACCACGAGCGGGTAGCCGAGCTTTTCGGCTCCCTCGAGAACCTCGTCCATTGTGTTCGCAATGTAGGAGCGGGCGACTTCGGCGCCACACTGTTCGACGACGTCTTTGAACTGCTGGCTGTCTTCACCGCGCTGGATCGCATCGACGTCGGCGCCGATGAGCTCAACGCCGTGCTTGGCGAGAACTCCCGATTCGTGCAGGTTGATGGCGGCATTGAGTGCCGTCTGTCCGCCGAGGGTCGGCAGAAGCGCGTCCGGCTTTTCTTTTTCGATGATCTTCTCGATGACGTCTGGGTCGATCGGCTCGACATAGGTGGCGTCAGCCAGCTCCGGGTCGGTCATGATGGTCGCCGGGTTGGAGTTCACGAGCACAACCCGCAGACCCTCGCGGCGCAGAATGCGGCACGCCTGGGTTCCCGAGTAGTCGAATTCGCAGGCCTGGCCGATGACGATCGGGCCGGAGCCGATGACGAGGACGGATTCGAGGTCGTGTCTCAGTGGCATGGGTGGTCTCTCTCCTTAGGCCTGGGCGGCCTGGTCGGCCCGGGAAGCGGACATGAGGTCGATGAAGCGATCGAACAGATAGCTCGAATCGTGCGGGCCGGCCGCGGCCTCGGGGTGGAACTGGACGGAGAAGGCCGGGATGTCGAGGCAGGCCAGACCCTCGACGACATCGTCGTTGAGGCACACGTGGGAGACGACGACACGACCGTAGTCGGCCTTGAACGGCGCGGTCGTCTCGCCCTCGAGCGGGGCGTCGACGGCGAAGCCGTGGTTCTGCGAGGTGATCTCGACCTTCTGAGTCGTCCTGTCCATCACGGGCACGTTGATGCCGCGGTGGCCGAAGGGCAGCTTGAAGGTGCCGAAGCCCAGCGCCCGGCCCAGCAGCTGATTGCCGAAGCAGATGCCGAAGAAGGGAAGACGCGCGTCGAGGACGGCTCGCAGCAGTTCGACCTGGTCATCGGCCGTGGCGGGGTCGCCGGGGCCGTTGGAGAAGAACACTCCGTCGACGTTCATCGCCTCGATCTCGGCGAAGGTGGTCGACGCGGGCACGAGGTGGACGTCGATGCCGCGTTCGGTCAGACGCTGCGGAGTCATCGATTTGATGCCGAGGTCGACGGCGGCGACGCTGAACCGCTTCTGCCCTGTGGCGGGGATGAGCTGCGGTTCGGTGATCGAGACCTCATCGACGAGCTTGGCCCCGGCCATCTGCGGGGAGGCCTGAACACGGGCCAGCAGCTCCGCCTCGGGAGCCTCGGCGGCGGGTCCGGAGAAGATGCCCACGCGCATGGAGCCCGCCTCGCGCAGGTGTCTGGTCAGCGCTCGGGTGTCGACGTCGCTGATGCCGACGATTCCCGATTCGGCCAGCCAGTCGACGAGGTCGCCCTCGGCTCGCCAGTTCGACGACATCCGAGAGGCGTCGCGGACGACGTATCCGGCAGCCCAGATCCGGGCCGATTCGTCATCGGTGCGGTTGATTCCGGTGTTGCCGATGTGCGGGGCGGCCTGGATGACGACCTGGCGGTGGTAGGACGGATCGGTCAGCGTCTCCTGGTAGCCGGACATGGCGGTGACGAACACGGCTTCGCCGGTGGTCTGGCCGACGCTGCCGTAGGCGGAGCCGTGGAAGGTGCGGCCGTCTTCGAGGACGAGGACGGCGGGGGTGGTGGAAAAACTCATTGTGCCTCTTCGATCATTTCACGGATGCGGTCGACGGTGGGGGCCGTGGAGGCCCCGTAGCGGGCGCGGAAGCCGGTGTCGACGAGAGTGTCGCCCAGGCGCCAGGTGATGCGCACGATTCCGCCGCGTTCGACGAATTTCCCGATCATCCCCGAGGTGGTGTCCACGGAGACGATGTCACGACGCGGGATGAGGAAGTCCTCGCGTCCGGCCAGGTCCATGATCACTCCCCCGTCGGTGATGACGAGTTCACCGGTGGTGCGGATGCCCAGGCCGTGCACGGCGACGCGCTCGAGCGGGTGGCCGGCCTTCGTCGTCGACACATAGGAGCCTTCGACGGGATCGGCCACCGGGGTGATCCCCAGATGCGGCTTCGGCGGAGTGACGACATCGGCCTGGGATCGTTTGCGTCGGCTCCATCCCCAGGCGATCGCCACGATCACGAGGACGATGACGAGTGCGACGATGAGGGTGCCTATTGATCTGTCCATGTTGCTCCTGCCGGGTGGGGTGTGGTCAGTGCCCCTGCGGCCAGTACCCGGTGGCCGTAGAAGAAGGTGTCGGTGACCTTCGCGGTCACGTCGATGCCGGCGAAGGGGTTGTTGCGCCCCTTCGTGGCGTGGTCGGCCGGTGCGATGGTGTGCGCGGCCGTCGGGTCGACGAGGGTGATGTTCGCACTCGCTCCGATCTCGAGGCTGCCGTGTCCCGAGGCACCGGTGATCCGGGCCGGGGCCGCCGACATGACGCGGGCGAGGTCACCGAAGTCGAAGTCGTGATCGGCCATCGCCCGGACGACGATGGGCAGTGCCGATTCCATCCCGACCATGCCCATGGCCGCCGCGGTCCATTCGCTGCACTTGTGCTCGGCGGTGTGCGGGGCGTGGTCGGTGCCGACGACGTCGATCGTGCCGTCGGCCAGGCCGACCCGCAGCGCCTGCACATCGGCATCCGTGCGCAGCGGCGGATTGACCTTGTACACGGGGTCGAAGCTGCGGACGAGTTCGTCGGTGAGCATGAGATGGTGCGGGGTCACCTCGGCGGTCACGGCCACTCCCCTGGCCTTGGCCCAGCGGATGAGATCGACGCTGCCGGCCGTGGACACATGGCAGATGTGCAGTCGGGAACCGACGTGTTCGGCCAGGAGCACATCCCGGGCGATAATCGATTCCTCGGCCACCGCCGGCCAGCCGGGCAGTCCGAGTTCGGCCGAGACCGTGCCCTCGTTCATCTGCGCGCCTTCGGTCAGGCGGGGTTCCTGGGCATGCTGGGCGATGATCCCGTCGAAGGTCTTGACGTATTCGAGCGCCCGACGCATGAGGAGCGGATCCGAGACGCAGATGCCGTCGTCGGAGAACATCCGCACCCGCGCCTCGGACCGGGCCATGGCCCCGAGTTCGGCCAGCTGCCGGCCCTCGAGTCCGGTGGTGACCGCCCCGACGGGCACGACCTCGGTGAAACCGGCCGTCCGACCCAGACGGTGGACCTGCTCGACGACGCCTGCGGTGTCGGCCACCGGTGCGGTGTTGGCCATGGCGTGCACGCAGGTGTAGCCGCCGGCCGCGGCCGCCCGGGATCCGGTGAGGACGGTCTCCGCGTCCTCCTTGCCCGGTTCGCGCAGGTGGGTGTGCATATCCACCAGTCCCGGCAGCGCCACGAGCCCCGCTGCGTCGACGACCTCGGTCTCGCCCGCGGCGAGGAGTTCGGGGTCGACGATGCGGCCGTGGTGGACGCCGATGTCGGCGACTCCGCGTCCGAGCACATCGGCTCCGCGGATGAGGTAATCAGTCATTGGTCTCCTCCTGACCGGTCAGCAGACGGTAGAGGACCGCCATGCGCACGCTCACCCCGTTCTCGACCTGGTCGAGCACGAGGGCGCGGGGTGAATCCGCTGCGGCAGCGGAGATCTCGAAGCCCCGGTTCATCGGTCCCGGGTGCATGATGAATGTCTCGGCCGGCAGCTTCTCCAGCCGGGCCGCGCTCAGTCCCCACAGGCGGGCGTATTCGCGGGCGTTGGGGAAGAAGGATTCGTGCATGCGCTCGTGCTGGACGCGCAGCATCATCACGGCCGCGAAGTCCTCGGCGCTGAGCGCGGCATCGAGGTCGTAGTGGACGGTCACCGGCCAGTTCTCCACTCCCCAGGGCAGCAGGGTGGCCGGGGCGATGAGGTGGACATCGGCGCCGAGGCCCGACAGCAGGTGGACGTTCGACCGCGCCACCCGCGAATGCAGGACGTCTCCGACGATGGCGACCTTGGCCCCGTCGAGGCCCTGACCGCGGGGACCGTCGGTCACCGGCCCCGAGGCGGGCACCCCGGCCAGTGCCCGACGCAGGGTGAAGGCGTCGAGCAGCGCCTGCGTGGGGTGTTCGTGGGTGCCGTCGCCGGCGTTGACGACGGGAACGTCGATCCAGCCGGTGTGGGCGAGCCGGTGCGCGGTCCCGGCCCCGGAGTGGCGGACGACGATGGCGTCGGCGCCCATCGCCGAGATCGTCTGGATGGTGTCCTGCAGGCTCTCGCCCTTCGACACCGAGGAGCCCTTGGCGGAGAAGTTGAGCACATCGGCCGAGAGGCGTTTGGCGGCGGCTTCGAACGACAGGCGGGTGCGGGTGGAGTCCTCGAAGAAGAGGTTGACCACGGTGCGTCCGCGCA
>DWZN01000164.1 GCA_019117545.1 Candidatus Brevibacterium intestinavium
GCATCTGTTTTGGGAACAGAGGGTCGCAGGTTCAAATCCTGTCATCCCGACACACATCGGCCGCTCGGACCATGAGTTCCGGGCGGCCCTTCCGCATTCTCAGCGGCCCGGGGCATGGCCCGTCGATCCCGGCGGCTTCCGCCCTCAACGAGCGCGCCCGCCGCTCAAGCCTCGAAGTCGATGATCTGGCGCACC
Source organism: Candidatus Brevibacterium intestinavium (assembly GCA_019117545.1). Taxonomy (GTDB): domain Bacteria; phylum Actinomycetota; class Actinomycetes; order Actinomycetales; family Brevibacteriaceae; genus Brevibacterium; species Brevibacterium intestinavium. The sequence goes on from DWZN01000164.1 coordinate 196, forward strand.
ACCGTGCCGTCGGCGAGGGCGTCGAAGGCCGAGTTCAGGTCGGTGAGTCCGATCGTGTCGGAGATGAGCTCCTCGACCGGCAGCTTCCCCGCCCGCCACAGATCCGCGTAGACGGGGATGTCGCGGCTGGGCACGGCCGAACCGAGGTAGGAGCCGATGACCGTGCGGGCCTCTGCCGTGAGCGTCACCGGCGTGATGTGCGACTGGGCGTCCGGGGCGGGCAGCCCCACGGTCACGGTCGTCCCGCCCACGGCCGTGGCTTCGAAGGCCGTTTCGAAAGCCCGGGGGTGGCCGACGCATTCGATGACGACCGGAGCCCTGCGGTCACCGAGCTGCTCGGGAGTGAAGACCTCCGCAGCCCCGAGTTCCTTCGCGCGAACGAGCTTGTCCGGGTTCGCGTCGACGCCGATGACGCCGGCGGTCTCGATCGACAGCGCCGTGATCAGCGCGGCCGTGCCGACTCCGCCGAGGCCGACGATCATCACCTCATCACTCGGGCCGGGACGGCCGGCGTTGCGCACCGCTCCCCCGCCGGTGAGTACGGCGCAGCCGAGCACCGCAGCGATCGGAGCCGGAACATCATCGTCGACGGGCACGACCGAGGCGCGATTGAGGACTGCATGCGTGGCGAACACGGACGCGCCGAGGTGATGGGCCACCTCGGCGCCGGTGTGGTCGTGCAGTCGCACCTTGTGACCGTCGAACGGCAGGGTCCCGGCATTGTTCGTCGCGCTGCCGGGCGTGCACGGCAGCTTGCCGTTCGTGCGGCAGTTCGCGCACTCTCCGCATCGGGGCAGGAACACCGTCACGACCTGCTGACCGACCTCGAGGTCGTCGACGCCGTCTCCGAGCGCCTCGACCACACCGGCACCCTCATGACCCAAGAGCATCGGCGTGGGCCGGGGCCGATTGCCGTCGACGACCGAGAGATCGGAATGGCAGACTCCGGCCGCTCGCATCCGAACGAGCACCTCGCCCGGCCCCGGTGCGTCGAGCTCGAGGTCCTCGATCGTCAACGGCCGTGATCTCGCATACGGACGAACTCGTCCGCTCTCACGCAGCACAGCACCTCGGATGTTCACAGTCCGCCGCCTGTCACAGGGCCTTCGGGCCCTGCTCCTCGTAATCGGCCATGATGGCGATCCGCCGTGCGTGGCGGTCGTCTCCCGAGAACGGTTCGGCCAGGAACGCCTCGACGATGGCGATCGCTTCGTCCTCAGAATGCTGTCGGGCACCGACCGCGACGATCTGAGCATCGTTGTGCGCACGTGCCAGCTTCGAGATCTCCGGGTTCCAGGCCAGCGCGGTGCGAGCGCCCTTGACCAGGTTCGCCGCCATCTGCTCACCGTTGCCGGACCCGCCGATGACGACGCCGAGCGCCTCGACGCCGGCGGCCCGGTCGTCGACCACGGCCTGGGCCGCGGCGATGCAGAACGCCGGATAGTCATCGAGTGCGTCGTATTCGAGCGCACCGTGGTCGACGACCTCATGCCCTGCCTTCTCGAGGTGGGTTCTGAGGACCTCTTTGAATTCGAATCCGGCGTGGTCGGTGCCGAGATGGACCTTCATCTGTCTGCCTTTCGTACGATCCCTGCGGACCGCGCTTGAATGTTCGTTCGAAAGCGGGTGGAGCCGGCGACTCAGTCGAAGTTCGGACCCTGGTCGCGAGTGCGTTTGAGCTCGAAGAATCCGGGAGTCGAGGCGACTGCGAGGACTCCGTCGAAGAGTCGGCCGGCGTCCTCGCCCTTCGGCGCCGGGGTCACGACCGGCCCGAAGAAGGCGGTGCCCGCCACGCGGCAGATCGGGGTGCCGACCTCATCGCCGACGAGGGCCAGGCCTTCGTCGTGGGAGGCCTGGAGCGCCGCGTCGTAATCGTCGGTCTGGCCGTACTTCATGAGCTCGGCGGGCAGGCCCACCTCGGCGAGCGATTCGGAGACCGCCTTGTCGAAGTCCTGCTCCCCACCCGGGTGGATCCGGGTGCCGATGGCGGTGTAGAGCGGTTCGGCGACTTCCTCACCGTGCTCGGCGATCGCGGCGGTGACGATGCGCATCGGGGCCAGGGCCCGGTCCATCAGCGCCCGGTAGTCGTCCGAGATGTCCTTGTCGCGATTGAGGAAGTTCAGACTCATGGGGTGGAACTTCACCTCGACCTCACGCACCTTGGCCACTTCGAGACTCCAGCGGGAGGTCATCCAGGCCCATGGGCAGCTGGTATCGAACCACAGATCGAGTGTTTCCTTGCTCACTGTCTCTCCTCTTTCGGTCGGTCACGGGCCCCGTCACGGGCGCCCACCGTGTCGGTGCTCAATCTACCAAGGTCGGCCGAATGGGGTGAAAGCGGTCGAAACCTCCATCTCGGGCGGGCGCCGCCGCGACAACGGAAGTCCATGAAAGAATGACCGAGTACACCCGGTCCCCGAAGCGGAGGTCACCTCACTGTGCCGCAATACAACCTCACCCGCGACGAAGCACGCGAACGTTCCGAGATCGTGGACGTCTCGAGCTACGAGCACACCCTGATCCTCACGGGAGAGGGCGAGAGTTTCCGCGTGCACTCGCGCATCCGCTTCACCGCGGTGCCGGAGTCGACGACATTCATCGACGCCATCACCGCCAGCGTCGAACGCGTCCGACTCAACGGAGTCGACCTCGACCTCGCCGAGGCGGTCGGACCGGCCCGCATCGCCCTTCCGGGGCTCGCCGCCGACAACGAACTCGTCGTCGACGCGCATTTCCACTACATGAACACCGGCGAGGGCCTGCACCGCTTCGTCGATCCCGTCGACGACCAGATCTATCTCTACTCGCAGTTCGAAGTGCCCGATGCCAGGCGGGTCTTCCCCGTGTTCGAACAGCCGGACATCAAGGCCCCCTTCTCCTTCACCGTTGTCGCCCCCGACACGTGGACCGTCGTGTCGAACTCCCCCACACCGACTCCGGGCGACCCGACCGAGACCTTCACCGAGCTCGGCGAGCGGCAGGTGCCGTCGACGGCCGTGTGGCAGTTCGCGCCCACGACGCCGATCTCGTCCTATATCACCGCGATCATCGCCGGCCCCTACCGCTCGGTCCATTCGGAGCTGACCTCCTCTGACGGATCTGTCGTGCCCTTGGGCCTCTACTGCCGGTCCTCGCTGTTCGAACACCTCGACGCCGAGAATCTGTTCGGGGTGACCAAGGCCGGATTCGAGTTCTTCGAACGCGAGTTCGGCGTCTCCTATCCGTTCGAGAAGTACGACCAGCTCTTCGTGCCCGAGTTCAATGCCGGTGCGATGGAGAACGCCGGAGCCGTGACGATCCTCGAGAACTACGTGTTCCGGTCCCGCCCGACCGAGGCCCTGGTCGAGCGTCGAACCGTGACCATCCTCCACGAACTCGCCCACATGTGGTTCGGTGACCTGGTGACCATGCGCTGGTGGAACGATCTGTGGCTCAATGAGTCCTTCGCCGAGTTCATGTCAACCCTGGCCACCGCCGAGGCGACGAAGTACACGCAGGCCTGGACGACCTTCGCCACGATCGAGAAGTCCTGGGCCTACCGACAGGACCAGCTGCCGAGCACCCACCCGATCGTCGCCCCGATCGAGGACCTCGCCGATGTCGAGGTCAACTTCGACGGAATCACCTATGCCAAGGGAGCCTCGGTGCTCAAACAGCTGGTGGCCTGGGTCGGGCGGGAGGAGTTCTTCGCCGGGCTGGCTCGCTACTTCGACAAGCACGCCTGGTCGAACACCGAACTGTCCGATCTCCTCGATGAGCTCGAGGCCACCTCGGGCAGGGATCTCGCCAGCTGGTCGAGGCTGTGGCTCGAGGAGTCCGGGGTCAACCTCATCGAAGCCTCGGTCGAGACCGATGACGACGAAGCGATCACGTCCCTGCGCGTGACCCAACGTCCCTGGACGCTGGAGAACCAGCCGACTCCGTCCCTGCGGCCGCACCGATTGGCCGTCGGCTTCTATTCCGATGACGGATCCGGCCGCCTGGTGCGCACCCACTCGTTCCCCCTCGACATCGATTCCGAATCCGTCGAAATCGACCAGGCCCGCGGCTTGGACCGCCCGGACGTCATCATCGTCAACGACGCCGATCTCAGCTATACGAAGGTCCGCTTCGACGAGTCGAGCATGGACACGGCCGCACGGCGACTGAGCGACTTCGACGATTCGCTCACCCAGCTGCTCGTCCTCGCCACCCTGTGGGACGAGGTCCGTGACGGTCAGCGACCCGTGCAGGACTACATCGAAACGGTCATGACCCACCTCGGCGCGATCACGCACTCCTCCGGGCTGCTCACGCAGATGCGTCAGCTCGACTCTGCGGTCTCGGCCTATCTGCCCCCGCAGCAGCGCGAGAGCGTGCATGCCCGGCTGGCCGACCGGTTCGTCGAACTGCTCGAATCGGTTCCCGAAGGCACGGATCAGGCGTTCCAGTTCGTCCGCGGCTTCATCAGGCACGCGACGACTCCGCAGCAGCTCGAACGGCTGTCGTCATGGCTGCGGCCGGAGACCGACACGGTCTTCGGAATCTCGCTGGACACGGACCTCACCTGGGAGATCCTCATCGGACTCTGCGCTCACGATGCCGTCGAGGATGCGGCCGTGGCCGAGATGAGCCGCCGCGATCCCAGCGCCACCGGCGTCCGCCAGGCCGCGACCGCACGTGCGTCCCGTCCCACCTCGGCGGCGAAGTCGCGGACCTTCACCCGCCTCGTCGACGACGCGGACCTGCCGAACTCCGAGCTCGGGGCACTGGCGCTGGGATTCGGCACCGGTCTGCAGCTGCCTTCGGGCGAGACCATCGCCGCCGACGCTCCCCTGCGGTCCTTCAGCGAGGAGTACTTCGCTCGCGTCGCCGGTTGGTGGGAGACCAGAACCCTGGAGATGGCGCAGACGATGACTCTGCACCTGTTCCCGCCGGTGAGTCAGGACACGGTCGAGGCCACCCGCCGGTGGCTGGCCGACCATCCCGCCGCCCCGAAGGGGCTGCTGCGGCTGATGCAGGAGAAACTCGCCGACGCCGGGCGTGCACTGGAAGTTCAGCGTGTGTCCAGCGCTTCCAAGGGATCATTGAATCTCGGCAGTTAGTCTCGAGACATCATGACTTCTGAGCCAATGGAATCCACTGTTCAAGCCGCAAGCGACTTCGATTGGTCCTTCCTCCTCGGCACTCCGCTGAGGATCACGATCATCATCGTCGGGGCCATCGTCGTCAACCTCATCGTCCGTCTCTTCATCCGACGCTTCACCGCGGCCGTGGCCAAGGGCACGGTCGGCAGCGAGAAGGCGGAGGCAGCCGGTCTCGCAAAGTTCTCCGCCACCGCGATGGAGGCGCACAGGACCGGGATCGACCAGCAGACGATCAAGGAACGGCGGGCGCAGCGAGCGAGAACCGTCGGGCGGATGCTGTCGTCGGTGACCACGATCCTCATCAGCGTCATCGCCGCGCTCATGGTCCTGGATGCGCTCAACTTCAACATCGCCCCGATCCTGGCCTCGGCCGGCATCGCCGGTGTGGCCATCGCCTTCGGCGCCCAGGAGCTCGTCCGCGACTACCTCTCCGGCTTCTTCATCGTCATCGAGGACCAGTACGGCATCGGTGACACCGTCGACCTCGGCGAGGCCGTCGGTGAGGTCGAGGACGTCGGACTGCGCCGCACTCAGGTCCGCGATCTCACGGGCACGCTGTGGCATGTGCGCAACGGTGAGATCCTGCGCGTGGGCAACCTCTCCCAGGGCTGGGCCCGTGCCGTGCTCGAGATCCCCATCGACTACTCCACCTCGATGGATGACTACCGTGAGATGACGAAGGACGTCACCGCCTCGCTGCGCAGGGATCCCGAGATCTCCCGCGCGATGCTCGAGGATCCCGAGATCGCCGGCGTCCAGTCACTGTCGGGGTCCCACCGCGTCATCCGCACCATGATCAAGACCAAACCGAACCTGCAGTGGATGGTCGAGAGGGCCTTCCGGGCCGAACTCATCAACGAGATGGCCAAACGCGGGGCTCAGGTCGGTATGATCCAGGAGACGGTCCTGCGCACTCTGCCCGACAGCGCCGACGACTCCGCCGAGGCCGGACGGGCAGAGACCGCTGCCGCCGGCTCCGCTCAGCCGAAGCGGTCGGCCGCGGTCACATCCGAAGCCGACAGCGCGCCCTCGCGCCTGCCCAGCGACCAGGAGATCCGCAGCACCGTCCACGAAGACTCCCCCAGCGAAGGAACGAGCGATGACACAGGCCAGCAATGAATCGGTCTTCGAAGCCGTCGGGGGTCATGAGACCTTCACGCGTCTCGTCGACGTGTTCTACAAGCACGTCGACGAGGATGCCGAGCTCATCGCCATGTATCCTGACGGGCACGAACTCACCGGTGCCAAGCATCGCCTGCAGACATTCCTCGAACAGTACTTCGGCGGACCGTCGACGTATCAGGACGAACGCGGCCATCCGCGGCTGAGGATGCGCCACGCCGACTATCCGATCGATTTCGATGCCAGGGACCGCTGGCTGCGCTGCATGCGCGCGGCGCTGGACGATGTGAGTCTGCCGCCGCTGTATGACGAGATGTTCTGGGACTACTTCCAGCGGGCCGCGACCGCCATGGTCAACACGGCCAATCCGAACATCCGCTGAATTCCTGCGCTGAGTCCCAGCGGTGCCGGTGCGCCTGGTCTGCACCGGCGCTGATCGTCCGCACCCGTGCAGTTCATGCGCGGGTGCGGACGGTGCCAGTGGCTCATCCGCTGGTGCGGGCGAGTCATCTGCGGGTGCGGGTGAGCAGGTGACCGCCCGGGGTGACCAGCCGCAGCCAGCCCGCGGATTCCATCACGTCCAGCTCCGCGTCGTCGTCGCGGCCCTGTGCGGGAATGAAGCGCAGCGCAGTGGCCGCGAACGCCAGCCCACCGGGCAGATCGGTGCCGAGGGCCCCTGTCATCTCACGTGACCAGACCCGGGACCGCAGCGCCTTGACCGCGTGTCCGCCGGAGCCTTCCGGGGCACCGGTGCTGATCTCCTCGACACCGGCTGCCGCTGTCTCGTGCAGACGGCCCACCGAGATCGTGTCGCGGGCCCGCCAGCCCGATCGAGGCGGAGCGATGCCGGTCCACGACACGAGCACCGAATTCGGCGGCACCGGCAGCGAAGTGCCGTTCTCCTCCCGCGCGAAACGGTCGATCAGGTTCGACAGCGGCACCGCCTCGTCGAAGCCGTCGAGTTCGGAACTGCGCAGACGCAGCATCCTCATCCCCAGCACCAAGGGGGTCGAATCCCCGATCCCGTGCGGGTACAGCGGGGCCACCGATGCCGCGAGAACATCGGCGACGACCTGCAGTCGCATCGCTCCGTCGGAGTCGGCGCGGTGGGCCAGAGAGGTGAATGCCGACAGATCGGCCATGGCCAGCGGGTCTGAGATCTCGAGAACCGTCATCGGCGACTCCTTCGCAGCGGCACGGCACGACCGGCCACGGACTCCATGGCCGCCGTCTCCTCCTGAGTGAGGCGACGCGGTCTGCCCTTGGCGGTATCGATGAAGACGATCACGGTCTCGGCGACCGTGTACGCCTGCGAACCGTCCGGTTCACAGATGACGTAGCCGGCCGTCACCGAGGCGGGGCCGACCTCGCTGATGACCAGATCGACGGCGATGGGGCCGGTGCGATACGGGATCGGTGCCCGGTATTCGATCGCGTGGGAGGCCACGAGCAGTTCGGTCGTCGACGAGGCGTCGGCGAAGATCTTGGGGATCTCGACCCCGCTGACGGTCTCGCTCACCCCGTAGCGTCCGGGTGTGTTCGCGGCGTCGGAACTGTGGGTGGGCGATCCGAGTGCCCGCACACGGGCCTCTTCGAGCAGTCGCAGCTGGGTGACGTTGTTGACGTGTCCGTAGGCGTCCATGTCACCCCATCTCAGTTCCAGCAGTACACGGGTGAATTCGTCCAGAAGAGGATCGGTGGTGCCAGAGTGCATGAACCCCATCATGCCACCTTCCTCGCGACGGTGCGGCACGCGATAGGATCGTGACTCGTACGCACCATAGGCACTGTCGTCCGAGGGAGAGAACCCATGACCGATGAAGCATCCACCGAGGCGGAGGCGAACGTCGCACGGCTGCGGGAGCTGCTCGACCTGCGCAGACTCGAGTTCACCTCTGCGTCGAGCGAGACGGATTTCTTCATCGGCGCCAGCCAGTACAAACCCGATGGCCGGGTCTACGGTGGGCAGGTCCTCGCACAGTGCGTCGTGGCCGCGGCGGCCACTCTCCCGCAGGACAGGCACATCCATTCCCTGCACGGCTACTTCCTGCGTGCCGGGGACGTCAGCGAGCCCATCGAGTTCGGTGTCGAGAGGCTCCGGGACGGACGATCGTTCTCGGCACGACGAGTGCATGCGTATCAGAAGGGCGCTCCGATCCTCTCCCTCATCGCTTCCTTCCAGGACGAGCAGCCGGGCCTCGAACACGCCGAGGAGATGCCCACTGGACTGCCCGCGCCCGAGGACTGCCCCGAGCTGCTCGAGATCATCGGTGACGACGATTCCCCGCAGGTGTCCGGCTGGCTGAGGAAGCGGCCCTTCGAGGTCCGCCCGATCGAGGGGTCCCTGCACGCCCCCGGGGGTGCCGATCCCAGCCTGTGGGAACAGCATTCCTGGTTCCGCACGAGCGCGCCCTTCGGCAGCGATCGCGTGCTCAACGCCGCGGCGCTTGCCTATGCCAGCGATTTCAACCTGCTCGAACCGGTTCTGCGCCGTCAGAAGCTGACCTGGAGCACCCCGGGGCTGCGAGTGGCCAGCCTCGACCACGCCATGTGGTGGCATCGGCCGGTCAGGGTCGACGAGTGGATGCTCTATGTCCAGGAGTCACCGGCGGCCCAGGGCGGACGCGGTCTGGGCTATGGCCGCATCTTCGCCGCGGACGGCACGCTGCTGGCCACTGTGGCGCAGGAGGGCATGGTCCGTGTCAAGGAGACCCGTTGAAGGACGACGCCACGATGATGGACGTCATCGCCGCCATTCTGGGTCGATTGGTCAATGTGGCGCTGTTCGTCGTCTTCTCGATCCTCGCTCTGCTGTTTCTGCGGGCGAACACCGATCTGCACATGGGTCTCGTCGCCGTCCTGTCCATCGTCATCGGCGTCGCCGGCACGGTCCTCGTGCGGCTGCTGCTCAACGCGCTGCGGAGTCTCGGCGAACGGCTGCGTTCCTGACCGCGGTTCGGCGCTTCCCGACCGCCGACCGCCGGTGAGTCTGTGGCGGACTCCCACCCGGACGCAGGGATGCCCCGGTCAACGTGACCGGGGCATCGGTGCGTCTGTTCGGCTGGCTCAGCCGCGGGTGAGGCGACGGTGCGTCACACGGTGCGGACGAGCCGCGTCCTCGCCGAGGCGCTCCACCTTGTTCTGCTCGTAGGCTTCGAAGTTGCCTTCGAACCAGTACCACTTCGCGGGATCCTCGTCCGTGCCTTCCCAGGCGAGGATGTGAGTGGCGACCCGGTCGAGGAACCAACGATCGTGAGACACGACCACGGCGCAGCCGGGGAACTCGAGAAGGGCGTTCTCCAAGGATCCCAGGGTCTCGACGTCGAGGTCGTTCGTCGGCTCATCGAGCAGGAGCAGGTTTCCGCCCTGCTTGAGGGTGAGCGCGAGATTGAGGCGGTTGCGCTCACCGCCGGAGAGCACGCCGGCCTTCTTCTGCTGGTCCGGTCCCTTGAATCCGAACGCCGAGACATAGGCGCGCGAGGGCATCTCCACCGCGCCCACCTGGATGAAGTCGAGACCGTCGGAGACGACCTCCCACAGGCTCTTGTCCGGGTCGATGCCGCCGCGGGACTGATCGACGTAGGAGATCTTGACCGAGTCACCGATCTTGAGCTCACCGCCGTCGAGCTCTTCGAGGCCGACGATGGTCTTGAACAGCGTCGACTTTCCGACGCCGTTGGGGCCGATGACACCGACGATGCCGTTGCGCGGCAGAGAGAAGCTCAGCCCTTCGATGAGCTGACGTCCGTCGAAGCCCTTCTCGAGCGAGTCCGCCTCGATGACGACATCGCCCAGACGGGGTCCGGCCGGGATCTGGATCTCTTCGAAGTCGAGCTTGCGTGTCTTCTCCGCCTCGGCGGCCATCTCCTCGTAGCGGGCCAGACGCGCCTTCGACTTCGTCTGCTTCGCCTTCGGGTTCGAGCGCACCCACTCGAGTTCGTCCTTCAGCCGCTTGGCCAGCTTGGCGTCCTTCTTGCCCTGCACCTGCAGACGTTCGCGCTTCTTCTCGAGGTAGGTCGAGTAGTTGCCCTCGTAGGGGTAGAGGTGGCCGCGGTCGACCTCGGCGATCCATTCGGCGACGTGGTCGAGGAAGTACCGGTCGTGAGTGATGGCGATGACGGCACCGGGGTAGGTCTTCAGATGCTGCTCGAGCCACAGCACGGACTCCGCATCGAGGTGGTTCGTCGGCTCGTCGAGGAGGAGCAGGTCCGGCTTCTCCAACAGCAGTTTGCACAGCGCCACCCGACGGCGCTCACCACCGGAGAGCACCGAGACCTCGGCGTCCGGCGGCGGACAGCGCAGGGCGTCCATCGCCTGTTCGAGCTGGGAATCGAGATCCCAGGCGTCCGCTGCGTCGATGGCCTCCTGCAGTTTGCCCATCTCCGCCATCAGAGCGTCGAAGTCCGCGTCCGGATCCGACATCTCCTCGGAGATCGCGTTGAAGCGGTCGAGCTTCGACTTGATCTCGCCGACGCCTTCCTCGACGTTGCCGAGGACCGTCTTCTCTTCGTTCAGGGGCGGCTCCTGCATGAGGATGCCCACGGTGTAACCGGGACTGAGCCGAGCCTCACCGTTGGAGGGCTGCTCGAGTCCCGCCATGATCTTGAGGATGGTTGATTTGCCGGCACCGTTGGGGCCGACCATACCGATCTTCGCTCCGGGATAGAACGACATCGATACATCGTCGAGGATGACTTTGTCACCGTGCGCCTTACGCGCCTTGTGCATGGTGTAGATGAATTCGGCCATAGTGGTCTCAGGCTATCGTTTCGCCGCACTCGAGACCTAATTGACCATCAGCCTCCGCCGAGTGAAGGAGCCTCTCCGGAGGTGTCGCCGCCATCGGACGAATCCTCGCTCGGTTCCGGGCTCTCGGCCGGTTCCGGGCTCTCGGTCGGATCGTCCTCGCCGTTGATGTTCTCTCCCGGCAGATGACCGGCCCCGTTGGAGTCGCCGTCTTCGTCCCTCTTCTCCCCCTTGGGGGCCTCGACTCCCTTGGGCCGTTCGACCTCACCGAACAGGCACGATCCGGTCGACTCGGTGGGCTGCATGAGTTCAGCAGTGGCCTTGCCCGAACGGATCTCTCCGATGACGCAGCCTTCATCGGTTCTGACCCCGAACATCTTCGACGGAACATCGTTGCCCAGCGGAGATTCGTCGATCGTGGCCTCGAGCTGCTCGGGATCGTAGCCGGCGTCGAGCATGGTGGAGAAGAACTTCTTCGTCGACGGCACCGAATCCTTGTCCCCGGTGATCGGTTTGAGCGCCTTGAGCACCTTGTCCACCTCCGCGACCTGGGTGGCCTGAGTCTTCTTCGGCTCGGGCGCGGGTTCTTCGGTGCCGAAGCCCAGGAGCGAACAGCCCGACAAGGCCAGGGTCAGTGCTGCGGCACCCAGCACAGGAACGAGACGCATCTACAACCTCGGCGGGAGGGGACGATTGACAGTCTCACTTTAACCGATCCCGTCGGTCGACGGTGGCAGCGAACCGGTCAGAACGGTGCGGCGGCTTCTGCGGTGTCCTGTGCGATCGCGGCATCACGCTCCTTTGCGGTCTGCTCTGCATCCGCAGCGGACTCCGCAGCGGCAGCCGACTCACCGCTGCCTGTGGACTCGGCGGCGCCTGCGCCGTCCCCGGACGCGGACTGCCCGCCGTCTGCGGACGTGTCCGACAGGGCGTCCCAGCCCGAGGACTGCGGCGAATCGGTCTCCCGCGCTGCTGGGCCTGCCTGGTTCTGCGCTCGCTCAGGGGCCTTCGACCGTCGGTAGTTGGCGGTGCCGTAGCGCAGGTCCGGCCCGATGTGCTCGGCCACCACGGTCGGTGCGATGCCGCTGCGCTCTTCGGTCTCCCATTGGCGGATCTTGAGGGTCCCGGTCACGATCACGGCCGTACCGGAGTGCAGTGACATGGAGGAATTGCTGGCCAGGTCGCCGTAGCAGTCGACGCTGAACCAGGAGGTGCCGTCTGTGACGAACTCTCCCGTGTCCTTGTCCACGCGCCAATGGTTGACCGCGAGGCGGAAGGAGGCACAGGCCCGTCCGGACGGCAGTGTCCGGGCGGCAGGTTCCGTGGCGACTGTGCCGGTGACGGTGATCGGAATGGCGGACATCGGTGGCTCCTCTGCTGTTTGGCTGCGCGCGTCCGGGGCGGACGCGCTGGCCTTCAGTCAGCACCGAGACCCGTGGTGGTGTCCAGGCATGAGAAATGCCCTGTGGAAGGAGATCCTCCGTCCACAGGGCATCCGAGGCCGAGTCGCACGGGCTGTGTTCAAGTCTCAGTCGAGCAGCTCATAGGCCTTCCGATGCTCGCCGATGACGACCTTCACGGGATCCAGATACGAACTCCGGGCGACTCGACCGACCGCTTCGCGCAGTCTGCCGTCGACTTCGGCCGCCGCTTCGTTCGCTCCCCTGCTGCGCGCGGATCTCGCCATCAACGAGGTGACCAGGGACCCGATGACACCGATGACGAACACCCCGATGCTCACGATCCAGCACCAGGCCGGCAGCGCTCCGGAACCGATCGCGGCGATCAGCGCCGATGCGATGATGCCGATGACTCCGATGATGGTCGCGACGAAGAAGACGATCTGCGCCGCGTTGGCCAGTGACCACCAGCCGGGGTTCTGTCGTGTGATATCCACAGCGGTCACCGCCGAGTCGAGAGTCTCCGACAGTTCGGCAGTGCTTCTCTTCTCGGCTTCGGCGGCTTCGTTCTGCCAGGCTCGCGGCATCGTCGACACTGATTCGGTGATCAGTTCGTGGGCCATGAGGCGCACGTGGGAGCTCTGCGCCTTCGTCGTGGCCGGCACAGAGGCCTGGACGAGCTCGTCGCGTCCCTGTCCGTGTTTGGCTCCGAGCGGGTCCGGAGTGTTGCGCTGCATCCAGGCGAGCACCGGATAGCCGGTCTTGCGGTAGGCACGGCGGAGGTAGTCATCGTGGACGGTCTGAGCCACCGCGTCGACACCTGCCGCATCGGACATCGTCTCGACCAGGCGGGAGGCACCGGGCAGTTCATCGGGTGCGGCCACCGGTTGGCCGAGCTCCTTGCGGATCCGCTTGGCCATCGCCTGCATATCGGCCAGCAGCCTCTCGGCCGCTGCGTCTTTCGTATCGACGGTGTCAGCGAGGATGCTCCGGATCTCGGGAATGCCTTCACGCGTCACGGCCGAGGACACGCGCACGTTCGTATCGCTCAATCCGTCCTCGTTGAGCAGATGGCGCAGATGATCAGTTGCGGCCTTCTGTTCCTCGGGGCTGAGCTTGTCGATCTGGTTGAGGACGACGACCATGTTCGCGCTGTTCTCAGCGAGTTCGGTCAGGTAGTCCGCGTGCAGCGAGAAGTCCGCATACTTCTGCGGATCGACCACCCAGAAGACGACATCGACGAGTCCGACGAGACGGTCGGATTCGACCCGGTGCTCAACAGCGGTCGAGTCGTGGTCGGGCAGGTCGAGGAGGATGAGGCCGTGGAGGCGACGCTGGTCATCGCCATCGAGTGCTGATTCGCGCCAGGTTCGGCTCCGCTCGGGAACGCGCAGCCAGTCGAGAACGTCATTGCCGCCCTGTCCCCAGACGCAGGCCGTGGGCCGTGAGGTCGTCGGACGCCGCACGCCGACGCGAGCGATCTCGAGACCGGCGACGGCGTTGAACAGAGAGGATTTGCCCGACCCGGTCGAGCCGGCGAAAGCCACGACCGTGAAGTCCTCCCCCAGACCCAGTCGGTCCTCTGCTCGTTCGAGCAGTTTCTGAGCATCGGTGCGAACGTCCCCGCTCAGTTTGTCGGCGCTCAGCGACAGCGAGTGCCGAATGCCCTCGGCCAGGCGCCGGATCTCCGTCTGTGCAGAACTGTTCACAATGCCACCTCAAGTCGTTCACCGGACGAGCGCAGAGCGCCCGATTGCCGCGCCGGTACCGCGGATAGTCTCAGTGCGTTGTCGAATGGGGTGCGGCAGCCACCGACGATCCCCGCCGCGGCGGTGAGGAAACGCTGCCGGATCGAACCGATGAGTTCGGCGGCCTCGGCTTCGCCGAAGATCGTTTCGGCCAGATTGAGCGCCACCCCGGCGCCATGCCGAGCAGCCGGTTCCGCATCGCTGGCGTATCTCGGGTCCCAGAAAGCCGCGTATTCGATGACCGCGCAGACTCCTGAGACACCGAAGGAGAGGATCCGTGCCTTGGACTTCCTGCCCTGTCCGATGTCGCGCACAAGCGCGTTCACCTCATCGGACCAGCCGCTGACTGCGGCCTTGACCGAGTCCTCGAGACCTCTGCCGACATGCCGCAGCTCTGCCTGCTCCTCGATGAGGGCGGCACCGGCAGCGGTGTTGCGCCACTGACCATTCACTTCGTCGACCACAGCGATCGCCTGTTCCCGCAGTGAGACTGCGGCGCTGCGCAGGATCGCGATGTGCAGCGGTGTCGCCGCATCGTGCTTGCCGGTCACTGCCGAGGAGATCCGATCGCGCATACGCGCCATCGTCGGCTCGAGACCGCGGAACAGCTGTCCCGTGCCGACGAAGTCCTGCCATCTGGCATTGACCTCACCGTGAAGGACTCGCCCGTCTGAGAACACCTCGGCCAGCACCGAGTCAGCGGCACTGAAGCATCTGTCCAGTGAGGCCGCCAGCTCGCTGTGGGCCTGCTCCTGCGACTGAGCGAAATCAGCCAGGGCGTTGACCTTCCCGGGCAGCGCGGACACGGCCCCGGTCAGCGTCCGAGCGCGGATGCGCTCCAGCGAAGCCCCTTCGCTGCCGACCTGTGAGATCCAGGAGCGGATGGGATAGATCGCCGAATGCGGAAGCAGCCCGTCTTCGAGCTCGAGTTCGGCCACGGAGAAGATCGGCGAATTCTCCAGCCCCGCCTCGGCGAGCAGACTCGACAGGTGGTGCCTGACCTCGCGGTTGGCTTCAGGGGGAACCCGGTCCAGGACGATGGCGACGGAGGTGCTGCGCACGGCAGCCGTCTTCAGCAGTGCCCAGGGCGCGGCATCGGCATAGCGATTGGCAGTGGTCACGAACAGCCACAGATCGGCGCTGAGCAGAGTCCTGCGGGCCAGTGCGCGATTCGATTCGGAGATCGAATCGATGTCCGGACAGTCGAGGATCGCAGTGCCCGCTTCGACGCTGTCGTCGGCGATGAGGACGACGCCCGGCGTCGTCGACCCGGGGTCGGTGCTGCGCGGCAGGTCCGGCAGATAGTGCTCGGGCTCGAAGTGCTTCGCATCGGCAGGATTGTGGATCACGATGGGATTGCCCGTCGTCGGTCGGCGCACCCCTGCGGGGCTCACGGCGCGACCCACGAGCGAGTTCACCAGCGTCGACTTGCCGGCCCCGGTGGAGCCGCCGACTGCGATGAGGAAAGGCGTCCTGGTGCGATTGATGCGCGGCAGAACGTAGTCGTTGAGCTCCGCGAACAGCGCCGAGTGCGCTGCACGACCGTCTTCGCAGTCCTCGGTCTGCAGGGTGAAGCGGGTCTCGGAGACGCGCTTGACGATATCGTTCACCGCTTGGCCGACAGGCGGCGTCACGGCACTCTTGCTCTCTGTCATCACGCATCCACTCTCTATGTTTTCCCAGCTCGGCACCAACTGCCACGCCGTATCAGCACGGAATTGCCCAGGGCAAGACGGGGTCGACCGAGAGCGCAGTGCCTCGAAGCATGAGGGAGGTCGGAGGAGTCGACGGCCGTCTGACGAATTCGCATGGTGGGAGGCCGGTGTCCGGAGAGCGCCCCCGGCGGGGCTCG
>DWZN01000165.1 GCA_019117545.1 Candidatus Brevibacterium intestinavium
GGCCTCGAACTCCCTGCTGGAGGCAGCGGTCTTCGCCGCCCGCGCGGCCCGAGCGATCGAAGCCGAACTCGTCGACGTCACCGATCCGGCCGCCACCGCCCCCATCTGCGTCGACCCGGCGCTGCCGCGCAGGATGAGCCTGTCCCGTCAGAAGGACCTGCCCCGGACGGGCTTGTCGCGGCCCGAGCTGCGGGATCTGACCTGGGCCCACCTCGGCGTGGAACGACGGGCCGCCGGTCTGCGCCTCCTGCTCGACCGCCTCGGCGAGGATCCGGCGCCCGACGAGCGGCACGAGTCCCTCGCCGAGGCGGTCGAGACGGCGAATCTCGCGCTCATCGCCGAACACATGGCCCGGCACGCTCTGGCCCGCGAACACAGCCTCGGCGCCCATACCCGCACCGACACCCCGGACCCCAGCACCGTCGCCACAGGCGGCACCACCACCGACCTGCTCCAGGAGGCCACCGCATGCTGACCGCTGCGACCATCGATTCCGCGCTTCACCTCGCTCTGGACGAGGACGCCCCCTGGGGAGACGTCACCGGGGAGGTCTTCATTCCCGCCGGCGCCTCGGCGCGTGCCCAGCTGCGCGCCAGGCAGGACGGGGTGCTCGCCGGCATCGAGGTCTTCGCCCGCACCTTCGCCCTCGTCGATGCCGAGACCACGGTCGAACTGCGCGCCGCCGACGGGGATGCCTTCACCTCCGGCGATGTTCTGGCCACCGTGCACGGATCGGCCCGGGCAGTGCTGCGGGCCGAGCGGATCGCATTGAACTTCTGCCAGCGGATGAGCGGCATCGCGACCGAGACCAGGGCCTATGTCGATGCCGCCGCCGGGCGGGCCCGCATCGCCGACACCCGCAAGACCATCCCGGGGCTGCGGGCCTTCGACAAGCATGCCGTCGTCGCCGGCGGCGGGCACAATCACCGCTTCGGACTCTCGGACGCGGTCATGGTCAAGGACAACCACCTCGCCGTCCTGGCCGGCGAGGGCGACGATGTCAGCGAGTCGATCCGTGCCGCGCGGGCCCGGCTGCCGCACACGACGACGATCGAGGTCGAGGTCGACCGGCTCGACCAGATCCCGGCCGTGCTCGAGGGCGGGGCCGACATCATCATGCTCGACAACTTCACCCCTGCCCAGCTGCGCGAGGGCGTCGAGCTCATCGCCGGACGCGCTCTCGTCGAGGCCAGCGGCAATGTCACCCTGTCCACGATCGGCGAGATCGCCGCCACCGGTGTCGACGTCATCTCCTCAGGGGCTCTGACCCACAGTGTCCGCGCCGTGGACCTCGGCCTCGACCTGAGCCTGGAGCACTGAGATGGACGGGACCCGGCTCTACCTCGACACCGCCTCGGCGGCTCCGGTGCGTCGGGAGGCGCTCGAGGCCGCGTGGCCGTATCTGGCCGGGGCGTTCGGCAATCCGTCGAGCCATCACGAGATCGGCCGGATCTCGTCCGAGGCCCTCGCCGATGCCCGGTCCCGGGTGGCGAAGGTGCTCGGGATGCGCAGCACGGACATCACCTTCACCAGCGGCGGCACCGAGGCCGACAACCTCGCGATCATCGGCATGGCTCTCGGCGCCCGGGCTCGCGTCGGCACGCGGGCCGGCCGACAGCTCCGGGCCGGCAGTGCCCGGTCGCGCGACGGTCAGCCGCCTCGACGGCATATCGTCACCTCGGCGATCGAGCACGAAGCGGTGCTCGCCCCGGTCGACTTCCTCGCCCGGGTGCACGGATTCGATGTCACCGAGGTGGCCCTGGCCTCCGATGGGACGGTGGCCCCCGAGGCGCTGGCCGCTGCCGTGCGGGACGACACCGTGCTCGTCAGCCTCGGCTATGCGAACAACGAGATCGGCACCGTCGCCGACGTTCCGGCCCTGGCGGACATCGCCCACGAGGCGGGAGCGCTGCTGCACACCGATGCGGTGCAGGCCGCCGGCTGGCTGCCGCTGTCGGGCCTCGGCGCCGATGCGCTCACCCTGGCCGGGCACAAGGTCGGTGCGCCGAAGGGCATCGGGGTGGCCGCGATCCGCGCCCGCGTGCCCGTCGAACCGCTCATCCACGGCGGCGGGCAGGAGTCGGGGCGCCGGTCGGGCACGGAGAACGTGGCACTGGCGATCGCCTTCGCCACCGCACTCGAACTCGCCGAGGCGGAGCGGGCCGAAGCCGCCGCTCGCGTCCGGGCCATCCGCGATGAGTTCATCGCCGCGGTCCTGGCCGCGGTTCCGGGAGCCTTCCTCACGGGCAGCCCGGATGCGCGGACACCGAACCATGCCTCGTTCTGCTTCCCGGACACCTCCGGAGAGGCCGTGCTCCTCGAACTCGAGCGCCTCGGTGTCACGGCCTCGAGCGGATCGGCCTGCGCGGTCGGTTCCGATGAGGCCTCGCATGTGCTCACGGCGCTGGGCATCGACGCCGAGGTCGCTCAGACGAGCGTGCGCTTCAGTTTTCCGGCCTCCATCACCGACGAACAGGGCCGCCGAGCGTTCGAGATGCTCACAACGGCGGCTTCCCGCCTCACACAGCGCTATGCCTGAGGCTGAGCTCGCGGCGCTGGGCGCCACCGACCAGCATCTATTTTTCTACATACTGTAGAAAACTTGTGTAGACTGGAGGCAGGCGAGGACGGGCTCGGCTGCCGCTGACTTCTTTCTCGTCGTTTCCTCAGTGATTGACATTGACAGAGAACGGACGATCATGAGTCACGAAGTCTCCACCCCAACAGATAGCGTCTCCTACGATCTTCCCGAAGGCGATCTGGGAATCCTCGTCGGTTTCGACGGCTCCGCGAACTCGGTTCGAGCCCTCGAGTACGGTGCCCGACTGGCCCTGCGCCGAAAGACGAAGCTGACCGTCGTCATGACCTACAAGGTTCCGGTCAACTTCTATGCCACCTATGCGGCGATCCCGGCCGTGCCCGAGTACGAGTATCGCCGACGCGATGCCGAGCAGACGCTCGACCGAGCGCGCGAACTGCTCGAGGACTTTCCCGGCGTGTCCGCTGTGGCCACCGTCGAAGGCGATTCGGTGGGGGCACTGGCTAAGATCACCGAACGAGCCCAGACTGTCATCGTCGGAGCACGAGGACGCGGAGGGTTCCTCGGGCGCGTCCTCGGCTCCGTCGCCGCCGCCCTTCCCGCACATGCCAAATGCCCGACGATCGTCATCCCCGGAGACGAGGACGAAGCCGAGCCGCTCTCTGCGCTCGACCTCGATCCCAGACCGAACGAAGCACCGGTGTTCGCCGGTGTCGATGGTTCGCAGCTCAGCCGCATCGCCGCTCTTGCGGCAGCTGAGATGGCCTCCGAGGCCGAGACCGCGCTTTCACTGGTCACAGCGCTGCACCCGCTGGACGAATCCATCCTCTGGTATGGGGGAGCCAGCGCTGCCATCCCGGAAGTGACCCATCAGATGAGGCAGGAACTCGCCGACCACCTCGATGCCGAGGTCGCCTGGGTGAAGCGGCACTTCCCCGATCTGCAGGTCGAGGGCTCAGTTCGAGTCGGCCAGCCGGACCAGGTGCTGGAAGAGGCCAGCCACCGCGGCCAGCTGACCGTCGTCGGCTGTCGCGGACGCGGCGGGCTGCGCAGCGCGCTCCTCGGTTCGACCTCGCGCTCACTTCTCCACCACATGGCAGGCCCCGTCATGGTCGTGCCTCAGCTCGCCGACGACCGTGTGGAGGACGAACCGGAGACCCGCTGACGGCGCCCTGGACGGGTGCCCGATCATCATCGGTCGGGCACCCGCTCAGCGAGGAATCCTGACTGGTGGTGATGTCCGTCCCATATCCGAGGCTCCCCCTATCTTTATCGGCGTTTCCGGGAGAAAATGGGGTCAAGCATTCGCATCGGGTGTGAGGGGGCCACCATGGATCTGCTGATTCTATTCATGATTGCCGTGATGTTCTCGACGATCGTATTCTTCATCGGGCGATACGCCTGCCCGAAACACGACCGCGTCCCCCTCATGGAAGTCGACCATGTGCTGCTGTGGACCACGCTGCGTCGCGGTTGGCATGCGCTCGGGGCGTTCGGTCCGCTCACACACTATCCAGAGGATCCCTCGGAATCTTCACGGGCCTGATCCCGGTCGTCGCAGCTGTCGAACGCCCGCGGCCCCTATGACAGAGGGCGTGGGCGACTTCCCATGTTGTTAGAGTGGCAGGGTGACTTCCTCTCCGAATCCCCGCCGGTCCCCGATGGCAGACTTCGCCGCGCTCGTGTTCGCGGTCCTCTCGATCCTCGTGTTCATCGGATCCGCCATCTGGTTCTGGGTGCAGGCTCCGGAGACTGTGGCCAGCCATTTCGACGCGTCGGGGCAGCCCGATGATTGGTCGTCGAAGGCGAGCACGCTGGGCTGGCTCGTGCCGATCGGAGTGGGAATCCCCGTGCTCTTCTCGATCCGGTGGATCTGGGAGAAGCTGCCCGCCTCCATCGTCAACATCCCGTTCAAGGACTACTGGCTGAACAACGGTGAGCGCGCCTACCTCTATGACTGCCTCATGCAGTTCATGCGCTTCACCGGTGGCGCCTTGGCGCTGCTGCTGACGTCGGTGCTTGTGATGGTCATGCGCGAAGGGCGCGGGGCGACGGGGATGACGTTCCTTCCCACGGGTGTCTTCCTCATCATCACCGCCGCGGCCCTGATCAACCTCGTCCGCCGGCTCCGCCCGCCGAGGTGACCCAGCACAGCGGGCCGGCCTCGGCGCAGCGGCGGCGATCCGGTTCAGCGCCGTCGTGGCAGCGACGGTCTCAGCAGCTTCCCTCAGACGCTCGCAGCGCCCTGCGGCAGGAACACGGAGGCGTCCCAGTTCTGCATCGCATGTGCCGAGGCCCAGAAGTGGAGTTCGTAGACACAGGCCTGTTCGAACGCCGCACGCATGCGCGCGGCTTCTTCCTCCGGGGCCTTCTCGAGCTCCTGTTCGAGGATGACGACCGCGCGGCGGGTCGATTCGTCGAACTCCGGTGAGTCATAGGTCTGCACCCAGGTCCGATACGGGTGGTCAGCGGCCATCTGCCCGGCCTGGTCGATGAGCACCTTGCCCATGTGGGCGTAGACCCAGAAGCACGGCAGCACTCCGGCCACGCCTTCACCGTAGGAGCGGCTGGCGGCCGTGGCGACGAGGAAGGACACATAGCCGAGCGTGGTCGGCGAGGCCGTGGAACCGCCGCTGAGCTCGGAATACGCGGCCGCCAGACGCGAATCGGCGAGCAGCTCTTCGTGCATGCCCTCCTCGACCGTGATCGCCTCGGCGGCGGAACCGGCCCAGAAGCGCGACTCGTCCCGGTCGACGGTCTTCGCGGCGAGGAAGGACATCGCCTTCGCGTAGCCGTTCAGGTAGATGCCGTCCTGGATGATGTAGTTCGTGAACGCCGTGACGTCGAGGCTGCCGTCGGCGAGCTGGGCGAGGAACGGCAGGTCTTCGATCTGTGCGACGATCGGGCGGACGCGCTCCCACAGCTGGGTGGTCTGCGGGCCGGCGGCGAAGTTGACGGTCATGGGAACTCCTTCGTACTCGTGTGATTGGGCTTCGTGTGGTCGGGATTCGTGTGGTTGAGACTCGCGTCGGGGCGCAACGGTCCGGGTCCGAGTCAGCATCGGACCCGGACCGGACGCGAGGCCGGACGCATCCGGGGCGAGGCCGGCGTTGGCCGCGGACGGGAATCAGCCCACTCGGGTCGTGAGCGGGTCGGTTCGCGCGGGTTCAGGCAGGCTGGCCGCGCACGATGTCGACCTGGTGGTCGACGGGGCCGTGGGCGCCGTCGGGCTCGAGGCTGACCTGCCAGTCGGCTGCCGAGACCAGGGCTCTGGCCAGGAAGTCCAGTGCATTGCTGACGGCCTCGCCGAGGAGGTCGGCATCTGCCGCGGACCTGGCCGCGGCCTGGCCGTTCGCCCCCGCCGCGCCTGCGCTTTGCCGACCGAGCGCGGCCACCTCGGCGGTGATCGCCGCGGACAGGGTGCATCCGGTCCCGTGCGTATTCGGCGTGTCCACCCGCGGGTGGGTGAATTCGCTCATCTGTCCATCACGGGTGGCGAGGATGTCGGTGACGTCTCCATGGGTGCCGTGCCCGCCCTTGAGCAGAACGGCGCCAGGACCCCGGTCGAGCAGGCGGCGGGCCTGGTCGCGCATCTGCTCCGGCGTCTGCGCTTCCGGTTCGTCGTCACCGAGCAGCAGAGCCGCCTCGGGCAGGTTCGGGGTGATGAGGTCGGCGGCCGGCAGCAGGTGGGTGCGGACCGCGTCGACGGCATCGGCTTCGAGGAGGCGGTGGCCGGAGGTCGCGATCATCACCGGGTCGACGGTGAAGAAGCCGAGCCTGCCGGTCGCGGCACGGGCGGCGACGAGTTCGACGAGTCGGCGCGTGCCGAGCATCCCGGACTTCGAGGCGTCGACGGGCATGTCATCGAGCACGGAGTCGAACTGGTCGGCCACGAAATCGACGTCGATCGGGTAGACCCGCGACACTCCGTGCGTGTTCTGCGCCACGAGGGCCGTGATGACGGTCGTGCCGAGGGTTCCTCGGGCGGTGAAGGTCTTGAGGTCGGCGTGGATTCCGGCTCCGCCGCTGGGGTCGGTGCCGGCGATGGACAGGGTGATGGGCGGGCGTGTGCTCACTCCTGACCTCCGGTGGAGGCGGCGAGCAGCTGCCGGGCCGCGGCCTTCGGATCCTCGGCCGCACAGATCGCCGAGACCACGCAGATGCCGAGCAGCCCGCGCCCGCGCAGCTCGGGCGCCCGGTCGATGCTGATCCCGCCGATCGCGACGGCCGGGATTCCCGCTTCGGCGGCGAGTTTGCCGAGGCGGTCGGGGCCGATGCCGTCGGGGGCGTCGGCCTTCGTCGTGGTGTCGAAGACGGGTCCGATGCCGATCAGATCGACGACGCCGGTGTTGCGGGCGGCGGCGAATTCGGCACTGTCGGCCGCGGACAGGCCGATGAGCGGTTCGGGGCCGAGTGCTGCGCGGACCTCACCGACCGAGGTGTCCGATTGGCCGACGTGGATGTGCACACTCTCGCCTTCGTCGATGAGGCGGCGGGCCACCTCGACGCGGTCGTTGAGGACGAGGGGAACGTGGCGGTCGGTGCCGGCCGTGGCGGTGTCGATGGCGGCGATGACCTGACGGGTCAGTGAGTAGAAGGCGGCGTCGTCGATGTCCTTGTCGCGGACCTGGACGATGCCCACTCCCCCGGCGACGGCTTCGGCCACGGTCTCGGCGACGCTGCGGCCGGCCGCTTCGCATTGGGCGGAGTCGGTGACGAGGTAGAGGCGGGTGTCGATGCCGGCGAAGCGGGAGCCGGCGGTCATGCCTGCACGCCTTCGTCCGCGGTCAGCGTTCGGTGGCTGACCCGGGCCTGGGCCAGCTGGTCACCGGTGACGGCGTGGAGTGCGTCGAGGAAGCTGACCGAATAGCTGCCCGGTCCCTGCGCCCCGGCGGCGGCGAGTTCTCCGGCGACGGCGAAATGCGCGTGGGCGGCGACGACGGCTTCGAACCGCGCCGAGGCGGTCGCGCCCGGATCTGCCGACGCCGCGGCCGCGGGCACCGACACATCGGAGTCGGGTCCGGCAGTGCCCTTGCCCGCGCCGGCCAGGTAGGCGACGGTGACGGCGCCGAGGGAGCAGCCGGTGCCGATGACCAGCGGCATGAATTCGTGCCCGCCGTCGATATGGGCCACATGGTCGGTCCCGTCGATGTGGGCGACGACGGCATCTCTGGGCCCGGAGACCGCGACGATCGCACCGGTCGTGCGCGCCAGCTGGACGGCTGCGGGCAGAACGGCGTCCACCTCATCGGTGGAGTCGACTCCCCGTCCGCCGAGGCCGACTCCGGCCAGAGCCGCGATCTCCGAGGCGTTGCCGCGGATCGCGGTCGGTCGGTCGGCGGCGGCGCGGCGGATGCGGGAGGTGCGGAAGTCGACCGCGCCGACGCTGACCGGGTCGAGGACCCAGGGCTTGCCGGCGGCAGCGGCGACGTCGATGGCGGCATCGGCGGCGAGCAGCTGGTGGTTCGAGGCGGTGCCGAAGTTGATGAGCACGCCGTTGGCGATGCCGGCGAACTGCCCGGCGTCGGCCTCATGGTCGAGCATCGCCGGGGAGGCACCGACGGCCAGGAGCACGTTCGCGCTGAATTGCTGCACGACGGTGTTCGTGATGCATTGGATGAGTGGATGTCCCGCACGCAGTCGTGCGTTGGCAGAACGCAGGTCGAAGTCAACCATGACGATCCCTTCGCTAGTATGGCCCAGATCAGGTTCGATGGGTGTTCTCTCAGCCTCTGCGCTCCCCGTTGCCGCGGATCGTCATGAGGCACCCCATGTCATTGGCTTCGACTGTATCAGCCCCACCGGTACGGGGCGAGTCCGCACGTGGCGGCCTGTCCGCTACCCCCGGCCGACGTACCTGTGGCCGCGGCGGCTGAGCGCATCGACGACGACGGCGGTGAGCAGAACGAGCGCGGTGATGATCTGCTGCGCATCGGAGTTGAAGCCGATGAGGTAGAGACCGTTGTTGATCGCGCCGACGACGAGTGCGCCGAGGACCGCGGCCCAGGCCGAACCGCGCCCGCCGAACAGGGAGGTTCCGCCGATGACGGCCGCCGCGATCGCGTTGAGCAGATCCTGGGTGCTGACCAGGGTCGATCCCGCATTCGTCGTCACACCGGTCTTGATGAACCCGAACAGGGCGGCGAGCACCCCGGCGGTCATGAACACGCTGATGCGCACCCAGGTGACGCGGATGCCGGCCCGCCTGGCGGCCTCGACCTTGCCGCCGACGGCGTAGATCGAGCGGCCGTAGCGGGTCTTGCGCAGCACCAGGTCGATGGCGATCGCGATGACCATCATGAGGAAGAAGGGCATCGCCAGGCCGAAGTCCTGGTTGACGAGGATGAGGAATCCGAAGACGATCGCGGCCAGCAGCACGATGCGCACGATGGCCGAGGTCCAGCTCGGTGCGCTCAGTCCCTCACGGTGCCGGCGCAGCTTCGAGTAGATGATGCCCGCCCCGAAGCCGATGATCGCGATCGCTCCGAAGACATACGCCCAGATGGCTGGGAAGTAGTAGCTGGCGAAGTCGAAGGCGAAGGTTTCCGACATCGACAGGTTCTTCTGCGTGCCCAGAGTCGTCAGTGTCAGGCCGGTGAACGCGAGCAGTCCGGCCAGGGTCACGACGAACGCCGGGATGCCGACGACGGCGAAGAACCATCCCTGCACGGCTCCGACGACGAGGCCGAGCAGCAGCATGATGACCAGCGCGATCAGCGGCGGCACGCCCTGCCTGACCACGAGCACTCCGAGCAGCGAGGCCGCCAGCCCGCCCAGCTGCGCCAGGGACAGATCGATCTCGCCCAGGAGCAGGATGAGGTTGATGCCCAGAGCGAGGATCGCGAGGAACGCGACCTGGGTGGAGAGGTTGACGAGATTGGCCGGGGAGATGAAATTGCTGTCGGCGGTTTGGAACACGATGACGATGACGACGAGCGCGAGGATGACCGGGAACGACCCGAGCTGGCCCTCCTTGACCCGGCGGACGAACGTGCCGATCAGTCCCTCGCTGGAGATCCGCTCATCGGTGATGAAGGAGTTGCGGGTCATCGGCGCTCACCCCTGCGTGCGGCCCTCTGGGTCACGACATTGTCACTGGCACCGGTGATGGCGGCGACGAGCACATCGGTGCGTTCGTCGCCGGGGAAGTCGCCGGCGTCCTTGCCCAGCCGCAGCACGTGGACGCGATCGGCGACGGCCTGCACATCGGCCATATTGTGGCTGACGAGCAGCACTCCCAGATCCCGCTCCTTGAGCCTTTCGATGAGGTTGAGCACCTCGGCCGTCTGCGCCACTCCGAGTGCGGCGGTCGGCTCATCGAGCATGACCAGAGACGGTTCGCCCAGCAGCGACCGGGCGATCGCGACGGTCTGGCGCTGACCGCCGGACAGGGCCGCGATCGGCACTCGCACGCTCGGGATCTTCGCCGACAGGCTGCGCAGCAGCTCCCAGGACTTCGCCTCCATGGCCACCTCATCGAGCACCGGTCCGCGGGTCTTCTCATGCCCGAGGAACAGGTTGGCCACGACGTCGAGGTTCTCGCACAGGGCCAGGTCCTGGAACACGGTGGCCACTCCGGCCTTCTGCGCGTCCTTGGGCGAGGAGAACCTCTGTCGCGCGCCGTTGATGACCAGATCGCCCTCATCGGCGGCGTGGACTCCGGCGATGACCTTGATCAGGGTCGACTTGCCGGCGCCGTTGTCGCCGACGAGGCCGACGACTTCGCCGCGGCCGACGGTGAGATGGATGTCGGTCAGGGCCTGGACGGCCCCGAACCGTTTGTTGATGCCGCGCAGTTCGAGCACGGGTTCGCTGTCGCCTCCCGGCGCCCGCGATGCAGCGGGCGCCGGTTCGGGTGTCTCAGATGTCATCTGTTCCTACTCGTCACGATCGTTTCGGCCCGAGCGTCGGCGACCGGATGGCCGCCGACGACGAGGTCGGTCACTTCACTCCTGCGTCGTCGCAGAGCTCCTTCACACTGCCGGTGCAGATGTCTTCGGCCTTGATCTGGTCGCCGACGATGTCCTTGACGGTGTCCTTCGTGACGACCTCGGCCTCGACGAAGTCGGTCGGAGTGTCCTTGTAGGTGGTTCCGCCGTCGACGTCCTCACCGGCGGCCAGCGCGACAGCGGCGTTGGCGGCGAATTCGGCCTGCGGCGGGATCGACTTGTAGATGGTCGCGTACTGATCCCCCTTGAGGATGTTCTGCAGGCCGTCGACCTCGGCGTCCTGACCGGTGATGACGGTGTCGACCTTGGCCTTGTTCACAGCGGCGATGACACCGCCGGCGGTGCCGTCGTTGGCCGCGTAGATCGCGATCGGCTCCTCACCGTCGCCCTGCAGCTGACCCTCGACCCACTGGCGGGCGTCGTCGGGGTTCCAGTCGAGGGTGTCGTGGCTGGCGGCGATGTCGACGCCGGCGTCCTCGAGGGTCTCCTCGGCGCCGGCCTTGAAGTCCGCGGCGTTGGGGTCCTTCGGATCACCGTTGACCATCCACACCGGGCCCGACGTCGGGTCGGTGCCTTCGTCTTCGAGCCCGTCGAGCACGGCCTGGCCCTGCAGGTTGCCGATCTTCTTGTTGTCGAACGAGGTGTAGTAGTCGGCGCCTTCGAAGAAGCGGTCGTAGGAGATGACCGGGATCTTCTTCGCCTGCGCCTTCGACAGCGCCGAGGACACGGCGGAAGCGTCGACGGGGTCGAGGACGATGGCGTCGACGCCCTCGGTCACGGCCGCTTCGAACTGCTGTTGCTGCTGGGTCGCGTCCTGGTTCGCGTTGCGGTATTCGACCTTCGCATCGGGGTTGGCCTCGGCGACGTACTTCTCGAAGTTCGGTTTGTCGAGGGACTCGTATCGGGTGGTCTTCGACTCGGGAAGGAGCAGCGCGATGGTGACGTCCCCGTCGCCTGAAGAACCGCTGTCGGCTTCCGCGTTTCCCTGTCCCTTCTGATTGCCGCAGCCGCTGAGCGCGAGAGCGCCGATGGCGACCGAGGCACCGAAGAGGGCCAGCTTCCTGTGGGACTTGGGCTTGTGCCTCATTGTGAACCTTTCACTCATTCTGACAACGTTGTCAGACTGGTGAATATGATTCGCCGATCGGCCCTCGGTGTCAACTGTTTCGGCCCAAAAGTCTTCACCGCCTCTCCGCCCGCTCCTCTCCGCTGCCCCGAGCGATGAGTTCAACCGGGAAGACTTCTTGTCGCTCTGCCGGGTGCGCGCGTCCGCCCGCACCGAGGCGGTCGCCACTGCCGTCATCGAGGCCATCGCCTCTCCCGCCGCCGAGGCGGTCGTCACCGTCCCCGGGCTCGGCGTGCAGGCGGCCGACCGCCTCGGCGGCCATGGTCTCGACGTCCCGGTCGACGACGGTGACGTCGAGCAGTTCGGCGGTCGGGAAGTCGTCGATGCCCACGAGTGCCGGCCACTCGCCGAGACGGCGGCAGGCGTCGATGGCTCCCTGGGTGAGGGTGGCCGAGAGGGTGATGAGCGCGCTCGGGGCGCTGCGGGAGCCGAGCCAGGCGGCGACGACGTTCTTCGCGCTGGCCTCGTCATGGGCGTCTTCGCGCATATAGGCTCGCCAGCCGATGTCGCTGCGACCGGCGAAGGCCGATTGGATGCCCTCGAGGCGGCGGGTGGTGATGACAGAAGTCGAGTGGTCGCCGATGACGCCGAGGGCGCGGTGCCCGTGGTCGAGCAGCTGCTGAGCGGCCAGCCGACCGGCGTTGAGCTCGTCACCGGCTACGACGCTGATTCCGTCCCCGGTGACCGCGGGGTCGAGGGAGACGATTCTGATGGCGGAGTTCGCGGCGGCCCCGGCGTAGGTTCGCGGGGATTCGGGGTGGGCTCGGACGATGATCAGTCCGGACAGGTCATTGGCCAGGCTCTCGTCGACGAACGCCTCCTCACGGTCCGGGTCGTCCCCGATCACCGTCACCACCGGCCGCAGGTCCACGGCGGCGAGTTCGGCTTCCAGCGCGGTGAAGGCACGGGCCTGGAAGGCGTCTTCGGCTTCAGAGAGGACGACGCCGACGTAGGGCGAGCGCCCACCGGCGCGCAGTCTCTTGGCTGTGGGGTTGAGGCGGAAGCCGAGTTCGGCGGCGGCTTCGGCGACCTTCTGCGCAGTCGTTCGGGCGACGTGCTTCTCCCCGTTGAGCACACGGGAGGCGGTCTTGATGCTGACTCCGGCACGCGCAGCGACCGTGGCCAGCGTCGGCCGTTCGTTCTGCTTCGCCATGACCACACCTTTGAGCCCGAGGACCGGTTCGTCCTGCTGCGGTGATCCGCACAGACGATCTCAGGAATGATACTAACCGCTGACCGGCGAAACCGTTCGCCGAGGTGGGGCTCAGCTGCGGAGCCCCACCTCGGCGACGATGGTGTTCGTCGTGGTCAGCGGGCCACAGGGTTGGGCATGGTGCCGGCGTAGAGCAGGGATTCGGCCTGGTTGCCGATGTCGACCATCTGCTTCGTGTTCCGCAGCTGCAGGCGGTTGAGGCAGGAGTGGGCGAAGCGCGGAGCGCGCAGGTCGACGTCGCCGCTGACCCCGCGAGCGTGCTCGGGATGATCGGACTCGTAGTCATCGAGGACCTCGGCGACGAGCTGCCAGAAGCGCCCGGCGTCGAGCAGCCCGTCGACGTCGAGGATTCCCGACAGGTGGCGCAGGACTCCGTCGAACATGTCCGTGAACACCGACAGCGCCTTCTCCTCGCCTGAGACCACGGCGCGGATGCGTTCGACCTCGTCGGGCAGTTCGCGGTGGCCGAGCACGGCGACCTCCTCACCGATGTCCTTCATGAACGCCCCGGTGACCGAGTTGTCGTCGAGGACGAGGATGAGGTTCTCCCCGTGCGGCATGAACACGAGGTCGTGGGCGAGCAGGGCATGGACCAGCGGGCGCAGATAGGCCCGCAGGCAGCTGCGCACCCAGTCGTCCGGCTCCAGCCCCGATGCGCGGATGAGCTCGGCGACGAAGGAGCGGCCTTCGTGGTCGCGGTGGAGCAGAGCGGCCATGGTGATGAGCTTCTGACCAGGGGCGATCTTCTCGAGCGGGTTCTCTCGCCACAGAGCCGCGAGCATCTTCCGGTGCGGGTTCGTCTCCTTCGTCCGGTGGTAGACGTCGCCGGTGTAGCCGAGTGCCGCCCGCTCCCGCAGGACCCGGAACCCCGCCTCGGCGAAGGTATCGTCGGAGTCGATGAGGTCCGCGACCCAGTCGTTGATGGCCGGTGTGTCGCGCATGTACTTCGGGGACAGTCCGCGCAGGAATCCCATGTTCTGCACGGCGAGCGCGACCTTGACGTACGGTCCCGTGCGCGAGTGGTTGAAGAAGGTGCGCAGGGACTGCTGTGCCTGGTGCTCATCGCGCCCCTCCCCCAGGGGCAGCAGGTCTCCGCGGGCGATATCGGCGGCGAAGGTGATCGCCAGCCGGTGGTCGGCCTGCCACGGGTGGATCGGCATGAGGTGGAAGTCCTCGGGATCCTGCCCGGCCGCTCTGATGCGGGTGTCGAAGAGTTCGCGTTCGGCCTCGCTGAGCGCCTGGCCGAGGTGGTCCGCCTCGGCGAGTCCAACGCCTAAGGACAGATGGCTGTGCTCGCGCCTGACGGCGATCCACTCGAGGCGGTTGAGTTCTCCGTTCTCCGGCGCCCACTGGCGGAAATCGGACAATCCGAAGCCGATGCGTCCGTTGTTCGCGAGGAATCCGGGGTGGCCTTCGGTCATGGCCGCCTCGGTGGTCTGGAAGTCCGCGTCGACGAGTCCGCGCGCATCCGGTCGCTTCCCGGCCCGAGCGTCCTCGAGTTTGAAGGCGGCGCTGGCCAGCGTCGAGGCGAGCTCCTCGAGGTAGGTCGAGATGAGGTCCTCGGGCAGGGCGAGGTCCTCTTGGAGTTCGACGACGAGCTCCTGCACATCGAGTGCGGCCTCGGCGCCGTCACGCCGGCGGGTGATGCTGTCTTCGTCGATGACCCAGTGCTCGAGCGGCAGCAGCCGTGCGGTGAAGGTGTAGCGAGTGCCGCCGTCGACGGCCAGCTCCCAGGTGCCGTCCCCTGCGTCCGCCGAGGTGGGGCCGCCCTCCCCCGCGGCCGCCGAGGTGGGGCCGTGGTCCGCGGCGTCGGCCGAGGCGTTCCCGGCGTCCTCGCTCACCCGCACGGGCGTGATGAGTCGCTCATGGGCGAATTCGGACAGGGCCTTGGCCACGAGGTGGCGCTGGACGACGGCGAACGCATCGGCGTTGAGATGAGCGTAGGCGTGAGGGGCTCCGTCGTCCCGACCGCCGGCTCCGACGAGCGGTGCCAGCGCGCTCGCGTCGAAATCGGCCCGGGTGCACACGCTCACCAGCGCCCGCTTCTCCGCCTCGCCCATGAGGATCCTCGCCTCGCGCACCGGTGAGAATCCGGCCGCCCGGTTCTTCTCGATGATGGCGTCATTGCGGGCATCGGGTTCGACGACGACGCGGCGACCTCCCCGTCCGCCCTGGTCAGCGGGCCTGAGGCAGAAGTCGATGACTTCGGCCATGATGCGGTCGGTCAGACCGTGCATGGCCCGTCCGGCCGGTGGGGCGACGAGCAGGTGCATTCCGATGTCTCCCGGCCCGGTGGCCAGCACGTTCTGCGGGATGAGGCTGTCCGGGATGTAGGTCTCGACGTAGAAGCAGTCGGTGCCGTCGACGGACCCGACCCAGCCGGCCTCCTCCGCCGAATCGCGGATGCCCTCGAGGTAGGCCCGGACCCCCGCCTCGTCGAGGTCGGTCATCATCCAGTAGTGGGCGCGCGGATGGCTGAGCCATTCGTGGACCCGTGCGGTGTCCCGGTCGACGTCGAGCGGTCGGATGGCCACCCTCGCCGAGGCGGCCGTCAGCTTGACGATCGAGCCCCGGGTCGGGCTCGGGGCCGGGCTCGCGTCCTCGGTGGTCGCCTCGGCCGGGGCGGTGGTCGGTGTCTCTGTCGGGTCGGTGATGAGTTCGGTGGTCATGCGTGTGACATCTCCTTGGAGTCGTCGAGGTCGAGGGCGGCGGCGGGATCGTCGTCGGGCACCCCGAAGGTCTGGAACGCGATCCGGTTCTCGATCGGATACGGTTCGCGACCGGTCACCCGGGCGAGCACGACCGAGGCCCGCCAGGGACCGAAGCCGAGGTCGGGGGCGGTGACGCCGTGGGTGTGCTCTTCCCCATTGAGGACGTGGATGGTGCCCTCGTCGTTGATCGTGTAATGCCGGCTGACGTCGAGGCGTCCGTGGGCGTCGAGGTGCACCTCGTCGCCGAGCGGGGCGAGGAAGTCCGGCACCTGCGAACGGTATCCGGTGGCCGCGACCACGGCTCCGCTGCGCCGGGTGAAGGTCTTGTCCAGTGCGGTGTTGCGGAAGTCGAGCAGATACTCGCCGCTGATCGGATCGACCGTCGCCGCCTGCAGTTCGGCCTCGGAGATGAGGGTCGTCAGCAGCGTGCGTCCGCCGCGGCTGAGCCGGTAGAGGGCGTCGTGGATGTCGTCGACGAGGTCGGCGGAGATCCCCTTGTACAGGGTGCGCTGCTCGCGGCCGACACGGTCGCGCAGGTCATCGGGCAGGGCGCGGAAGTGGTCGGTGTATTCGGGGGAGGTCATTTCGAGGGTGAGCTTCGTGTACTCCATGGGGAAGAACCTCGGCGAGCGGGTCACCCAGTCCAGTCGCACCCCGCGGTCTTCGGCATCGTCGATGAGATCCCGGTAGATCTCGGCGGCCGACTGGCCGCTGCCGACGATCGTGATCGCACCGGATTCGAGCAGGGCCTCGCGGTTGTCGAGGTAGTCGGAGGTGTGGATGAGCGGGCCGACACCGGCCGAGCCGGCGGTCCGGGCCGATCCGTCGGCGCCGGCACCGGTCGAGCCCGCCGCACGGTGACCGGCACCGGCCTGTCCCCGAAGTCCGTGCAGGGCAGGTGGCAGCACCGGGTTCGTGCCGACGCCGAGGACGAGATGACGGGCGCGGTAGGTCTCGGTGTCCACGATCTCACCCGCGGCATCGGTCACCTCGGTGATCGCGGTGAACACGCCGTCTTCCCTGGTCACGGATACGATGCGGCGGTTCCAGCGCAGCGAGTCCAGCTGGGCGGCGACCCACCGGCAGTATTCGTCGAACTCGGCGCGCAGGGGGTAGAAGGATTCGCGGATGTAGAAGGGGTAGAGCCGGCGGCGCTCTTTGAGGAAGTTGAGGAACGAGTACGGCGAGGTCGGGTCGGCCATGGTGACGAGGTCGGCGAGGAAGGGCACCTGGATGGTCGAGCCCTCGATCATCATGCCCGGATGCCACCGGAATTCGGGGCGCTGGTCGACGAAGACGGCGTCGACGTCGGCCAGCGGTTCGGACAGTGCGGCCAGGCCGAGGCCGAAGGGTCCGATGCCGATGCCGAGGAGGTCGTGGATGTCATGCGTGCTCATGCCGCACCTCCTTCGAGGGTGCGTCCGGCCAGGATTCCGTGTCCGGTGGCGCGGACGAGGTCGAGGACGGCGGTGATGTCGTCGAGTCCGGTGTCGGGGTTGAGCAGGGTGAGTTTGAGCCACGGGGTGCCGGCGATGACGGTGCGGGCGACGGCGGCCCGGCCGGAGCGGAAGAGGACGCGGCGGATGATCGGCACGAGGTCATCGCACGTCTGCCGGTCCGCGTTCGGCGGGGCGAAGCGGAAGAGCACGGTCGACAGGTCCGAGCCGCCCAGGACTTCGAAGTCGGACTGGTCCTCGAGCAGTTCGCGCACCCTATCGGCCAGGTCGCACACGGTGTCGATCATCGCGCCGATCTCGTGCGAGCCGCGGGCCCGCAGCGTCGCCCAGAGCTTGAGCGCGTCGAAGCGGCGGGTGGTCTGCAGGGATTTGTCGACCTGGTTCGGTTCGGCCTCGGCCGACTGCGCCTCGGCCTCGGGGTTGAGGTAGTCGTGGTGGTGGATGGTCGGGGTGAACAGGTTCGCGTCCCTGACCAGCAGCGCCGAGGACGACACCGGCTGGAAGAACGTCTTGTGGAAGTCGATGGTCACCGAGGCGGCCCGCCCGATCCCGTCGAGCAGGTGGACTCGGCGCGGGGCCCAGAGCAGGCCTCCCCCGTAGGCGGCGTCGACGTGCAGCCACACGTTCGCGGCTTCGCAGACCTCGGCGATGGGCTCGAGCGGGTCGATGACCCCGAGATCCGTGGTTCCGGCGGTGGCGACGACGGCCATGGGGATGGCCCCGTTCGCCTCGATCGCCAGCAGGCTCGCTCGCAGTGCCTCGGCGTCCATGCGTCCGGCGGCATCGGTCGGCACGGTCACGACCGCCTCGGCGTCGAGGCCGAGGAGGAACGCGGCCCGGGCCACGGAGAAGTGGGCCTGGTCGGTGGCGAGGATGCGCAGTCGGAACAGCCGGTCACGGCGGGTGGGCCGGTCGGACGGGCCGCCTCGGCGGGTGGCGCTGCCGCCATCCGCGGGTGCGTCACCGGTGTCCGCGGGTGCGTCACCGGTGTCCGTGGGTGCGTCACCGGCTCCGCCGGCCCGAGCAGCGGCGGTCCCAGCGGTGCGTCCTTCGGCGAGTCCGGCAAGGACGTTTTCGCGGGCGAGGAACAGCGCCTGGAGGTTCGACTGGGTGCCTCCGGAGGTGAAGATTCCGTCGCCGTCGGCGAAGCCGAGGTGGTCGCAGGTCCAGTCGATCAGCCGCCGCTCCATGAGGGTGGCGACCTCGGACTGGTCGTAGGTGTCGACCGAGGTGTTGATGGCCGCGAGCATCGCTTCGGCGGCGACGGCAGGCACGGCGACGGGGCAGTTGAGGTGGGCGACGTAGCTGGGGTGGTGGAACCACACGGCGTTGTCGGCGTAGAGGGCGTCGACTTCACGCAGGGCTTCGGCGTTGCCGACTCCGGCGGTGTCGAGGTCGACGGCGTCGACCGCGGCCTGCAGGCCGGTGCGGTCCTTCGCCGAGGCTGCCCGCTCAGTTGTGCGGAATCGTTCGCCGAGTGAGTCGACGACGCTGTGCATGAGTGATGCGTATTCGTCAGCGCTGTGGGCGCCGAGCAGAGCATCGGTGTGGGGATGGTCGAGGGTATGAAGGGGCGCTGAGACGGGTGTCGCTTCGGTGTCGTAGAGCAGAGAAGTCGTCACTGTCAGGTTTCCTCCTTCGATGAACGAACAGCGGATCGCGGTTCGCATTAGGGAAACCTACCCTAAGTTCCAGTTCGTTTCGAAGGGGCTCATCGGCTCCGGCCACTACGGAAGTAGACGTCTGACCGGGGCCGATACCACTGCTTCCCAGCGTTCCCAGGCAAGGCGACCGCTCACACTACGGGTGCATCGGCCGCAAAACGAGCGCGTGGCATTCGTCACATCAGGGTGTGTCATCCAGCATCGTGAGACAGCCCGAGCAGTCGAACTGGCGATTCCCTGGTCGATCCGCAGCGATCCTGCCGCGGAAGCCGCACTGGATCGCCCGGAGAATCGACTGCGACGCTGAGGCTCTGCTCGCCGGGCGATCGTCGAGGCGCAGGGGACGTCCACAACGGCCTGCCTATCAGTGCACCGCTCGTTGCGCCGCCGGCTTCCCCCGCCCAAACAGAGGTCGCGATCGGATGCTTCTGCTGCCGGAAAGTATCCGATAGCGACCTATTCTCCGCCGCCGACCCCCGTGCCAGACACGCAGAAACCGCAGCCTCCGCAAAAATGCGGAAACTGCGGCATTGCACACACTCGGGCATCGCCCAGACCACAGGCGACTGCGGCCCGATGAGGGAACCCGCGCCCTCAAGCAGGTATCTCGCCCAGAGGCGCGCCCCCTCTGCGTCACTTCACGACGTAGTTCGGGGCCTCGACGGTCATCTGGATGTCGTGCGGGTGGCTTTCCTTCAGCCCCGCGGTGGTCAGGCGGACGAACTTGCCCTTGGCCTTGAGGTCGTCGATGGTGCGCGCGCCGACGTAGAACATCGTCTGCCGCAGACCGCCGGTGAGCTGGTGGGCGACCTGCTTGAGGTGTCCGCGGTAGGCGACGCGGCCTTCGATGCCCTCGGGGATGAGGTCGGTGTCGGTGGCGATATCGGCCTGGAAGTAGCGGTCCTTCGAGTACGACCTGCCCTTACGCGGGGCCATCGCGCCCAGCGAGCCCATGCCGCGATAGGCCTTGTACTGCTTGCCGTTGATGAAGATGAGCTCTCCGGGCGACTCGTTGCAGCCGGCCAGCAGCGATCCGAGCATGACGGTGTCGGCACCGGCGACCAGCGCCTTGCCGATGTCACCGGAGTACTGGAGTCCGCCGTCGCCGATGACCGGGACGCCTGCGGCGCGGGCGGCCTGCGCGGCCATGTGGATCGCGGTGACCTGGGGGACGCCGACGCCGGCGACCACGCGGGTGGTGCAGATCGATCCGGGCCCCACGCCGACCTTGACGGCGTCGACGCCGGCGTCGATGAGTGCCTGAGCGCCTTCCTTCGTCGCGACGTTGCCGCCGATGATCTGGACGCCGGCGAAGGCCGGATCGGACTTGATCGTCTTGATCATGTCCGTGACTCCGCGGGCGTGGCCGTTGGCGGTGTCGACGACGAGGACGTCCGCGCCCGCCTCGGCGAGCATTCCGGCCCGGTCATAAGCGTCGCCGTAGAAGCCGACGGCCGCACCCACGCGCAGGCGGCCTTCGTCGTCCTTCGTGGCCAGGGGGTATTCCTCGGTCTTGACGAAGTCCTTGACGGTGATGAGTCCCTTGATGACATTGTTGTCGTCGACCAGGGGCAGCTTCTCGACCTTGTGCTCGGCCAGCAGTTCGAAGGCCTTCTCCGCGGACACGCCGACGGGGGCGGTGACCAGCGGCATCTTCGTCATCGTCTCGGCCACGGTGCGGGTGGGGAATTCGCTGCGGGTGACGAAGCGCAGGTCGCGGTTGGTCACGATGCCGAGGAGGACGCCGTTGTCGTCGACGACGGGCAGTCCGGAGATCCGGTACTTGCCGCAGATCTCGTCGAGTTCGGTCAGCGTCTTGTCCGCGGTGATCGTCAGCGGGTCGTTGATCATGCCCGATTCGGAGCGCTTGACGTAGTCGACCTGGTCGGCCTGGTCCTCGGCCGAGAGGTTGCGGTGGATGATGCCCAGGCCGCCGATGCGAGCCATGGCGATGGCCATCCGCGATTCGGTGACGGTGTCCATGGCCGCGGAGACGAGCGGGATGTTGATCTCGATCTCTTTGGTCAGGCGAGTTGCAGTCGAGGCTTCTGAGGGGATGACATCGGTGTCGCCTGGCAGGAGGAGGACATCGTCATACGTGAGTCCCGTGAGGGAGAACGGATCGTTTGCGGCCGGTGATTCCTGCTCAGGATTCCCCATGAAAACAGCCTTTCGACGCGAAGATACGGTGCGTCAATGGTATCGGAGTCGAAGAGGCAGCGGCTATGGTTTCAAATACCGAGCACTGTGAGACTGACTACACGGTTCGGTGGCGCCGGCAACGGCTTGAGCGCGGGCCCCACGCCGACCGATCCTACGAGGTCGAGCAGCCGAGGCCCTCTGCACCGGTATCTGCGCCGGTAGCCTGGATTCGTGATCAAGACTGCTCAGATCCGGATGTTTCCCGACCACGGACACCGATGGCCGCTGTGGGGCGACGTGCTTCACGACGAACTGTGCCTCAAACCCTCTGACCTCCATCTGTCCGATGACCTCACTCTGGAGCTTCGGTCGCTGTATGACTTCTGGGAACGACATGAGACCAGCTGCTGGACGACGCCGACTCCCACCGGGTGGGACTCGAACGAGAATCTTCGCGTGTGGGAGTTGGCTGCAGCCGAAGCGAAACGTCGCCTTGCCGATGAGGTCGCTCAGTACGGCATCACCGTGGAGCAGTAGTCGGCCCGAACCCGCCCCGGGCTGGACTCCACGCAGTCGGCTCAGGACCCCACGGGTCCGGAACGAACGCCCGAGACCCTCAGCGGCCCTCCCCGACCGAGCGCGCGAGGTCGAGTGTCGAGGCTTCCGAATCATCGAGGTGGATGCGCAGCAGACCTTCGGCTCCCTGCCGGTCGCCCGACTTCATCTTCTCGAGGATCTCGCGGTGCGGGTCGGCCCAGTGCGAGTGGTACTTGCCGGGTTCGGGCGAGCGGGAGAACGTCGTCGACAGCCGGGCCATGAGGTTGAGGTAGAACTCGTCGAGCAGCGGGGAACCGAGCAGACCGACGATGGCCCGGTGGAAGGAGGCCGAATGCTCCTGCGCATCGGCCCAGGTCTCGTTCTTCGGTGCGGTCTCGGCACGGATGACCGAGGCTTCGACGGCGGCCATCGCCTCGTCGGTGGCGTCCTGGGATTCCTGGACGGCGCGGATCTCGAAGACTCGGCGGGCGCGGTAGAAGTCCTTGAGTTCCTCGATGCCGAAGGTCGACACGAAGAATCCGCGGTTGGGCTCCTGGGTCAGCAGTCCCGCGTGGCGCAGGAGGCTGAGCGATTCGCGTGCGGTGTTGCGCGAGACGTTGAATTCCTTGGCCAGGGCGCCATCGCGGACTGGGCTCCCGGCCGGGTACTCGCCGTTGGTGATGCGGGTGCGGACAAGGTCGACGATGGCCTCTGACGTGCATCCGGGGGCAGTTGGACTCATGGCACCAGGTTACCGTGTCCGCGTCGAACGTGGGGTCAACTGCGGCACTGGTCCGGCCGAGCCCGATGGCTCAGGTCACCGGGACGGAGGCCGCGTCGAGGCTCAGCTGTGTCGTGAATCGGCGCGGACGTCCCGTCTGCGGATCCGCGAATGCGACCTCCGCGGCCACCAGCTGCAGCGGTGAGCTGAAGTCGTAGGGATCCGGGGCGAGATCGACCGGATACACCGGGTCGCCGAGGATGGGCAGCCCGAGCGCGTTCATGTGCACCCGCAGCTGGTGGGTCCTGCCCGTGATCGGTTCGAGTTCGTACTCGGCGACCCCCGCCTCGCGCACTTGCCGATCTCCCGCCTCGGTCCCTCGCCGAGGCGGCCCTGCGCTGACCACGGAGCGTTCCGGTGGGGTGATGGTCCTGATCAGGCGGATGCGGCTGGTCGCGTTCGCCTCGCCGTCGACTTCGAGGACCTGCCGGCCTCCGTCGGGTTTGACCAGCCGCGACTGCCGCACCAGCGGCAATTCCAGTCCTTCCGGTGGGGCCGGCGCCAATGCCCGGTAGGTCTTCGTGACCAGTCGGTCTTGGAACAGTCGTTGATAGCGGCCGCGGGTCTCCGGTCTCTTCGAGAGGATGAGCAGTCCTGCGGTGATCCGGTCGAGACGATGGATGGCTACGAGGTCCGGCAGATCGAGGTCGACGCGCAGGCGGGTGACGACGCATTCGCGAACGAACCGGCCGTTGGGGGTGCTGGCGAGGAAATGGGGCTTGTCGACGACGAGCAGGTCCTCGTCCTCGAACACGATGCCGACCTCGAAGGGGATCCGCTCCTCGGCCGGGACCGGACGATGGAAGAAGTAGAACCCGCCTGGGATGACCGCATCATCCCAGGCCACCGCGCGGCCCGCCTCGTCGCGCATATCGCCTTCGGTCAGCAGGCTGCGGCGCGCGGCCGGACTCGCCTCGGGGAATTCGGATTCGAGCCACTCCCCTATCGAGTCGGGAACGGGCAGGTGGTTCTTCGCGTGGGTGGCCCTCCCGCCGGGGGCGCGCAGCGCGGTGGCCGAGATCCCCTCTCGAGGCGGAAGCGGACTGCGAGGCATGCCCTCAGTCTACGACCATGAGACGGGCAGGATTCTCCGCACGGCTGAGCGCACCTGCCAGCAGCCGCGACATCCGCGCGGCCGAGACGACTCCTCGACCGGTCAGCCCCTATGCTGGAGGCCATGGACCACACCGAATCAACGGAGACATTTTTCAGTGAGAAGGTCGTCACTCCGATTGTTCTGGGCCTGTTCGCCAACGACGAATGGGATTCCATCGCGTTGATCCGCGACCCCGAGGACGCACGCCGGCTCATCGTCCGAGTCGTCGTCTGCGGAGAGGCCGCCGAGGTCCTCCTCGACTATCCAGGCAGCGCGGAGAGCCTCTTCGACACGCAGCAGCGCCTCGTCGACGAGCTCAAGTCCTTCATCGAGGGCTCCGAGTTCGCCGCCCGTCGGACCGCGGAGTGGGAGGCCGATGCCGACAACGCCGACGGTCGCCCGCCGGTGGTGTCCCGCACTCCCCGACCCGATTTCGACGGTCCTGCCGACTGCACTCTGCGCCGACGCCGGATCGGCTCCCGGCCCCTGCGCGTCGATCGCCGTCGCTGCCTGTCGGCCCACCGCCGCAGCTGAGCCCGAGGCCGGACGACCGCAGCCGTCATCGGCCCCTCGGGTCCGCATCGCTCCTCGGGCCTGCGTCGACTCCTCGGGCCCGCATCGCCCCTCGGGCCTGCCGCGGCCCCTCAGGCCCGATCGACGAGGAAGTCGATCTCGACCCCGGTCGGAAGAGCACCGTATTCCCGACCGCGATCGGCGCCCAGGCGGGCGGTGGCGAAGCTCGCGGCCACTTCGGCGGGGGCCGATTCGAAGAGGATCGCCGACTGCATGAGCAGCGCCATCTTCTCCACGAGCACTCGGCCGCGGGACTGCAGCGCCGCGAGCGCGCTCGGATCGCCTCCGGAGACGTCCTCGACCGCCGACTGCAGCGATCGGGCCAGGGACTCGTAGGCGGAGTCGAAGTCCGCATGCCGGCCCAGACCGGTCTCGAGGAAGCCGAGGAACGACTTCGCCGTCCGCGGTTCACGCGCCAGGGCCCGCAGCACATCGAGGACGATGACGTTGCCCGAGCCCTCCCACACGGCCATCACCGGCTGTTCGCGGTAGCGCCTGGCCAGAGGGAAGGACTCCGTGTATCCGTTGCCGCCGAGGCATTCGAGGGACTCATAGGCGTGTTCGGGACCGCGTTTGCAGATCCAGTACTTGCCGACCGCCGTGGCCAGTCGCCGGAAGTCCGCGGCATCGGAGCTCTCATCGTCGTAGGCGGCTGCCAGGTGCAGTGAGGCATAGGTCGCGGCCTCGGTCTCGAGCTGGAGGTCGGCGAGCACTGCGCGCATGAGCGGGGCGTCGATGAGCGTGGTGCCGAAGGCCGCGCGGGACCGGGCGTGCCAGGCCGCCTCGGCGACGGATTGGCGCATGCCCGCGGCCGTTCCGAGCACGCAGTCGAGCCGGGTCCGGGAGACCATCTCGATGATCGTGCGCACTCCCCTGCCGGGCTCGCCGAGCAGCCAGCCGACGGTCGAGTCGAACTCGACTTCGGAGGAGGCGTTGGACTTGTTGCCGAGCTTGTCCTTGAGCCGTTGGATGCGCACCGTATTGAGTTCTCCGCCGGGCAGCACTCGGGGCACGACGAAGCAGCTGGGCCCCTCGTCGAGCTGGGCGATGACGAGGAAGGCGTCGGACTGCGGAGCCGAGCAGA
Organism: Candidatus Brevibacterium intestinavium; assembly: GCA_019117545.1. Taxonomy (GTDB): domain Bacteria; phylum Actinomycetota; class Actinomycetes; order Actinomycetales; family Brevibacteriaceae; genus Brevibacterium; species Brevibacterium intestinavium. The sequence goes on from DWZN01000165.1 coordinate 24,873, forward strand.
ACCACTTGTGGCCGGTGATGAGGTAGTGATCGCCCGCGGCCACGGCCCGTGTGGTGTTCGCGCGGATGTCCGATCCGCCCTGCTTCTCCGTCATCGCCATGCCGAAGGTCACGGCGGACTTCTCGGCCGGGTCGATGCGTCGCGGGTCGTAGTCGAGCGAAGTCACCTTCGGCAGCCAGAAGTCCGCGAGCCGCCGGTCGGCGTGCAGCGAGGGCACAACGGCGTGGGTCATCGACACGGGACAGGCATGGCCGGGTTCGATCTGGGACAGCAGCATGAACCGTGCGGCCCGCTCGACATTGGCGCCCGGACCGGGGTTCGCCCAGGCGTGCGAGTGGGCGCCGCTGCGCAGTGCTTCGCCGATGATCCGGTGGTAGGACGGGTGGAATTCGATGTCGTCGATGCGGTTGCCCCACTCGTCGTGAGTGCGCAGCCGAGGGCCGTGTGCATTGGCCAGCCGGGCGTCATCGATGAAGCCCGCACTGCCGACGAGGCCGCCGAGGCGTTCGAGGTCGTCCCGCTGCGCCTGCGGTGCGTAGCGGTCGACGGCCTCATTGAGTGCGGTGTTGAGGGTGAATTCGTTGACGTCCCGCCGAGGCGGCGCCTGGTTGAACACCGCATGTGTGGTGTGCGGCGCGGTGGGTGCGGTGACGGGTTCGGCGGTCATGTCTCTCCTAGAGCGGATCGGGTGAAGGCGGACAGGGCGCTGATGAGCGCTTCGATATCGGACGGTGCCGGTGCGCTCGGGTTGAGGACGTCGACGAGGTTCTCCGCGATGCCGCCGACGATGAACCGAGCGACCACCTCGGCGGGGGCGGCCGGTCCTGCTCCCCCGGCGGTCTGCGACGGAGCGTCGGCCACCTCGGCGGGGGTGGTCTGCGCGTGGTCGCCGGCCCGGCCGCGGACCCGGTCGAGTCCGGCGGCGATGGCCGCGACGTAGCCGCGGCGGAGGATGAGGCGTTCGAGCTGGACAGCGTCGGGAACCTCTTCGAACAGCAGGGCGTGGGCCAGACGGCGACCGGCCACGGCGCGGCGGACGAAGACCTCGGTCACCGACTCCGCGATCGCGGCGGCGCTGCCCGCCTGCGTAACGGCCGCCTCGATGACGGCCAGTTCGTGGCCGGAGGCGCGGGCGAACACGGATCGCAGCAGCTCATCGCGATTCGGATAGTAGGTGTAGATGAGCCCGGCGCTGCACTCGGCCTCGCGGGCGACGGCGGCGACGGTGGCGGAGGCGAACCCGCCTCGGGCGATGACATGGCGTGCGGCGCTTTCGATGCTCGTCCGCCGCTGCTGGGCATTGGCCCGGGTGCGCGCGGTCGGTCGGTAGACCATTCCTCACCCCTCCTCGGCGACGGACTCCGTTCGGAAATGCATCTTCCCTCAAGAAATGAATCGTGATTCAATTGTATTGAGTATGACACTCGTCACAAGGAGAAGCAATGAAGCTCGGCACGATGCTCGATACGACAGTCCACCGTGATCCGCAGAAGGAGGCGCTGGTCTACGGCGACGAGCGCTTCACCTATGCACAGCTGCGCAGCCGCGCGCTCAAGGCCGCCCGCGTGCTCGAGGACAGCGGGGTGGGCCCCGGCGATGTCGTGGGCATCATGACCTTCAACGTCCCCGGCTTCGTCTTCGCCGCCTTCGGCGCCTGGTACCTCGGGGCCACCGTCGTGCCGGTCAACCACAAGATGCAGGCGCCCGAGGTCGCGTACACGATCGACCACTCCGGGGCCCGGCTGGGCATCGTCAGCGCCGAGCTCGCCGAGACCGCCCGGGCCGGTGCGCCGGACATCCCCTGGCTCGAGACCGAGTCGGACGCGGCCGACAGCTTCGATGCCAGGCTCGAGGCCGCCGAGGAGGCCGTACCCGGCGACTTCACCGATGAGCAGGTCGCCCAGATCCTCTACACCTCGGGTACGACGAGCGCGCCGAAGGGCTGCGTGCACACCCACCGCAGCATCGCGCAGGTCGCCACGCTCATCAACCTCAATATGGGCTACCGGAGCGATGACCGCTACCTGGTCTGCATGCCGATCTGGCATTCGGCCCCGCTCAACATCTGCCTCCTGCCGACGATCCAGACCGGCGGCACCGTCGTCCTGCAGCGGTCCTATCATCCGGTCGATTCGATGACGATCATCGCCGAGGAGGCCGTGACCACCTTCTTCGGCCCGACCGTGGCCTACGTCGCCCCGATCATGACCGCGAAGAAGATGGGCATCGACTTCTCCGACTACGACTTCTCGACCATCCGCCGGTGGAACTACGGCGGTTCGCCGATCGACCGTGCCACGGCGGCGATGCTCATCGAGACCTATGGGACCGATCAGTTCAACAATCTCTTCGGCATGAGCGAAATGGGACCCACCGGCTGCCTGCTGCGGCCCGAGGACCAGCTGCGCAAGGCGGGTTCGGTCGGGCGGACGGCGATGATCGGCAATGCGATGCGCGTGGTCAAGGCCGACGGCACCGAGGCGGGTCCCGGCGAGACCGGTGAGATCTGGTTCTCCGGCGACACCCGCATGCGCGAGTACCTCGGCAATCCCGAAGCGACCGCAGCGGCCTTCGAGGGAGAGTGGTATCGGACCGGCGACATCGCCAGACTCGATGAGGACGGCTTCCTGTTCATCGTCGACCGGTCGAAGGACATCATCATCGTCGGCGGTGAGAACGTCTACTCCCTCGAGGTCGAGGAGGCCATCATCGCCCATGAGCGCGTCGCCGATGTCGCCGTCGTGGCCAAACCCGATCCCCAGTGGGGCGAGCAGGTCGTCGCGTTCATCACCACCGTCGACGGTTCGCAGTTCGGCGTCGAGGAGCTGCGGGACTACCTGGCCGACAAGCTCGCCCGCTACAAGCTGCCCCGCGAGGTCATCGTCACCGATGACCTGCCGCGCAATCCCTCGGGCAAGCTGCTCAAGCACAAGCTGCGCGCCGAGGTCGCCGCTGCGGGATGAGGTGCCGCCGACAGTGCGGGTCGGCCCCGCGCCGAGGTCGCCGCTGCGGGGTGAGGCTGACCCCTCGGTCGTCCCCGGCAGCCCTCAGTCGCGCCCGGCGTCGTCAGTCGCGCCCGGCAGCCCCCGCCGGGCGTCGGGTGCGCAGGTCGGGACTGTGACGCTGGAGGGCTGAAGCGACGGCCGCGGCCGCACGAGTCGCCGGATTCCTCGTCACGACGGCGAAGGTCACCTCCGGCAGCGTCGGCAGCCGCGGCTCGTCGATGATGACCGTCCCTTCGGGCAGGAGCGACCTCGCGAACGGCATGATGCCCAACCCGCCGAGCACCGCCGCCCGCAGTCCCGCCAGGCTCGTCGAGGTCGCGGCCGTCGAATGCGCAGAGCCCTCGCGCTCCAGCAGGTCCAGGGCCGCCTCCCGGGTGACGCTGGGACGCGGGTAGAGCACGAGCGGAATGTGCTCCTCGACGTCGAGGTCGAACCCGGGCCGGGCGACCCAGACCAGCGCCTCGGTGAAGAGTTCGTGAGAGGCAAAGGACACGGAGTCGACGCGTGCCCGCGGGCGCATGGCGAGGATGATGTCGAGCTCTCCGGCGCGCAGCTGCCGGTGCAGAGTCGCGCTGAGTTCGACGGACAGG
>DWZN01000166.1 GCA_019117545.1 Candidatus Brevibacterium intestinavium
CGATGGGCACATTCTGCTCGGTGATCGCTCGGATTGCGAACCAGTGGTCGTGATCGGATACTTCTGCCGCGGCTGAGTCTCCGATCACGACCACTGTTCAGACCGATGATCCTGGCACCGGCGGCGTTCGCGATCCTGCGTCAGTATCGGCTCGTCCGTCGCCTGCGTCAGTATCGGCTCGCTCGTCGCCTGCGGCGAAGCTCTCGACCACGGCTTCGGGGTCGGTGCCGCGCCACCGGGCGATCGCCTTCATCACTTGGTAGACGATGATCGCCGAGGCGGTGCCCAGGGCGATCCCCTCGAACTGGAGTCCGCCGGGAGTCCAGGTGAAGTTCGCGATCGCCACGATGAGCGAGACCGCTGCCGTGTTGAGGTTGATCGGGTTGGAGAAGTCGACCCTGTTCTCCACCCAGATCCGCACCCCGAGCATCCCGATCATTCCGTAGAGCACGGTCGCGGCACCGCCGAGCACACCGGAAGGGATCGTGGCGATGATCTCACCGAACTTCGGGAGCAGGCTGAGGCAGAAGGCGATGATGGCCGCACACAGATAGGCGGCGGTGGAGAAGATGCGCGTGGCCGCCATGACTCCGATGTTCTCCGCATAGGTCGTCGTTCCCGACCCTCCGCCCGAGCCGGCCAGGGCGGTCGCGACCCCGTCAGCGAAGAGGGTGCGTCCGGTGAGCGAATCCAGATCCCTGCCCGTCATGGCCGCCACTGACTTCACGTGGCCGATGTTCTCGGCGATGAGCACCAGAACGACAGGGAGGAACAGGCCGAGATAGCCGAGGTCGAAGGCGGGGGCGTGGAAGCTCGGCAGACCGACCCAGGCCGCCTCGGAGACGGTGGAGAAATCGATCTGGCCCTGCAGCCAGGCCGCGCCGTAGCCGACGAGGACGCCGATGAGGATCGAGAGCCGTCCGAGCATGCCCCGGAACAGCACCGTGGTCAGCAGAATCGCGGCGATGGTCACTACGGCCGTCAGGGGAGCCGCTCGCACCCAGTCCCAGGCGGCGGGAGCGAGGTTGAGTCCGATGAGTGCGACGATGGCTCCGGTGACCACCGGCGGCATGGTGACTTCGATCCACCGCACACCGACGAAATGGACGACGAGTCCGACGAGTGCCAGCGTCACGCCCACGGAGATGATTCCGCCCTGTGCCAGGGCCATGGCATGAGGATCGAGATCGTCGCCGGAGGTCGCAGAGAAGCCTGTGACCGCGCCGATCGGAGCCAGCAGCCCGAACGACGAGCCGAGGTAGGAGGGCATCATCCCTTTGGTGATGAGCAGGAAGAGCATGGTCCCGATCGCGGTGAAGAACAGGGTCGTCGACGGCGGGAAGCCGGTCAGCAGCGGCACGAGGAACGTGGCGCCGAACATCGCCACGACATGCTGGGCACCGATGCTGATCGTCCGCGGCCAGCTCAGACGCTCCTCGGGAAGCACCTTCTGACCGGGAGCGATCGTGCGTCCGTTTCCATGCAGCCGCCAACCTCGGCGACGGCCCGGCAGGTCGTATGGGTCCGGTCGCTTCGATTCCACCATTGCGCTCCTTGCTCACTGTTCATCGCGATCGCACGGGTCTCGGCCCCATCCGTCGGAGGAATTCTATGTCCGACAGCCGTCGATGGGGAATGTCGAGGCGGACCGAGGGACAGGCGCATCCGCGAGCGTGCCGCGGCCGGGGAACCGGGCCGGTTCCCGGACCCGGGCTTCGGCTCAGGACTCGCGCAGACTGCGCTTGAGGATCTTCCCCGCCGAGTTCTTCGGCAGCTGTGCGACGAACTCCACCCGTTTGGGCACCTTGAAACCGGCCAGCCGAGCCTTGACGTGGGCGATCACCTCGTCGCCGGTGAGCTCGCCCTGATCGGGTTTGAGCACGATGAACGCGGAGATGGCCTCGATCCACTTCTCGTCGGCGACGCCGACGACGGCCACCTCGGCGACCTGGGGGAGTTCGAAGACCACGTCCTCGACCTCTCGACTGGCCACCAGCACGCCGCCGGTGTTGATGACGTCCTTGACCCGATCGACGACCTCGACGTACCCGTCCTCGTCGACCTTGACCAGATCACCGGAATGGAACCAGCCGTTGTCGAAGGCCTCGGCCGTGGCCTCGGGTCGATTCCAGTAGCCTTCGCACAGCTGCGGGGACCGGTAGAGCATCTCTCCCTCACTGCCGGGCCCGACTTCCTCACCGGACGAGTCGACGACTCTCGTCTCGACGAACATCACCGGTCGTCCGGCCGAACCCGGGTGAGCGTCGTGCTCCTCCGGTCGCAGCACGGTGCACAGCGGGCCGAGCTCCGACTGGCCGAAGCAGTTGTAGAACCCGAGTTCGGGCAGCCGCGCCCGCAGACGGTCGAGGACCGGACCGGGCATGATCGAGGCGCCGTAGTAGGCCTTGCGCAGGCTCTCGAGGTTCCGGGTCTCGAGTTCGGGGCTGTTGGCCAGGGCCACCCAGACGGTGGGCGCGGCGAAGAACGAATTGATCTGTCGCTGCTCGAACAGGGCCAGCAGCTGTTCGGGCACCGGGCCCGGCACGATGATGTTGTGCGCGCCGATCGACAGAAGCGGCAGGAGGAACACATGCATCTGCGCGGAGTGATAGAGCGGCAGCGCATGAACGGCGCGGTCATCGGGGGTGAAGTCGAGGACCAGCAACGCCGACAGGTATTGGTGGACCAGCGCCCGATGGGTCATCACCGCTCCCTTCGGCGCCGAGGTGGTGCCGGAGGTGTAGAGGAGCTGAGCGATGTCCGTGTCGTCGACGGAGAACTCCCCGTCACCGGCCGGGGCGATGGAGTCCGCGGTCGCCACGGGTGCCAGCGAGGCCAGGTCGATGACCTCGGCCTCCGTACCGGTCGCTGTGGAGGTGACGGCTTCGATGAGATCGTCATCGGCGAAGACGATCCGTGCCCCGGCGTTGTCGAGGATATAGTCGAGCTCGTTGCCCTTGAGCTGGTAGTTCACCGGCACGTGGATGACGCCGGCCCGTGCGCAGCCGAGATAGAGCAGAGCGTAGAGGTCGGAGTTGCGGCCGTAGGCGGCCACCCGGTCGCCCTTGCCGGCCCCGAGGCGCAGCAGTTCGCGGGCGACTGCCGTGACGGCGGCATCGAGTTCGGCGTAGGTCCACGTGCGGTCGCCGAATTCGATGGCCGTATCCGTGGGGAAGCGGCCGGCGCTGCGGCGGATGAGGTCGGCAACCGTTGACGTGGCAGTGGGCATGGGGGATGCGGTGGCAGGCTGTGAAGTCGACATGAGACAAATATATGAGCAGAAGCCCCAAGAGTGAACTGCGTCTCATTCCGACCGGGCGGTGCACAGTCAGCTGCCGGCTTCGCGGATGTAATAGTGTGGTCCCATGAAGCATCCGAAGGTGAGTGACTGCGTCAAGGTCTTCGACTCGCTGTGGCCACCGGCCCTGGCCGAGTCCTGGGATTCCGTGGGGTTGGCCGTCGGCGATCCCGATGCCGTGGTCCGATCGATCCTGTTGGCCCTCGACCCCATGGACGCGGTCATCGCTGAGGCGGTCGTGCTCGAGGCCGATCTCGTGTTCAACCACCATCCGCTCATGCTCAAACCCGTCAAATCGGTCAATGCGGCCACCCTCAAGGGCGGGGCCGTGCACACGCTGATCAGCAACGGCATCGCCCAGTTCAATGCGCACACGAACGCGGACTCGGCCCGCGGCGGTGTCTCCGATGTGCTCATCTCGCTGCTGGGCATCACCGACGCCCTCCCGCTGGCACCTCACACCCCTGATCCGGAGACCGAATCGGGGACGCTGCCGACCGGCATCGGCCGAGTCGGCGATCTGCCCCGACCGACCCCGGTGCGCGACATCGCACGCATCCTGGCCGAGAAGCTTCCGCGCACGACCACCGGGGTGCGCATCGCCGGCGACCCGGCCGCGACGGTTACCCGGGTGGCCGTCTGCGGCGGGGCTGGAGATTCCCTCTTCGACGAGGTCCGCGCCAGCGGCGCAGAGGTCTACATCACCGCCGATCTGCGGCATCATCCCGCCACCGAGGCATGCGACACCGCGAACCGCGGTGACGGACGGCCCCAGCTCATCGACGTCTCGCACTGGGCCTCGGAGACCGTGTGGCTCGACTCCGCAGCCCGAGAGCTCGAAGCGGAGTTCGCCGAGCGCGGCTTCACGGTTGCCCTGCAGCGGTCGGCCATCAACACCGACCCCTGGGTCGAACGCTACTGAGGAGGACACCGACGATGCTCATCACCGATGACCAGCGCACCGCCCTGCAGACCCTCATCGAGCTCACAGCCAATGGGCGCGCTCTGCGCCATGAACACGACAATCCGAAACGCGCAGACGAACTCGCCGACCTCGTCCGAACCCATCAGGAGCTCGGGCAGGAGCGCACGCAGAGATCCGAGATCGTCGACGGTCATCGAACCTCGATCGCTGAGACCAACGGACTGATCGAGGCACAGCGGACGCAGATCGAGAAGAAGACGGCCGAACTCAATGACGGTACGGGTCTGACCAGCAGAGACCTCGTCAACCTGCAGAACGAGATCGCCGGTCACGAAGCTCGTGCATCCGAACTCGAGGAGGCCGTGCTCGAGCAGATGGAGACGCTGGAGACCGCCGAGGCGGACCTGTCCTCGGTCGATGACAGGATCGCCGAGGTCACTGCGGCCGGCAAAGAGGTGCAGAGTGCGGTCAAGGGCCGCAAAGCCGAACTGAGAGATCTCCTGGAGACCAATGCCGCCTCGGCGGCCAAGGCGAAATCGGCGCTGCCGCCCGCACTGGTCGCGGCCTTCGACGCGAATGTCGAACAGGGCGGTCCGGGCGCGGCCGTTCTCACCGGCCCGAACTGTCAGGCGTGCGGTCAGCAGATCGGGGCGGCGGCTTGGAAAGCGATGCTCGGCACGGACGTGAACGAGACCTACGAATGCGAGGAGTGCGAGGCGGTGCTGCTCCGCCGGGACTGAGCCCCTTTCAGTCCCCGAGCACGATCGTCAGGGCCGCCGGCTTCGAGGCGGTGTGCGGGGTGAACTCGACATCGTAGAACTCCTGGGCCCGAGCCACCAGCTCGTCGGTGCTCTCCGGCAGCGGACGTTCGTCGGCGAGCAGCCGGCCGGCGAACTGCCCACGGTAGAACTTCGCCCAATGGGAGACGACGCGGCGCTTGCCGTCCTTGACCGTGACGGCCCCCATGGTCACGACCCGGTCGTTCGGACCGGGCCAGGCCGATCGGTAATCGCTCGACCGGCAGTCGAGGGCCACCTCGGCGGGGGAGAGGGGCGAGGACTCGGCAAGGATCGGCTTCCAGAACGACGTGAGGCGACCGAGGTCTGCCAGTTCTGTCTTCATCGCCAGCCGGTAGGCGGGGATGACATCGAGGCCGTGCACCCGCCCGAACAGGGCGGAGAAGACGAGGACGTCATGCAGGCGCTCTCGCAGCACCTCGTCATCGTCGGCAGCGGCGACGAGTGCGGAGGCACCCATGGCCTCGTACAGGACGCCGGAGTAGGTGAGCAGCGCCGGTGCGCAGGCGATCGTATCGAGGACGGTGTTGCGTTCGACGTCCTGGGCCAGAGAGGCACCGACGCCGAGGCGCTCGAGGGCGTCCGATCGCTTCGAGACCTTCTTCAACGCGGCCAGGACACGTTCGCGCTGACTGCGCAGCTCCGGTGCCGATAAGCCGTCGAGGTCGAGAGCGGGACCGTTCTGAGCAGGCGTCTTGCCCTCGGAGGGCGGCAACAGGATCTTCACCCATCCATCGTATGAGCACGAACCGACATGGCCGGTCGGGCATATGGATGAGCTTCGTCACGTTCGGCCGCCGAAGGGCCCGGATTTGCGCGACCGGATGACTCGCGACTGCGTTGAGCAGGTAGAATGGGTTGCTTGAGGACAGGTCACCAGACGGTCGCGGCCGGCAACGGCTGAGGAACGTCCGGGCTCCACAGAGCAGGGATGGTGGGTAACACCCACCCGGGGCAACCCGCGGGCCAGTGCAACAGAGAGCAGACCGCCCGGTTTCGGCCGGGTAAGGGTGAAACGGTGGTGTAAGAGACCACCAGGGTGTCGGGTGACCGACGCCGCTGGGCAAACCCCATCCGGAGCAAGATCAGACAGACGACGTTCGAGGCTGCTCGCCGAGTCGTCGGGTGGATCGCTCGAGGCCGATGGCGACATCGGTCCCAGACAGATGACCGTCAGGCGAGAAGGGTGACCGACTCGTCGACAGAACCCGGCGTATCGGTGGCCTGTCCTCTCCCTCCGACCGTGCACAGGCCACCGAGGCGCTGCGGAGGCCCCTCAGGCTGTCACACCGATTCGGCGACGATGACGGTGGAGCCGACCGTTGAGCCCGACGACGAGCACGAGGATGCCGAAGGCACCGATCGTGGCGACGCTGCCGACGACGAGGATCGCGATATCGGCCCCGATGTCGACATTGTCGGCCAATTCCGTCTCGGCCCGGCCCTGCGGATCGACGAGTACGGTGATGTCATCGCCGATGTCGATGTCGTCGTAACCGCCTTCGCCGCGGTAGACCATCGGCTGTTCCAGCGGCCTGCCATCGGCGCCCTCAAGCGAATAGGTGTGCGTGTGGACCGTGCGATTGCGAGACCTCGAATTGTGGACGACCTTCTGCTCGACTTCATGATCGACGACGACGGCCTCGGTGACGTCACCGACCTGTGACAGTGCGATGTCCTCGGCGAGCATGAGCGTGCCGGTTCCGGCCAGGGCGACCGCCGGGCCGACCAGCCACGGGGCCCAGCGGCGGCCGGTCAGCCGAAGAACGGCGACCACGGACAGGACGAATCCGCAGCAGGCGATGACGATCCCGGCCAGAAGGGCCTGAGGCCAGATCAGAATGACCGCGGATCCGATCGCGAAAGTCACGGTGAGGCCGGCCAGGGTGAGCAGGAGGGGCACCGGACTGCGGCTGTGCCTCATCCCTTCGATTCGCTCTTCTTCACCTTCGCTTTGCCGTCGTTGGCAGCGATCATGGCGGCCCCGACGATCCCGGCGTTGTTGAGCAGCTTCGCGGGTTTGAGTTCGGCCCTGGTGGACAGCAGCGGCAGGAACCGGGCATGGGACTTCGAGACTCCGCCGCCGACGATGATGACGTCGGGGGCGACGAGCAGCTCGATGATCGAGTAGTACTGCTGCAGGCGGGCGGCCCATTCCTCATAGCTGAGCCCCAAGCGGACTTTGACCGACTCTGCGGCCTGAGTCTCCGCATCGGCGCCATTCATCTCGATGTGGCCGAGCTCCGTATAGGGAACGAGTCGGGCCTGCGTGAACAGCGCCGTGCCGATGCCTGTGCCGAGGGTCGTGACCAGAACCGTCTTCTTCCGATGCGAGCGACCGGCACCGAAGTTCATCTCGGCCAGACCTGCGGCATCGGCGTCATTGAGGAAATAGACCCTGCGTCCGGTGCCCTCGCCGATGATCTCCGCGATCTTCGACCCGACCCAGCTCTGATCGAGATTGGCGGTGAACTCGACTCGACCGTCGCGGATGACGCCGGGAAAGCCGCAGCCGACGGGCAGTCGGTCGATCTCGGCTCGGTCGGCGATGAGCTCGAGCTCCAGGGCCCGGTCGGTGACTGCTTCGAGCAGATCGGCGATCGTTTCGGCCACGGCTTCCGGGGTGCCGGGCCTCGGAGTCAGCACGCGCAGGCGTTTGAACGCCAGCTTCCCGGTGACCGTGTCCACCAGGGCCGCCTTGATGCCGGTTCCGCCGATGTCGATGCCGATGGCGAAGTGGTCAGAGGCTCCCGTCGTCATCTCAGTGCCCATCGCTCAGCGGCCCTCCGGTGATGGCAACATCGGGCCGAGTCAGGATGTCCGCGCCGGTCTCGGTCACCACCAGGGTGTGCTCGAACTGGGCCGAACGCTTCCGATCCTTCGTCACCACGGTCCAGGAGTCGTCCCAGACATCCCACTCGATCGTGCCCAGATTGAGCATCGGTTCGATGGTGAAGATCATGCCCGGCTCGATCACCTCGGCGTGGGCGGGTGCGGCGTCGTAGTGGGGGATGATGAGGCCGGAGTGGAACTCGCGTCCGACTCCGTGGCCGCTGTAGTCGCGGACGACGCCGTAGTCGAAGCGCTTGGCGTACTTCTCGATGACCCGACCGATGACGTTGATCTCCCGTCCCGGTCTGACAGCTTTGATCCCGCGCATCATCGCCTCGTGGGTGCGTTCGACCAGCAGGCGGGAGGTCTCGTCGACCTCGCCGGCGTAGAACGTGAAGTTCGTGTCGCCGTGCATCCCCTCGAAATAGGCGGTGATGTCGACGTTGACGATGTCGCCGTCCTCGATCACCGTGGAATCGGGGATGCCGTGGCAGATCACCTCGTTGACGGAGGTGCACACAGACTTCGGGAACCCGCGATAGCCCAGCGTCGACGGATAGGCTCCGTGGTCGCACATGTATTCGTGTGCGACTGCGTCGATGTCATCGGTCGTGATCCCCGGGGCGAGCATCTCACCGACCGCGGCCAGCGCATTCGCTGCGATCCGTCCCGCGGCCCGCAC
>DWZN01000167.1 GCA_019117545.1 Candidatus Brevibacterium intestinavium
ATAGGGATGCTGCGAGGACTGGGGTTGGGGCGGGAACGGGAAGTTCTGGGGGTTCTGCGGGCGGGACATGGCGCTCCTTCGAGACGATTTCTGACTGACCCACTCAGCCTCGTCGAGTTCGCCTTCCGGCGCGTCCGCCGTCAGGCTGGATCGGTTCAGCCGATCGGTTGACGGCGTCCAGCCGACCGGTGGACTACACGCGTCAGTGCCCGCGGTTACGATTCTTCTGTGTCTGATCATTCCGCTCCTCTCTCCGACAGCGGCCGCGGGTCCTCCGTCCCCGGCGCCTCCATACCCGGTGCCGTCGCCCGTGGTCGTCCCGTCGGTCAGGGTCGCCCCGCGGGCCACGGTCGCCCCGCCGGTGCCCGCTCCGCACGGTCGCGGAAGCTCCCTCAGAGCGTGCGGATAGCGGGCAGCATCCTCATCGGCATCGTCCTGTTCCTGTGCGGACTGCTCTGCTCGGCGATGGCACTGACAGCGAATGCGTGGGCGTTCTCCGACGGAGTGCTCAATGACACCGGGTTCGTCGCCGTGATGCTGCTCATCCCCGTCTGGGGAACGGTCTTCCTCCGGCACCGGTGGCCGTGGGCCCCGTTCATCGCCGGAGCCGCGCTCACTCTCGGATGGGGTGACGCCTTCCTCCTGCTCATCGGCGTGTTCCACCTCGTCATTCGGGCTCCCAAACGGCAGGCGATCGCTGCCTCGGCGGTGGGGGCGACCCTGGTCGTCCTGTCCACGGTGCGGATGTGCCTGGCTCCGGCGCAGCGCAACCCCTTCAGCATCTTCTTCCTGCCGGACCCCACGCAGGTCACAGGCGTCGAGGCGACGATCCCACCCGAGGACTCGTACTTGGCCATCCGAATCATGACAGTCGCCGCCTGCGTCATCGGACTCGGCACCAGCCTCGGCGTCGGTGTCCTGCTGCGACGAACCAGGAGGATGAGAGTCGTGGAGTCGCTCGCGCAGCGGGAGACGATGCGCAACGAATCGCTGACTGCCGAACTCGCCAGGCAGTCCGAACGCGAGCTGCTGGCGCGCGAACTCCACGACACGCTCTCCCACCGCCTGTCGGTGATCTCACTGCACAGCGGCGCCCTGGAGGTCGGAGACGGCGCAGACCCTGAGCTCGCGTCCACCGCCTCGGCTCTGCGGCAGGAGGCACGAGCGTCCTTGGAGGATCTGCGCCACCTGGTCGGCGGCGTCAGAGACGGAAACCTCGCCGGTCCGCAATCGCGACACGAACAGTCTGCACCGCCGGACCGGGCGTCGATGCAGTCGATTCCGCAGCTCATCGCCTCCGTGCAGACCACCGGGACGATCATCCGTCCCTCGATCATCATCCAGGACGTCGACGCCTGCCCGCCGGCTCTCGACCGGGCGATCTACCGCATCGTCCAAGAGGCGCTGACCAATGCGATGAAGCATGCGCCGAACTCCCCTGTGACCATGGAGGTGGCCGTCTCCGCCGCAGGAGGGGCCAAGATCTCGGTGGCGAACCCCTTGCCCGGGAACCCGGATATCCCGCCGCGTCCGCAGTACGCACCGGACTCGGCTGGCGGTCTCGGTCCGGGGACTACCGCGCGAGTTCCCCGACCGGCGTCGGAGCTCGCCTCGACCGGATCGGGTTCCGGACTGGTGGGGATCCGCGAACGGACCGAGTTGTTCGCAGGCACAGTGCGGATGGGAGTCAGCGGTGAGGAGTTCCGCGTGGACGTGGAGTTCCCGCCGTTCGCGTCCGAAGCCTGATACGAGAGTCCGTCGTCTCCCGCACCCGCGGTGTCATCGACCTCCGGTAGTGTGACGACCATGAGTCCCACCACTGCGATTCGTGTCATGGTCGTCGACGACGACCCGATGGTCATCACCGGAATCAAGGGAATTCTGCGAGCAGCAGAGGACATCGACGTGGTCGGTTCGGCGATGAGCGGCGAAGAGGCGATCGAAAAGGCCGCACTCCACTACCCGGAGGTCGTGCTGATGGACATCCGGATGCCGGGAATCGGGGGAATCGAAGCAATCGGACGTCTGCTCAACAGTGTGCGTCCGCCGAGGGTCGTGGCCCTGACGAGCATGGACAGCGACGATCATCTCTTCCGCGCCCTCGAGGCGGGAGCGGCCGGCTACCTCCTGAAGGACATCGGTCCGGTGGAACTCGCCGTTGCGGTCCGGAAGGCCCAGGCCGGAGAACCCATCCTGGCGCCGCAGTCCATGCGGCAGATGATCGCCAAGGTCACTTCGAGTCCGGACCATCATCTGCAGCGGGAGGCCGAGACGCTGCTCGCCGAACTCACCGAGCGAGAGTTGGAGGTCGCCGAGCTCGTGGCCGAGGGGCTGTCGAATCAGGAGATCGCGGCGAGGACCTTCATGAGCCTGGCAACCGTGAAGACCCATCTCAACCGGATCAACATCAAACTCGATACGAACAACCGTGTGCGCATCGCCACCACTGTGGTCCGCGCCCGGAAGTTCTGAATAGAATTCACCGTTTCTTTATCACCCACGGCAGAAGTGATTCTTCACTCCGTCTAAAATCATCAGTGATGGTTGCTGAGTACTATGTCGAATCCGAGAATATGACCAGCAGCCCCTCAGATCGTGGTCCCTGGACGGCTCGAGCAAAGGGGCTGCTGACCCAAGCAACCTCGATCTGGGCACTGACCGTCACGTTCATCGCGGTGACCCTCGTCGCAGCCGGGCCGATGCGAGTCTGGGACTACAGACTCAACCGACGCTGGCTCTACCTGGCCGACCCCGACCTCGTCTGGTTCGCTCAGCACATCCTCGATCCGATAGCCGGCCAGGCCGTGTGTCTGCCGGTGCTGGCGATCACGGCGATCACTCTCAGCTATCGTCGACGTTCCTGGAGACCGATCGTCTTCGCCGCAGCCACGGAGGCGGCGTTCTTCCTCGGTGTCGGTTCACTCAAGGTTCTGCTCGCTCGGCCCGCGACCACTCTGCACGACCCGAGATTCTTTCAGGGCGGGCTGCTCGACCTCGGTTCCCGCGGAATCAGCTATCCGTCCGGTCATGCCGCCGAGGCCGTGCTCATCTACGGTGCTGTCGCCTATCTCATCGCCCGATACAGCAGCGCCTCGACCCGGGCCGTGCTGCTTCTGTGGTGGGGTGTCGCCGCGATCAGCGTGAATTCTGTGATGGTGTCGTTCGCCCTCGGCTGGCATTGGGCCACCGACCTCATCGGCGGGCTCCTGGCCGGAGGACTCTTTCTGCGGATCCTCATGGCAGTCGACCGCCGGGTGCCGCTCCTGCACTCCTGAGACTCTGTCCGAGGGATCAGATCATCGGACAGAGGTTCACTCTTCCTCCGCTCAGACCTGGATTCCCCGCGTGAGCGCTCCATCGATGAGCAGGTTTGCTCCTGATGTACGACTGGATCGCGGGCTCGACAGGAATACGACACTCGCAGCGGTCTCTTCTGGCGTGCCCATGCGACCGGTTGGATTGAGTCCGAGCGCATAGTCGAACAGTGCGGGATCGTCAGCCTCGATCCCTGGCCACACTCCGCCTTGATGATAGGTGTTGCCGGGGGAAACGGTGTTGACCCGCACCCCGCTGTCTGCCGATTGCAGTGCAAGTCCCGCCATGTAGCCGATGATCGCCGTCTTCATCGTTCCGTACGGTCCGGAAGCGAAGTCGGCTTCCCTGCCGGAGACACTCGAGATGGCGATCAGCGACGCCACATCGCTCCTCTTCAGATGCGGGATGACCGCTTTCGACAGATTCACCGTGGCCATCAGGTCAACGTTGAAGGATCGATACCAGTTCTCCTCCGTGTCCGGAATCGCCAGTGCACTGACGCTGCTGACAACCATGTCGATTCCGCCGAGCTCTTCAGCAGTGGCTGCGACCCAATCGCTCAGAGACGCACTGTCGCTGACATCGAAGGCAGTCCCGATGACTCTTCCCTGGGATGCCAGCTCCAGCTCGGTGTCGGCTACCGCTTGAGCGCTGCGAGCGCAGAAGGCCACATCGGCCCCTTCTGCCAGAAATGCTTCGACAATGGCACGACCGATGCCTCGCGTCCCGCCGGTGACCAGTGCGGTCTTTCCGCGAATGTTCAGATCCATTGTGTCTCCCCTTCCCCGTTGATCATCGCGATTCGCAGCTGTCGGCAGCGACATCATGCTCTGCTTTTATCGGAGCTGCCTTGCACGCTGACGCAGATCTGCGTGGATTCCGTTGAAAGCGCTGCCTTCCGGCAGCAAGGACTTCGCAACTTTCGTCACGACGCTGTAGTTCGTGTCGACCACATTGGCCACCGGGACCAGAGAGATCTGAGTCAGCAGCTGATAGGCATCCATGGGTTCCAATTCGAAGAGCGCGCCGAGCCAGTGGATCATCTCCACCTGCGAGATCCTCCATGAGTCTTCCATCGGTCGTGAAGAGCCCACGACCATCCAGTACTCGTCGTTCTCCAGCCGGGGCCACAGTGGACCGCCTCCCTTGACGAGGTCCACAATGATCGTCGAATTCATCGCTCCTTCGACTGCTGTCCCACATGCCTCGCCCTCACCTTGTCGATAGTGGCCGTCTCCGATGGAGAACATGGCACCCTCGACATTCACCGAGAAGAAGGCTGTGGTGCCGACCCTCAGCTCAGGTGTGTCCATATTCCCACCGAAACGCTCAGGTGTGAGAGACGAGTGAACCTCCCCGCCAGCCGGCGCGACTCCGACAGTGCCCAGCATCGGTTCGACAGGCAGGGCGAGTTCGAAATCACCGCTCCGGCTCTGAAAACCAACGGTCTGCGCTTCTGTATCGAGGTCATAGATCCAAGCAGCTTCCGGCAGAGCTCCATGAAGAAGGCTTGTGCGATCCGTCGCCGTCAGTCCGCCGAACAGGGGGATCGTCGCAGATGCTCCCCATCGCCTTGCGGGGGTGAGATCAACTATATGGACAGCCAATGCGTCCCCCGGCTCGGCACCATTGACATAGAACGGCCCGGTCTGTGGATTCAGCCGGTGAGGGTCCAGCTTCGAACTGGGTACGTCCGACCGTGTGGTGATTGCGTTGTTGAACGCGTCTTCGGACCACAGGCGCAAAGCCGTTCCGGGCTCGATCGTCGCCGCTGGCGCAGCACCGCCGAAAGTGTAGACGAATTGATCCGGCCGGGGAACGAAGTCGATGATCTCCATATCTCATGATACGTGATATGGATCACGCATCCAATGGCGCAGCGTCCACCCAACTGGCCTGAACAGCCACCAGTCGAGCGGGCCCCTTTCCACGTCGATCGCTGTGGCCATTAGGATCTCTACCAGCCAGGGTTTCCTGTCGGTTTCTGCGCTCGTCCTGCCAGCATCGAGGAAGGGACGGTGAGGCAGAATGCCGCCTGGCACCACGCACTATGTGAAAGGCAGACCCTATGCCCTCCCCAGACGTTTCGGATGCAGCGGACTCTTCGGATCGGGACAAGCCGACGTCGAAGACCGTCCGAATCCTGCGCAACTACCGATTCCCGCTGTTCATCCTCGCCGGAGTCGTCGTCGGCGCCATCATCGGGCTCATCTTCGGCGAGCGCGCCACGGTCATCAAACCCTTCGGCACACTGTTCATCAATATGATGTTCACCCTCGTCGTGCCGCTGGTGTTCTTCTCGATCTCCTCGGCCGTTGCCGGCATGTCCTCCGCGGCCCGCCTGGGCAAGATCATGGGCACCATGCTCGGTGTCTTCGCCGTCACGGGAGTCATCGCCTCCATCGTCATGGTCGCCGCCCTCGGTCTCTTCAACGCCACCGAGGGAGTGCAGGTCGAGATGCAGGAACCGGAGAACGTCGAGGAGGTCGGCTCCATCGGCGAGCAGCTGGTCCAGACCGTAGTCGTCGATGATTTCTCGAAGATCCTGTCCGCCGAGCACATGCTCGCTCTCATCGTCTTCGCTGTCATCGTCGGATTCGCCACGAGCAGGGTCGGAGACGCCGGCAAGCCCTTCGCGCAGTTCCTCTCCTCCGGCACCGAGGTGTTCCTCAAATTCACGTCGATCATCATGTACTACGCACCGATCGGCCTCGGGGCGTACTTCGCAGCGCTCATCGGCGATCTCGGAGCTCAGCTCGTCGGCGACTACGTCCGCGCCTTCCTCGTCTACTATCCGGTGGCGATCGTCTACTTCATCGTCGCGTTCACGTTCTACGCGTTCTTCGCCGGAGGTCGGCGCGGGGTCAGCCGCTTCTGGGGAAACGTGCTCGAACCGACGGCGATCTCCTTGGGCACCTCATCCTCGGTGGCGGCGATCCCGGCGAACCTCCGTGCCGGTGAGCGCATCGGAGTCCCCCGCGACATCCGGGAGACGATCGTGCCGATCGGAGCGACGATCCACATGGAGGGCTCGAGTCTGTCGGCGATCCTCAAGATCGCGTTCCTCTTCGCGGTCTTCGACCGGGATTTCTTCACCCCCGAGAACATCCTCCTCGGCATCGGCGTGGCTCTGCTGGCGGGAATGGTCATGGCCGGGATCCCCTCCGGAGGCTTCATCGGCGAACTCATGATCATCACGCTCTACGGATTCCCGCCCGCCGCCCTGCCGATCATCCAGATCATCGGCACGGTCATCGACCCGCCGGCGACCACGGTCAACTCCGTCGGCGACCAATCGAGCTCGATGATGGTCGCCCGCATCCTCGACGGAAAGGATTGGATGGACAGAGCCGACGAAAACCGGACCGCCTCGGCCGAACCGGACACAGCTGACTCCCCGGGTCGATGAACACGATTCGATTCCGCACGTGTCCGCTGCCAGCCTCCCACCGCAGTCCGACTGCCGGTCACGAGTAGACTCGGGTTCCATGGTCAACCTTGAGAAGATTCCGCGACGCAGCTACACCGACGGATCGACGCCCCTGGAGCATCTGCCTCGCCTCTCGGCCGAGCTCGGCAGCCCGCAGATCTGGATCAAACGAGATGACTGCCTGGGGCTGACTCAGGGTGGGAACAAGACCCGCAAACTCGAATTCCTCATCGCCGATGCGCTTGCGCAGGGGGCGGACGCTCTCATCACCGTCGGCGGCGTCCAGTCCAATCATTGCCGACTGACGTTGGCGGCGGCACGCCGAGAGGGACTCGAGTGCCACCTCATCGTCGAAGAGGACCTCGGCCCTGAGGGGATCGGGCTCGGCCCGGCCGGGGCGAACCCGCCCGAGTACACGGGCAACTTCCTGCTCTTCGACCTCCTCGGCGCCGATTCGGTCACCGTGTCCGGCAACGGCAGTGACCTGCTCGGCGAGGCCGAGACGCGTGCCGCCGAGCTGCGTGCTGAAGGGAAGACTCCCTATGTCATTCCCGTGGGCGGGTCGAATGCCATCGGCGCGCTCGGATACGTCGACTGCGGCGACGAGCTGCTCGGCCAGATCGAGGATGCCGGCCTCGACGTCACAGCGCTCGTCACCCCCAGCGGGTCGGCGGGTATGCAGGCGGGCCTGATCGTCGGACTGCACGCGGCCGGCAGCGACATTCCGGTCCTCGGCATCAATGTCAGCAGGTCACGCGCCGATCAGGAGCCCAAGGTCGTCGACCTCGTCGATTCGACCGCGACGTCCCTCGACCTCCCACCGGTCCCCCGTGATCGCACGGTGGCTCTGGGCGACTACTTCGGAACCGGCTATGCTCTGCCGACGGAAGGAATGGTCGAGGCCGTGCGACTCTTCGCCCGCACCGAGGGAATTCTCCTCGACCCCGTCTACACCGGCAAGGCCGCCGCCGGGCTGATCGATCTCGTCCGGCAGGGTGAGTTCGGCGCCGATGACACGGTGGTCTTCATGCACTCCGGCGGAGTGCCCGGTCTCTACGCCCGAACACAGGCATTCTCGCACACTCGAACTCAGCGGAGGGCACAGACATGACAGTATCGACGGCAGATCTTTGGGACGAGCGCGGCGAGGACCTCTATTCGATCGCGCTGAACTTCGGCGACTTCGGGGCCAAGACGTCCTTCTCCGGCCCCGCGCGCACGGTCCGTTGCTTTCAGGACAACGCCCTGGTCAAACGCCTTCTCAATCAGCCCGGTGACGGCGCGGTGCTCGTCATCGACGGCGACGGTTCGATCGCCACTGCTCTGATGGGCGATATGATCGCCGAATCCGCCGTCCGCAACGGGTGGTCCGGAGTCGTCATCAACGGCGCCGTCCGTGACCGAGAGGCCTTGGCCGAGATCGACTTCGGGATCAAGGCATTGGCCAGCAATCCGCGCAAGAGCGCGAAGGACGGTGCCGGTGAGACCGATGTGACCGTCGAGATCGGCGGAGCGACGATCCGCCCCGGTGCCATGGTCTTCGCCGACGCCGATGGTGTCGCCGTCGAGAAGTAGAGCCGGCCGGGTTCGCGTCACCGCTCGCGGGCTTCGTCTGTCTCAGTCTTCGACGGCGTCATCAGCGGTGGATGGTGTCGAAGTCCTGTTCTGCCGCATCCCAAACCTCGGACACGGTGATCTGCCCACCCTGCGTGAGTTCGTCGATGGTCCGCGGGTTGTAGAGATATGACCATTCACCAGCCGAGCCGTCTCCGGTGACCATGAGGACGTCGAAGTCGAAGGTCGCCTGCGACACCGTCTGCACGACTGCTGCGGTGGCCTCCATATCCTCGTCGGTCTTGCCCGCGGAGGCGAAGTCGACGTAGAGACGGTCGGCGTCGACGTCCTCGTCGTAGTCCGGGTTGGATTCGGACTCGAGACGCACCTGAACCTCGTCGAGGGACTCGGACAGGTAGTCGGCGAGCGCCTCCGGCTGGTCGAAGCCCCGCTCGACGACCTGCAGCGTCTGAACGGGTTCGGATTCGGGCTCGGGAGCATCGGTCGCCTCACTGCTGCAGGCACCGAGTGCCAAGATCGCGGCAATCGAGAAGGCTGGAACGAGCTTCGCAACGGACTTCATGGGCCTCAGCCTATCGGCGTCCGGCACCTGCTCTCATCTCGGGTCAGGCGACTGTGGAGCGAGCCCCTTCAGGGCTGTATGCTCATCGGCTTCGCTTTCGAAGCCTGTGGCCCGCAGCCGAAGCGAGTCCCTTCGGCGTCGGGCTGGCGGTTCTTGAACTCCCGGCCGAACCCGAATCGCTGGAACAGGTCCGTCTGTGCTCCGAACTGGTCGTTCGTGACGAATACGATGCGGTCGAATCCCGTCTCCTGTCGGATCCATTCTTCCAGTTCGGTCAGCACGGTCGCATCCATCCCTGCGTCCATCTCCCGCCTGCGAACCCAGTGACAGTCGGCCGCGTCGATGTCCGACCACTCCCCCGCGCCTTCGGCTGTCGGGTTGAACTCGCTGCGGCTGAGGAACGTCGCGCCCGGGGAAGGATGTACACGCAGCCGAGGCACCGGGATTCGCTCGGGTCGAGGATCGTATAGGTGAATGCGAGG
>DWZN01000168.1 GCA_019117545.1 Candidatus Brevibacterium intestinavium
GACGTCATCGCCGATCTCCGAGGTCTCCCCGATGACGACACCGTTGGCGTGGTCGATGAAGAAGCGGCGTCCGATCCTCGCCCCGGGGTGGATCTCGACCCCGGTCAGCGAGCGCACCAACTGCGACATCAGCCGGGCCGGGATCTTTCCGGCCTCGTGCTGCCAGAGGCGGTGGAGACCGCGATGGGCCCAGATCGCGTGCATCCCGGGGTAGGAGACCAGGGACACGAGGTCACTCGTGGCCGCGGGGTCGCGCCGACGCACGGTCTCGAGGTCTTCCCGCAGGGTGCTCCTCACCCCAGGGCGGCTGAGCCCGTAGATCGCCGCGCCTGCGGCCGCAGCGGCCGCCGTCCACAGTGCCTTCATCATGTCCGTCCTTGCTCATCCGGTGTGGTGCGCCCGTCGCCGAGGTTGCGCCGACGCAGCTGGTCTGTCTGTCTCAAGTCCGATCGGGTGCCGAAAATTCCGAGACAGCGAGGGCGCCAAACCGGAGTTTGACGCCCTTCGTGTGTGCCCGAGGGCACCGCTGGAGCCCTCGGGTCGGTGTCGTGGACTCAGTCGAGGTATTCGGAGAACAGCGGGGTCGACAGGTAGCGCTCACCGAAGTCGGGGAGGATGACGACGATGCGCTTGCCGGCGTTCTCCTCACGCGAGGCGACGGCCTCGGCGGCCGAGAGTGCGGCACCGGAGGAGATGCCCACGAGCAGGCCCTCCTCCTTCGCGACCTCACGGGCCCGGTCGAGGGCGGCGTCGTTGTCGACGGTGACGACCTCGTCGTAGATCTCGGTGTCGAGGACCTCGGGCACGAAGTTCGCGCCGAGACCCTGAATCGCGTGCGGTCCGGCCTTGCCCTCGCTCAGGATCGGCGAGGCGGCGGGCTCGACCGCGACGATCTTGACGTCGGGGTTGGCCTCACGCAGCGTGGCGCCGGCACCGGTGATGGTTCCGCCAGTGCCGATTCCGGAGACGAAGATGTCGACCTTGCCGTCGGTGTCGGCGAGGATCTCGGGACCGGTGGTGGTCCGGTGGATCTCGGCGTTGGCCTGGTTCTCGAACTGGCGGACGAGGACGGCTCCGTCGGCGGCGAGCTCCTCGGCCTTCGCAACCGCACCCTTCATGCCCTCGGCCTTGTCGGTGAGGACGAGTTCGGCGCCGAACGCACGCAGCAGCGCGCGGCGCTCCTTCGACATCGACTCCGGCATGGTCAGCTTGACCCGGTATCCGCGGGAGGTGCCGATCATCGCCAGAGCGATGCCGGTGTTGCCCGAGGTGGCCTCGACGATCGTGCCGCCGGGTTTGAGTTCGCCGGACTTCTCGGCCGCATCGATCATCGCCACACCGATGCGGTCCTTGACGGAGTTCGCGGGGTTGTACGACTCGAGTTTGGCGATGACCTCGGCGCCGGAGCGCTCGCTGGCCTTGTTGACGCGGATCAGCGGCGTACGGCCGACCAGATCGGAGACATTGTTGAAGATGGTCAAAGTGAGTCCTTTCACGCTTCTGTGTGCATCCGCCGTCACAGGCCTATCACCGATCGGCAGGGCTGCGCCGACAGCAGCTGACAGCTTTCATCTCGTGGTCCGAGACGGCTTGTGCTCATCATAACCACGCCGCCGCCGACCGTGTTCCCAGATCGGTTGCTCAACAATCTCTGTTCGCTGGAGGCGAAAAACTGTGACGTCTTGTGTCATTCGACCGGATTCTTTGCTCTGACCGACCTGAAGGCGCGGAGTCGATCCGTCTGACCGCTGAGCAATCGGGACCTTCCACCATCTGTCTCGGCGGCGGAGGGCGGCGGGCCGCCTCGGGGCCGGGGATTCGGCTCGGGCGGCGAGGCGGCCAGTTCTGGGACTCGGGCCTGATCGCCTGGGGCACCGATACGATTGTCCTCATGGCTATTCATCCCATCGCCGTCTACGGCGAGCCCGTACTGCACCGACGTGCGGAGAAGATCACCGAGTTCGACGACGACCTCGCCGAATTGGTCGCGGACATGCACGAGACCCTCATCGCCAGCAACGGCGTCGGCCTGGCCGCCCCGCAGATCGGCATCGGCAAGGCGATCTTCGTCATCAACGCCGACGACGACTACGGCGAGCGTCACCGCGCCACCTTCGTCAATCCCCTGCTCATCGCCTCGAAGGTCCCCGACACCCGCCCGGACCCCGACGAGGAGAGCGAAGGATGCCTGTCGGTTCCGGGCCTCGACTTCCCGCTCAAGCGCGCCGATCGGGTCACTGTCAACGGCGTCGACGAGGCGGGTCGACCGGTGACGCTGAGCGCACAGGGATGGTTCGCCCGCATTCTGCAGCACGAATACGATCACCTGCAGGGCATCCTCTACGTCGATCGGCTCGACAAGCGCTGGTCGAAGAAGTGGAAGAAGGCGCAGGCGGCTCACGGCTATGACCAGCCGGGCCGTTCATGGATGCCTGGGGTCGACCCCGATCCGTTCGGGCACTGAGCCCGGGCGGGTCAGGCCTCGAGTTCGTCGACGGATCTGCGTGCCTCGGCCAGACGCGTGTCGAAGTCGTCGAAGTCATCGGCCGTCTGATCGAGTTCGTCGAGGAGTCCCGAGATGACCGAGGACTGCGATTCCGCGTCGATGCGCAGCTCGCGGAACTGCCAGTCGGCTGAGTCGTCTGCTGCCGTGCGGGAGAGCACATCGAGCACCCGATCGCCGAGTTCTCGCGAACGCTCGGAATTGGCCAGCAGCACGAGCTGCTGGTCGAGTTCGGTCAGCCGCTCGTAGTATTCGTGCATCGACTCCACGCGGCGGGCCATCGACGAGAAGGCGACGGCGAGCTTCGACAGATAGGTTTCGACCGATTTCGCGGTGCCCGCATCGCGGATGCCCTCGATCTCCTCCCGCAGGTTGACGAGCTCCTCCAGACGCACGCCGATGGAGGCGACGGCATGATCGAGGTCGACTCGGCTGACATGGTCCCTGAGGACCGGGTGCGTCCAAGCGCGGGTGCGCACGATCTTGCGGGCGATGGTCACGGCCAAGTGGAACAGGCGCTGTTCGTCGGTGTCGCGTCCCTCCCTGCGGCCGGGCACCCAGCCGAGGCTGGCCGGTGTGATCCAGCGGGCTCCGGCCACCTTGCTCCGGTTCTTCCGGCTCAGTCGCTTCGGGTCACGCAGGTATCTGGGGCCGGTCACAGCGGCGAAGATGCCGGTGCCCAGCGCCGTGACCGCACCCATGCCGCCGAAGGTCATCGCGGCCTCACCGAAGCCCGACAGCAGGGCCAGTCCCCCGGGAGCGGCGAAACCGGCGGTGACGGCCGTGCCGGCCGCGGTGCCGCCCTTGAACACGACACTGGAGCGGAAGAGGTTGCGGCTCATACCGCCGGTGAGCATGATCGCGCTCGGCGCTCCCGCCGTATAGCGGTACCCGCGGGCGGTCCAGGCGCGCATGATGTCCTCGTTGACGCTTTCGGGCACGAGCACCCGGTAGATCGGAGCCGTCTTCCCGCATTCCCTCTTCCACAGGGACTTCCACTCAGACACCGCTTCACCTCCACGCGTGCAGCGCACTCACACGACCGGGTCGCGGCCGACCGCAGTCGTCGGAGAATGCGAACAGCCACATCCTCCACTGTGCCAGGGGCCGGTCGGCTCCCTTGCTCGCACAGTGTAGAGGATGTGGCTGGATCAATCCTGAGTCAGGCTCTTCGCCGCTCAGCCGTTGATGCGGGCCAGGATGAGCTCCTTGGCCTTGCCTGCGTCGGCCTGACCCTTCGTGGCCTTCATGATCGGTCCCATGAGCGCGCCGATGGCCTGCATCTTTCCGCCCCTGATCTTCTCGACCACATCGGGGTTGGCCGCGATGGCCTCGTCGACGGCGGCCTCGAGCGCCCCGGTGTCCTCGACGATCTCGAGTCCGCGGGCGTTCATCACCTCAGCGGGTTCGCCCTCACCGGCCACGACTCCGGACAGGACGTCCTTGGCCAGTTTGTCGTTGAGCTTACCCTGGTCGATCAGCTCCACCAGTCCGGCGACCTGCCCGGAGGTGACGATCTCGGTGGGGTGCTTCTCGGCCTGGTTGGCCAGGCGGGCGACCTCACCGGTCCACCATTTGCGTGCCGCCGACGGCTTCGCTCCGGCGGTGACGGTGTCCTCGATGGCTTCGAGGAGGCCGGCGTTGACGATGTCGCGCATCTCGAGGTCGGAGAACTTCCACTCGCCGAGGAGACGGCGGCGCTTCTGCGCTGGCAGCTCGGGCAGCGCGGCCCGCAGCTGTTCGACCCACTCGCGGGACGGCTGCAGCGGCACGAGATCCGGCTCCGGGAAGTAGCGGTAGTCGTCGGCGTCGGACTTCGGACGCCCCGAGGAGGTCTCCCCGGACTCCTCGTGGAAGTGCCTGGTCTCCTGGACGATCTTCTCCCCGGCGTCGAGCAGGGTCGCCTGGCGGGCGATCTCGAAGCGCACGGCGCGTTCGATCGAGCGGAAGGAGTTGACGTTCTTCGTCTCCGTGCGGGTGCCCAGCGGAGCGTCGGGGCTCTCGCGCAGAGAGACGTTGACATCGGCGCGGACGTTGCCCTGCTCCATCCGCGCTTCGGAGACGCCGAGGGCGCGGAAGATGTCCCGCAGGGTGCGCACATAGGCGGCGGCCACCTCGGCGGCGCGCTCCCCGGTCCCGGTGATCGGATGGGTGACGATCTCGACCAGGGGCACACCGGCACGGTTGTAGTCGACCAGAGAATGGTCGGCGCCGTGGATGCGGCCGGTCGCGCCGCCGACGTGGGTGTTCTTGCCGGCGTCCTCCTCCATATGCGCCCGTTCGACGGGAACGGTCACGATCGTTCCGTCCTCGAGCTCGACCTCGACCTGTCCTTCGGCCGCGATGGGCTCATCGGACTGGCTGGTCTGGAAGTCCTTGGGCACGTCCGGATAGAAGTAGTTCTTGCGGGCGAACCGGCAGGTCTCGGCGATCTCGCAGCCCAGTGCCAGGCCGATCTTGATCGCGTACTCCACACCCTTCTCGTTGACCACGGGCAGGGAGCCCGGCAGTCCGAGGGAGGTGGGGGTGATGTTCGTATTGGGCCCGCCGCCGAAGGTGTTGGGGGCGGCGTCGAACATCTTGGTCGCGGTGCCGAGCTCGACGTGGACCTCGATGCCGATGACCGGATCGTATCTCTTGATCGCGTCTTCGTATTTCACTTGGCTTCCAGTCCTTCCGCGAGAGTGTCGAGCACACGTCCGCCGGCGGCTTCGAGGGCGGCCTCGAGCGGTCCGGCCACCTCGTAGAGTCTGAGGTCCTCACGGGCCGGGGCCAGGATCTGGAACCCGACGGGAAGACCGTCGGCCAGTCCTGCCGGCAGCGACAGACCGGGGATGCCGGCGAGGTTGGCCGGGATCGTGGCCACATCGCCGAGGTAGAGCGCCATCGGATCGGCGGCCGCCTCGGCGCCGAACTTCAGCGCAGTCGTCGGAGCCGTCGGGGACACGAGGACGTCGCAGGAGTTGAAGGCGGCGTCGAAGTCGTTCTGGACCAGTGTGCGGATCTTCTGTGCCGAACCGTAGTAGGCATCGTAGTAGCCGGCCGACAAGGCGTAGGTGCCGAGGATGATGCGGCGCTTCACCTCGTCGCCGAACCCGGCCGCGCGGGTGGCGGACATGACGGTCTCGGCGGTGACCGGACCCGATTCGGGTTCGACGCGCAGGCCGTAGCGCATGCCGTCGTAGCGGGCCAGGTTCGAGGACACCTCGGAGGGCATGATCAGGTAGTACGCATCGAGGGCGTAGGAGATCGCGGGGCAGTCGACCTCGACGATCTCGGCGCCGGCAGCGGCAGCGACGTCGAGGGCGGCGGAGAACGCATCGCGCACCCCGTCCTGGTAGCCCTCACCGCGCAGCTGCTTGATCACGCCGAGCTTCTTGCCCTTCAGTTCGCTGGTCTGCGCTGCGGAGAGGAATCCGGCGACGGGATCGGGCAGCGACGTCGAGTCGAGCGGATCGTGTCCGGCCAGCAGCTCGTGCAGGGCCGCGGCATCGGCGACGGACCGTCCCATCGGTCCGACCTGGTCGAGGCTCGAGGCCATGGCGATGATGCCGAAGCGCGAGATCGACCCGTAAGTGGGCTTGACGCCGACGGTGCCGGTGAATGCGGCGGGCTGGCGAACGGATCCGCCGGTGTCGGTGCCCACGGACAGCGGTGTCTGGAACCCGGCCAGGGCCGCTGCCGCACCGCCGGAGGATCCGCCGGGGACGTGATCGAGGTTCCACGGGTTGCGGGTGTCGCCGAAGGCCGAGTGCTCGGTCGTCGATCCCATCGCGAATTCGTCGAGGTTGGTCTTGCCCAGCACCGGCAGGCCGGCGGCCCTGACCTTGCTGTGGACGGTCGACTCATAGGGCGGGACCCAGTTCTCGAGCATCTTCGATCCGGCTGTGGTGCGCACTCCCTCGGTGACGACGAGGTCCTTGAGCGCCACCGGCACACCGGCGAGCGCGTGGACGTCCTCACCGGCGCTGCGCTTGGCGTCGACGGCCTTCGCCGTGTCCAGCGCCAGCTCGTCGGTGACGGTGATGAAGGAGTGGTAGTCGGACTCGGTGGACTCGATGCGGTCAAGGTGGGCCCGGGTGACCTCGACGGAGGAGAACTCGCCGGATTCCAATCCTGCCGCGAGTTCGAGAGCGCTGTAGTTCGTCAGTTCGGCCATCTCATTCCTCCCCGAGGATCTGCGGGACGAGGAACTTGTCATCGGCGGCTGCCGGCGCCGAGGCCAGGGCCTGCTCGCTGGTCAGCGTCGGGCCCACGACGTCGGGGCGCATGACGTTCGTCAGCGGGATGGGGTGGCTGGTCGCTGGCACATCGTCACCGGCCACCTCGTTGACCCTGGCGACGTTTCCCAAAATTGTGGTCAGATCACCGGCGAGCGATCTCAGCTCGTCCTCGCTCATGGCGATCCGAGACAGTGAAGCCAGATGCTCCACCTGCTCGGGGGTGATTGCGGAAGACTCCGTCATTCCCTGCCTTTCATCGTCGTTAACACTGACACCTCAGTCTAGTCTCTTCGGCGGGCCGGCCGAGGCGGGTGCGATGTGAGCTACGCCGAGGCGGGCCCCGAGTCAGGGATGGACCGGGGTGGGAGGCGGCCGGTGCGGGGATGCTCGGGTCAGGGCAGAGACGGTTCAGGCGCCGCGTCGTTCGGGCCAGGTCCGGTCCCCGTGGATGTAGCCGGCCATATCGGCAAGCACCCTGTCAGCATCGGCCTGGGAGAATTCACCGGCGTCGACGCCGGACTGCAGGTCTGCCGAGAGCTCGGCGACGCGGGACTGGGCGGCGTCGACGGTGGTCGCGACGAGATCGGCGCCGGGCAGCTCGCCGCTGTCGATGACCTCACCCTCGACGGTGTCGGTCCCGGAGCCCGCGCCCTCGACGGTGTCAGCCCCGGAGCCCGCGCCCTCCGACCGGGCGGTGGTCGCGGCAGTCGGGGTCCGCAGGGAGGTCAGAGCGGGCTGGGCTCCGCGTTTGCTCGGCTGGTCTCCCGGGTTGAGCACCAGGTCGGCCAGTCCAGCGGTCACGGGTGCGGCGGTCAGGGCCGCGGCGACGACGACTGCGGTGCCGGCGAGGAGTCGGGGTATCCATCTCATAGCGAACACTCTTCCATCCGAAACTGTCTCTGAGCTTGGCTGAGTCTGAACCCCGACTTCGAGTTCGGTCACGAATGAGTGCACAGCCATACCGTGGAACCGTCCGGATCCGAGATGTATTCCCTTCAGCGTCCGGCGAGGAGATCAGACAGCGCTCAGTCGAGGCTGCCGGTCTCCAACAGGGTTCTGAACCGATCCTCGTCGAGCACCGGCACACCCAGCGACTCGGCCTTGTCGAGCTTCGATCCGGCGTTGTCACCGGCGACGACATAGTCGGTCTTCTTCGACACCGAGCTCGCGGCCTTGCCACCGGCCGACAGGATCGCTTCCTTGATTCCGTCGCGGGTGAACGTCGACAGCGAACCGGTGGCCACGATCGTCAGTCCCTCGAGGGTCTGCTCTGCGGAGTCCTGCTCTTCGTCCTCCATCCGCACTCCCGCGGCCTTCCAGGCCTCGACGATCTCGACATGCCAGTCGACGGCGAACCAGTCACGGATGCTCGAAGCGATCGTCGGACCGATGCCTTCGACCTCGGCCAGCTCCTCGTGTTCGGCCGCGCGGATGGCCTCGAGGGTGCGGAAGGCCGAAGCCAGGGTGCGTGCGGCGGTGGGTCCGACATGGCGGATCGACAGGGCCACGAGCACGCGCCACAGATCCTGGTCCTTGGCCTTGTCGAGTTCGTCGAAGAGCTTCTTCGTGTTCGCCGTCGGCGCGCTCGGCTTCTTCCCGGTCCCGCGGGTGTAGAAGTAGGGCACGAGTTCCCGCTCGCCGGTCTCGACGCCCTTGACCTTCTTGTCCCGCCAGATCTTGACGTCGGCGAGATCCTCGGGCGTCAGGTCGAACAGGAAGGCCTCAGAGGTCAGGGGCGGTGTCTCGGGTTCGGCCGGTGCGGTCAGGGCCAGGGCGGCCTCCTCGCCGAGCGCTTCGATGTCGAAGGCCGCGCGGGAGGCGAGGTAGAAGATGCGATTGGCCAGTTGGGCCGGGCATGACCGCGAATTCGGGCAGCGCAGATCCTTGTCGCCTTCCTTCTGCTGACCGAGTTCGGTCCCGCAGGAGGGGCAGCGGGTGGGCATGACGAATTCGGACTCGCTGCCATCGCGAAGCGCTGCGACCGGGCCGAGGACTTCGGGGATGACGTCACCGGCCTTGCGGAGGGTGACGGTGTCGCCGATGAGCACGCCCTTGCGTTTGACCTCGTGGCCGTTGTGCAAGGTGGCCCGCTCCACGGTGGAGCCGGCGACGGTGACCGGTTCCATGACGGCGAAGGGGGTCACCCGTCCGGTCCGGCCCACCTGGACCTGGATGTCGATGAGCTTCGTCGTCACCTCCTCGGGCGGGTATTTGAAGGCCGTCGCCCACCTCGGCGCGCGTGAGGTGTAGCCCAGCGTCTCCTGCAGACCGATGTCGTCGATCTTGATGACGATGCCGTCGATCTCGTGGATCACGTCGTGGCGGTGCTCGCCGTAGTGGGCGATGAAGTCCTCGATCTCGTCGATCGTCTCGAGGACCTTGAAGTAGTCGCTGATCGGCAGCCCCCAGGATCGGAACTGCTCATAGACCTCGGACTGGTGGGCCGGTTCCGGGTGCGAGTCATCGGCCGGGGTCCACACGGCGATGCCGTGGACGAGCATGTGCAGGGGCCGGCGCGCGGTGACGGCCGGGTCCTTCTGCCGCAGGGATCCGGCCGCGGAGTTGCGCGGGTTCGCGAACGGCGACTTGCCCTCGTCGACGAGGGCGGCGTTGAGTTCGGCGAACTCCTCGACGGGGAAGAACACCTCACCGCGGATCTCGACCTCCGCCGGCGGGTAGTCCGTGTCGAGCCGGTGCGGGATGTCGGAGATGGTGCGCACGTTCGCGGTGATGTCCTCGCCGATGCGTCCGTCGCCGCGGGTGGCGGCGCGGACCAGGTCCCCGTTGCGGTAGAGCAGGTTGACGGCGAGCCCGTCGATCTTGAGTTCGCACAGGAACTTCGACCGCGCCGAGGTGGCCGAACGCACACGTTCGTACCAGGCCCTCAGCTCCTCGTAGTCGAAGACGTTGTCGAGGCTGTACATCGGACCGATGTGTTCGACCGGGTCGAACGTCGAGGTGTCGACGATGCCGCCGACCGTCTGCGTCGGTGAGGAGTCCGTGACGAGTTCGGGGTATTCGGTCTCGAGGTCTTCGAGTCGGCCGACGAGCTCGTCGTACTCGGCATCGGAGACGAGCAGGGAGTCCTGGTAGTACGCGGCCCGGTACTCCTCGATCCTCTCCGTCAGCTGGGCATGGGCCCGGGCACGCTCGGCCGCATCCGACAGATCGACCGCGGACAGGTCGAGGGACGACCGGTCCGTCTGCGATGCCTCGGGTGAATCCGCGTTCTCCGGTGTCGTGCTCATTCGATCTCCTCAAGCGCCCGCCGCAGTCCGGCGGCGATGGTCATGGTTGCCCGGTTGTGTTCGGGGCTCGGCTGGTTCGCCGCCTCGAACAGAGGCGGATGGTTCATCGGCAGTTCGGCTCCGGCGATGATGCCGAAATCGCGCAGACCCTTCGGCCCCATGCCGATGCGCGTCCACGGGGTGCGGATGCGCTCACACCACTGTGTGAGCGCTCCCGGTGACTCGCCGGCCCGGGCGGGCAGATGGAGCCAGATCCCCGTGCCGGCCTCGGCGAGGATGGCCAACTGCTCCCAACTGTCTGAGTTCAGCGTAGCCAACGGCACGGACACGGAACGGGCGCCGGTGCGGCCGATCGCCTCGGCGGCGGGGATCTCCTTGCCGCTCAGGTGCAGAGGGTCGAGGTTCGGCAGGCTGAGCACCGTCGGCGGCAGATGCCGCAGAGTGGAGTCGAGGGCGGCCCAGACCTGGGTCTCGCTGATCGCCGGCAGGCTCCGCCACCCGGACACCGACGGCCAGGTGCCGGTGAGGACCGGTTTCAGGCGGGTCTCGACGAGGCGGACGGTCGGCTGCATGCCCAGCGCCGCGATCTTGTCGGTGAAGGCGGCGATGCCGAAGGCATAGGCCTGGACGACATCGCGACGGGCCCCGTGATCGCCGAGGACGCGGGCCCCGGAGCGCAGGCTCAGCGCGGTCACCAGCGTCCACGGCCCCGGCAGGGACAGCTGGATCTGGCCCGGCCATGACTGGCCGTATTCGGCGATCGCGTCGAAGGCCTCGACGAGGGCGGAGTCCTCGACCCGTTCGTCCTTGCCCGCCGAGGCGGTCAGCCGCCACCCGAAGGAGGTGCGGTCGACGTGGAGGTCGGTGAGCAGGCCGACGGCCCGGCCGATCGCCTCGGCGCCCCAGCGGTCCTCGGCTCGGTGGGCCGTCAGCGGCACCGGCGGCAGCTGCTGGTCGAGGAGGTCGAAACCGGCCGCGGCCGCCTCGCGGACGGGACTCGTGGCGATGTAGCCCGCCCGCCGGTCGCGGACGGTGGGAAACCAGATGCCGGTCGTCGTGGCCGCCGGGACCACGGTGTCCGGATCTGCGGCGGCCGAGTGCGCGTCGGGCGAGGCGGTCCCGACTCGGTCAGCCGCTTCGGCGGTTGCGCGGGATTCCGAAGACGTCGACATAGAATCCGAACTCGCTTTCCAAGGAATCGATGATGGTCTCGGCACGGACGAACCCATGGGATTCGCCCTTGTACAGACGGTAAATGTACTCCACTCCGGCGCCTTCGAGCGCATCGACGAACTCCTGGGCCTGTGAGGGCGGGACGATCGGGTCCCGGTCGCCCTGCATGACGGCCACGGGCACGGTGATCCGGTCGACCCTCGACAGCGGTGACCGGCGCGTGTATTCGGCCTGAGCCTCGGGCAGCGGTCCGACGAGGCCGTCGATGTAGTGGGATTCGAAGTCATGGGTGTCGACGACGAAGCGGCTGAGGTCGGTGACACCGAAGTACGAGGTGCCGCAGGCGAAGACGTCGGTGGAGGCCAGGGCGGACAGCACCGTCCATCCTCCCGAGGAGGCCCCGGAGATCGCGATGCGGGCCGGATCGGCCAGGCCGGCGGCGACGAGTCCGTCGACGGCGGCCACGGTGTCCTCGACGTCGACGATCCCCCACTGCCCGCGCAGACGGTTGCGCCAGGCGCGGCCGAAGCCGGTCGAACCGCCGTAGTTGACCTCGAGGACGCCGATCCCCTGGGAGGTGAAGAAGCTCGTTCGTGCCGACATGTCCGGCGTCGCCTGTCCCGTGGGCCCGCCGTGGATCGAGACCACATAGGGCGGCAGTTCGGCCTCGGGGGCGGCGAAGCGGGGATTGTGCGGAGGATGGATGACGACCGGCACCCCGCCGAGTTCGCCCACACGGGGCTGGGAGTAGTAGTCCTGATGGGTGTCGAGCCGCTCCCGGGCGATCTCGGTGAACAGTCCGGTCGCTCTCTCGACCGCGTAGAGGACGCCGGGCCTCTTCGTCGATTTGGCGGTCATCAGCAGGTGCGTGCGTCCGAGGTCGAGCAGGTCCATCGTCCCGAAGGTCTCCCCCATCGGGGTGAGCGCGTCCCACGTGCCCTCACCGGACCGGCAGCGCACCAGCGTGGCCGTCGCCGACTGCGCGTGCGCCCACACCTCATCCCCGTCGTGCAGGTGCCATTTCGCGCCGAGCTGCCACAGCGCGCCGCCGATCTCACCGCCGGTGTCCCGAGCTGCATACGACGCGGTCTCTCGAACCGCGTACGCCACGGTGTCCCGACCGGTGTCGAGGACGTCGTGCAGCATCTCGAGTCCCAGCTGCGTGGTCGCCGGGGCGTGGTGGGCGTCGGTGGTCAGGGGCCGGGCGGCTCCAGGGGTGAAGTCGAGGCTGTACAGCGCCCAGTGGCCGCGGTGGTCGGAGATGACGTGGAGGGAGGAGTCCGAGGTGAACTCCGGCTGCAGCAGGGAGACTCCCCCGTCGGTGGGGCTCGCGGTCGCCGGCGGATCGTGCAGGGGACGGTCGACGGCATCGCCGATGAGCACGGCAGCCGCGGGAGTGGCGGGTGTGCGCACATCGATCAGCCACAGGTTCGTGCCGTCCCAGGGCATGTTCGGGTGGTCCCACCCGATGAAGGCCAGTGTGCTGCCATCGGGCGAGAGTCGGGGCCAGGCCATGAAGTGGGAGTGCGTGGACAGCACGTTCGTCGTCCCGTGCTTGGTCAGCAGGACGATGGCGCGTTCGCGTCGAGTGGACCGACAGTCCTCACGCACGCACAGCAGACCCCATGGGCTCATATGCAGGTCCCCGTAGCGGACGAGTCCCGAGGTGTCCGGGGTCAGGGGGTGCGGGGCTCGGCCGGGGATGATCTGCCACACCCGCTGGTCGGCGGCATTGACGAAGTAGATGACCTCGCTGCCGGGGTCCAACGCCCAGGACGCTCCCCCGTACTCGTGGACGGCCGAGCGGATGTTGAAGCCCGTGGGCAGGATCTGCTCACGGTGGCCGGGACGTGCCAGGCAGGTGCGGACGAGCCCGGTGCGCGCCTTCTCGGCCGGCAGCTTCGTCGAGAAGAAGATGTCGTCACCGCGGAAGGCCGCATCGAAGATCGGAGCGGCGCCGGCGGCCACCTCGGCGGCGTCCAGAGGTGACGACCAGGTTCCATAAGGTGCCGTGACGACATCTTGGGGAAATTCCTTCATGTCCTCAGCGTATCGTCATGCACGGCCACTCGGGGCTGCCCGCCGAGCCCGTCTTGCCAGCGGCGCTTCTCGGCCGACGGCGCTTCAGGCGCCGAGGCCGGCGGCGGCACGCTCGGGGCCGACGCGGTCCTTCGCCGTGGTGTCGATGGTCGCCTGGCCGAGGACCCGGGTGCCGCGGTAGATGACCATGGTCTGACCGGGGGCGACTCCCGACAGCTCCTCGTCGACATCGACGTGCATGAGCTGTCCGGCCGGGCGCGCGGCGGGCACCTCGACCTCGTCGACGACGGGATTCGCTTCGTGTTCGGGCACCTCGGCGACGTATTCGCCGAGCCAGGCGCGTGCCGGCACCGGGTCGGCGTGGGCGCGGATCTGGACCTCGCAGTCGATCGCGGACTGCGGGCTCTGCCCCATGTCCGCCGGTGCCGCCCCCGCCCAGGAGGTGCGGATGCCGGTGAGATGGGAGACGGCGAGATCGGCGCGCGAACCGACGGTGACCGTGTTCGTGGCCGGATCGAGACCGGTGACGAACCGCGGTCTGCCGTCAGGAGCGGGCTTCTGAATGCCCAGGCCCTTGCGCTGTCCGATCGTATAGGTCATCGCCCCGTCGTGCTCGCCGAGCACCTCGCCCTCGGAGTCCTTGATGAGTCCCGGACGCATGGGGATCTTATCGGCCAGCCAGGCCTTCGTGTCCCCATCGGGGATGAAGCAGATGTCATAGGAGTCGGGCTTGCCGGCCACGGAGAACCCGCGCTCGGCCGCCTCGGCGCGCACTTCGGCCTTCGAGGCGGTGGCACCGATCGGGAAGTAGCAGTGCTCGAGCTGATCGGAGGTGAGCACGCCGAGGACGTAGGACTGGTCCTTGGCCAGGTCCTCACCGCGGTGGAGCTCGGGCCTGCCGTCCTCATCGCGGACCACCTCGGCGTAGTGGCCGGTGGCGATGGCGTCGAAGCCCAGGGCCAGAGCACGGTCGAGGAGGGCGGCGAACTTGATGCGCTCATTGCAGCGCATGCACGGGTTCGGGGTCCGCCCGGCCGCGTACTCGGCGATGAAGTCATCGACGATGTCTTCCTTGAACCTCTCGGAGAAGTCCCAGACGTAGAAGGGGATGTCGAGCATCCCGGCCACACGGTGGGCGTCGCGGGAGTCTTCGATCGTGCAGCAGCCGCGCGATCCGGTGCGCAGGGTTCCGGGCATGCGCGACAGGGCGAGGTGGACGCCGACGACCTCGTGGCCGGCGTCGACGGCGCGTGCGGCGGCCACGGACGAATCGACCCCGCCGGACATGGCGACGAGTACTCTCATGATGCTCCTTGCATCCATCGGGGTGTTGCCGAAACCATCCCGGCTCGGCGTGCCTGTTCGACGACCTCGGGCAGGGCCGCGAGCAGGGCATCGACGTCGTCTTCGGTCGTGTCGTGACCGAGACTGAAACGTTGGGCGGACCGGGCGGCATCCTCGTCCATCCCGCAGGCCAGGAGCACATGCGAGGGGCGGGAGACTCCGGCCGAGCAGGCCGAACCCGTCGAGGTGGCCAGGCCGCGGGCGTCGAGACCGAACAGCAGCGAGTCTCCCTCGCAGCCGGGGAACGTGAAGTGGGCGTTGGCCGGCAGGCGGCCCTGACCGCGCGGTCCCGACAGCCGAGCGCCGTCGACGGCGGATTCGACACCGGCGATGAGGCGGTCGCGCAGGCCGGACAGCCGCGCCGCCCGCGCCTCGAGATCGCCGGTGACGAGTTCGACCGCCGCGGCGAAGGCGACGGCGCCGGCGACGTCGAGGGTTCCCGAACGCACCCCGCGCTCCTGTCCCCCGCCGTGGAGGATGGGCGTCGGAGCCGCCGAGCGGTCGAGCAGGAGCGCGCCGATGCCCACGGGACCGCCGATCTTGTGTGCGGTGATCGTCATCGCGGTCGCCCCGATCTCGGCGAAGTCCAGCGGGATCTGTCCGAGTGCCTGGACGGCGTCGATGTGGAAGGGCACGCCGAGTTCGGCGGCCGCTCGACCGATCTCGCGAAGCGGCTGCAGGGTGCCGATCTCATTGTTCGCGGCCATGACGCTGATGAGCGCCGTGGCCTCCGGGTCCCGGCGCAGTTCGGCAAGGGCCGCTTCGAGGTCGAGGCGTCCGGTCGAGTCGACCTCGAGGTCGACGACCTCGGCGCCGAGGTCGGCCAGCCAGTCGACGGAGTCGAGCACGGCATGGTGTTCGATCCTCGTCGTCAGCACCCGAGGTCGGGTGGGAGCGTCGAACGAGCCGTTGTTGCGGGCCAGGTAGAGGCCCTTGAGGGCGAGATTGTCCGCCTCGGTGCCTCCGGAGGTGAAGATGACCTCCGAGGAGGTGGCGGCACCGACCGCGCGGGCGATGTCCTCACGCGCTTCCTCGATGCGCATGCGTGCGGCCTGCCCGACGGCGTGCAGGGCCGAGGGATTGGCCCGGCGGGCCAGCTCCCTCGTGTACACCTCGAGTACCTCGGCGGGCATCGGCGAGGTGGCTGCGTGGTCGAGATAGATGGGCACCCTGGCAATTTTAGGGGGTGTGTCCGACTTCGGCCAGGTCCCGTGCGGCATCTCACCCGCAGCCGTGACCGGCTCGACTGCGGTCCGGCCGCCGGCGGAGACTAAACTGGGTCGGGTGTTCACCGTTTTCACCATCGTCCTCTATGCCGTCACCGGCATCCTGACCCTGTGGTCGATCGTCGAGACCATCCGCAACAGGCCGGCGGGCAAGGCGCTTCTGGCGGCCGCCGCCCTGCTGCTCCTGCTGCTCATCGTGCAGCTCGTGGTCTCGATCGCGACCTTCGGATCCGCTCATGACGTCGACCCGCTGCTCTACTTCGGCTACGTGATCACCGCGATCCTCGTCATCGCCCTGGCCGGGTTCTGGGCGTTCGCCGAACTCAGCCGGTGGGGTCCGGGGGTGCTGGCAGCGGCAGGGCTGACGGTGATCGTGATGATCGAGAGATTGGACCAGATTTGGCAGTGAAGAGACGCACCAGATTCGGCGGGACCGACGCCGCCTCGGCCAAGGATGCCGAAGCGGAGGAGAAGCAGGTGAAGCGGGCGCGCACCCCGTTCTCGGCGATGCACACCGGCCCCGGCCGGGCGCTGACGGCCGTCTACGGGGTCTTCGCGCTCTCGGCCACGGCGCGGGCGGGCTATCAGCTCATCCGCGAATTCGATGTCGCCCCGGTCGCCTATTCGCTGTCGGCCCTGGCCGCGGTCATCTACATCCTCGCCACGGTCTGCCTGGTCATCGGCAACCGCGTCTCGCACCGGATCGCGATCGGCGCCTGCGTCATCGAGTTCATTGGCGTCATCGTCGTCGGCATCCTCAGCCACACCCACCCCGAGGACTTCGCGAAGCCGTCGGTGTGGTCGAACTTCGGCATCGGCTACGGGTTCATCCCACTCGTCCTGCCGCTCATCGGCCTGTGGTGGCTGATCCGGGTCGGCCGCAGGGCGAAGCAGGGCTGAGCCCGCTGTCACTCGACGCGTGAGGACAGCACATCCCAATCGGTGGCCACGGCCGTCAGCGATTCCCCGGTCTTCATCAGCACATAGGGATGGGCGGTGTCGACCTTGACGGTGTCGCCGTCCTTGTCGTTGGTCTTCACGGCCTCGACGGTGTCCCCGAGGTCGAGGGCATAGTCGGTGGGGACCTTGATCGTCAGGGTGCAGCGGACCTCGCCCATGCCGATCGCGCCGTTGTCCGTGCTCAGCGTCATGTCCTCGAAGTCGAGGTCGTCATAGGGTCTGCAGTCGACGTCGACCTTGTCGAAGCCGGAGTCCTTGTCCCGCAGACCGTCGAGATAGTCGCGGAATCCCTTGAATCCGCCTTCTTTGAGACCGTCGGGGGCGCCTGACTTCCCCTTGCTGTCTTTCGCCTTGCCGTCGACGAGGAACGAGGCGACATCATCGGCCGAGGTGTCCAGCTCCTCATCGAAGTCGTCCGGTCCCGGTTCGACGGCGCCTGCGTCATCGGCCATGAGGGTCGGCATCTGGTCGGTGGGGATGTAGGACGAGGAGCGCACGAGCGGTTCGGCCGAGGCCGATTCCCGGGTCACGAGCATCACCTGGGTCAGCTGCTCGTCGCCGTCGGTCGACTTCTCGTCCGCGGTGCCGAAGGCGTAGAACCACATCGGGTAGTCCGTGAAGCTCGGGCTGCCGGCGACGACCTCGGTGAAGTTCGGTGCCCGCAGCTTCTGGTCGGCCTTGTCCGCGATCTGGATCTGGGCGCGGGTGCGGTCGATGAGCGGAGCGGCCTGGATCTTGTCGAGACCGTCGCCGTCGTCTCCGAGCGTCTTGTCCAGCGACTCCGTGTAGTCGGTCATGAACTCCCCGGCCTCCCCCGGCCGCAGAGCGATGCGTTCGTACGGGGTGATGTCCGGAGTGCTGGGTTTGGCGATCGGCATGCTCGCACACCCGCTGAGGAGGAGTCCGGTGCCCAGGGACGCGGCCGTGACCGCGCGCAGCGACCGGCGCCTCCGCAGATCCCGTCGCCGAGGCGGGGCCTCCCCCGGCTGAACCGTCGAGATCGGCTGAGTCTCCGGGCCGGACTGATCGTCGGCACGCGTCGGCCGGCCCGCCGACTCAGCAGGCGTCGATCGATTCCTGCCCTGAGAGCCGCCGTCGCTGCCGTCGTCGGGGCGAGGATCGACGTCCTTCTTCGGCGGGCGGATGCGCGAGCCCCACCAGCGCATGAAGAAGAATACGGAGAATCCGGCCAGGATGACGCCGAGGGCGATGCCGAGCAGGCTGAGTCCGAGCACACCGTTGACGCGCATGTTCAGGTCCACCGTCGTTCCCTCGAGACTGTCATCGGAGTTCGCGGGTGCGATGACGAGCACCTGCGGTTGGGCATCGAGGTCGAAGGTCTTCGACACCGACTTCCCCGTGTCCTGGCTGATCCACCAGTCACGATCGCCGATGGCCGCCTCCGGCTTCGACTGACCGGGCAGGAACCGGTGCGCCGTCTCCTTCGGGAAGGTCACATCGCTGATCTGCTCCTGGGCCACCCCGTCGAGGTAGCTGTCGGCGTCGACACCGTTGGCGGTGCCGATGAACAGCTCGGTGCCCTTCGAGTTCTTCGCCGATACGGTCACCGACGACCCCGAATAGGGCACGATCGCCTCGTCGAGGACGACGGCATAGGCTCCGTCCTCGACCTCGAACGAGGGAGTCTCCGTGATCTCGTCGGTTCCGACCACCGAGAGTGCGGAGATGACCAGTCCGGCGACCGTGAGCGCGGCTATGCCGAAGAGGATGGCTGTGATGAGGCGGATGCGCTGGATCAGAACAGTGCCCTCATGAGTGCGGTCCGTGCCTTGGTCACGGCTGGGTCATCGGCGCCGAGGACCTCGAAGAGCTCGAGGACCCGCAGGCGCAGGGATTCCCTCTCCTCGCCCGCCGTGGTGCGGATGAGAGAGATCAGACGGGTGAAGGCTCCGCTGGCATTGCCGCCGACGACCTCGGCGTCCGCGGCGGCCTTCGCCGCTTCGACGTCCTTGGGGTTCGCCTCGGCGGCGGCGATGAGATCGGCCGGTTCCTTGTCGATGAGCCGGCGGCCGAGTCCGGCTCGTGCGAGACCGAACTTCGCCTCCTCATCGGCCGGTGAGGACGCAAGTGCGGCCTTGAACAGGTTCTCCGCGGTGTCGAAGTCGCCCTTGGCCAGGGCTTCCTCGGCCTCCGGGTGTGCGGGGCCGGCCGGTTCGGGCTCGGCACCGTCGGTGACGGCGTATCCGGTCACACCGTTCTCGGAGGCGAGCTTGAGCAGTTCGTCGAAGTAGGCCCTGATCTGCGCTTCGGGCACCGCGCTCTGGAACAGCGGCACGGGCTGGCCCTTGACGATGGCGACGACCGTGGGGATCGACTGCACCCCGAAGGCCTGCTGCAGGCGCGGGTTCGCATCGACATCGACCTTGGCCAGGACCAGACGTCCGCCATAGTCCTCGGTGACGCGCTCGAGGGCGGGTGAGAGCTGCTTGCACGGACCGCACCATTCGGCCCACAGGTCGATGACGACGGGCACCCGGTCCGAGATCGCGACGACGTCGTTGAAGCTGGCTTCGTCGACGTCGAAGACCAGGGACGCGACGGCTACGGCATTCGGGTCCTGAGCGCCGGCACCGCTGCCGGCACCCGCCGGGGTCCTCCCCTGCCCGCCGGCCTGCTCCGGGGGCAGGTTCTTGCTCCGCACAGCCGACAGGTCGAGTCCCTGGTTCTGCTGCGTGTTCTCCTGCGAGGGATCCATTGACACGTGGTCTCCTTTGTGACGCTATCGGTGGGCCGGCGAAGTCGGTCTCTCACCTGGTCCGTATCTGTCCAACAGAACGTATCAACACCGGCTGGGCCGCCGCTATTTCCGTCCCGCCCGCGCACCGGTTCATGTGCCGATCAGCCCGCCTGTGCTCCGGACAGGGTCTCGAGGCCGCCGATGAGCTTGACCTTGCCGTCCTCGGGCACGAGGAAGGTCAGCACCTGTGTGGTCTTCGTCGTCACCGGCTGCTGCGTGGTCGCCGAGCCGATGAGGTCCTTCTGCGGCGATGACAGGGTCAGGGTGCCGGTGCGGTCTTCGTCGGTTTCGGGGCTGATGGTCGATTCGGCCTTGATCACCCCGGTGACGATGGCGGCATCGTCGGCGGTGCCCTGAGCGACGAGCTCCTTGCCCGGAGTGTACTTGTAGTCGACCTCGGCGTTGCCGGATTCGGCGCTGTCCTTCTGCTCCTTCTGGTTCTTCCAGATCGACTTCGAGAAGTCGTCGGAGTCGAACTTCTTCGCCTCCTTCGATCCCTCGCCCTCTCCCAGGGCCTTCGCGTAGTTGGCCACGACCTTCTCCGGGGTCTCCACAAAGTCCTTGGATCCGGGTTCGAGCATCTTCGCGCCCTGACGGGAGTCGGGCAGCTCGGGCAGCTTCGTGCCCGAGACCAACTGGGTCTGCGACCACAGCTTGTAGTCGCTGCGCGGGTCCTCCTGGGTGAGGACGAGCAGCTGAGAGTCTCCCCCGGCGGAGGTGATCATGCTGGTCACACGCGGCCAGGCATCGGTGGCCGCGGTGTAGTTGGCGACGATGTCCTCACTGGCCACGGCCGGGGGCAGCTTCTGGTCCTCGACCTTGTCCTTGACCTTGTAGACGTCCTCGCGCTGCTGCAGGGCAGGGCCGGTGACGCGTTTGGCCAGCGCCTTCTCATCGGTGTCCTTGTCGGCGGTCTTGACCTGGTCGGCGACCGATTCGAGGATCCGCTGGGCCTGGTCATCGGTGACCCCGGCCGGTGCCGAGCTCGGCTCCTCCGAGGGTTCGGGCTTCGGCAGCTCCTCGGAACCGCAGGCGCTGAGTGCGAGCACGGGAACGATGGCGAAGGCGGTGCCGAATTCGGCGAGCTTGCGGCGCCGCTCCTGGCGGGCCCTGCGCCGGTTCGCCTCCTTCTTCGCCCGGTTCGCTCCGATGAAGAGCAGCACGAGGCCGGCGATGAAGGCGACGCCGCCGATGATCATCAGCGGGATCGCCCAGGGCGTCTCGGCGTGATTGGGCCAGGAGAGGGCGACCGACTTCACCTGTCCGGGATCGCCTTCGCCGGCGATGAGGAAGCCGGTGCGGTTGGCCTCGTCATTCCATTCCAGCTCGACCGAATCTGTGCCGGTGACCTGGGACTGCCACAGGTCGGCGCCCGCGGGGTCCGGGACCTGCTCCTCGCCGTCGGTGGCCTTGGTCGTGAGTTCGCCCTCCTCGGCCAGGCCGGTGACTCGGTCGTAGGCGGAATCCCCCGCCCAGGCCTCGACGTTGTCGATCGGAGCCTGCGCGATCGTCAGGTCGCCGCTGCCCTTGACCGTGAGGGTCGCCGGGGTCTCGTAGAGATTGAGCATTCCGGGGTCGATGATGACGGCCGGTTTGTCGGCATCGATCTCCGCCGTGGCAGTGATCGTGTCCTCCGGGGCCCACAGGGTCTTCTGCAGGAGCCCGAGGCCACCGACAACGACGCCCACCACCATGAGAATCACAGCGAATGTGTAACGCACGTGCGTACCTTCCCTCAGCCGAGCAAAATGGCACCCCTGGTTCGGGGACTCTTCAAGTTTAAGTCACATGCCGGATATCCCCTTTGTGCCCACGCTCAGTGTGTGTCGACGTTCACAGACGCCACAGGCCGGCCGCCGAAGAGAGCGGCCCGGCAGCGGCGCCGACAAGCAGGCCGTCAGCGGCCCGGGGATGCCGCCACCGGCCCGCCTGGCCTAAGCTGGTCGGGTGAGCAACAACAGAATTGTGTGGATCGACTGCGAAATGACCGGCCTCGACGAGGTCAAGGACGAACTCATCGAGGTGGCCGCGATCGTCACCGACTTCGAGCTCAACCCCCTCGACGAAGGCATCGACATCGTCATCAGACCCTCTGCCGCCGCGCGTGCGAACATGAACGAGTTCGTCACGGACATGCACACCTCCTCGGGCCTGATCACCGAACTCGATTCCGGCACCACCGTCGACGACGCCCAGGCCCAGGTCCTCGAATACGTGAAGTCCCACGTCCCCGAGGCGCGCAAGGCTCCGCTGGGAGGCAATTCGGTGGGCACCGACAAGGTGTTCCTCAACAAGCAGATGCCCGAGCTCGTCGACCATCTGCACTACCGGATCATCGACGTCTCCTCGATCAAGGAGCTGAGCAAGCAGTGGTTCCCCCGCGCCTATTTCCAGGCTCCGGCCAAGCACGGCGGACACCGCGCGCTCGGTGACATCATCGACTCCATCATCGAACTCCGGTACTACCGCAGGGCCGTGTTCTCCGCAGACGGCCCGAGCTCGGATGAGGCGAAGTCCATCGCCGCCGAGGTGGCCGAGAACTTCTCGGACTGAACCGGCCCCGCCCGGCCGCCGTGCCGAGCCCGCCCGGCCGCCGTGCCGAGCCCACCCGGCCGCCGTGCCGAGCCCACCCGGCCGCACACACCCACCCGGCTGTCCACTGGTCGAAACCGAAGTCGCGCCTTTCTGACCTCCTGATATGATGGATTCATCATGCCATTGAATCATTCTCAGCGTCCCCTGTACGAGGTCAAGGCGAACCTCTTCAAGGGCCTCGCCCACCCCTGGCGCATCCGCATCCTCGAGCTGCTCTCCGGCGCCGAGGAGGTCAGCGTCGCCGATCTCCAGACCGACACCG
Organism: Candidatus Brevibacterium intestinavium; assembly: GCA_019117545.1. Classification (GTDB taxonomy): domain Bacteria; phylum Actinomycetota; class Actinomycetes; order Actinomycetales; family Brevibacteriaceae; genus Brevibacterium; species Brevibacterium intestinavium. Next base: position 22,333 of record DWZN01000168.1, read on the forward strand.
A
>DWZN01000169.1 GCA_019117545.1 Candidatus Brevibacterium intestinavium
GACGAAGCCGAAGACCTCGCGGCGCAGTGCGGTGCGCCCTGAATCCTTCAGCGAGGTGATGTCGACGGCGCTCGTGCGATCGGTGGCGTTCAGGCGGATCTCGCCCTGATCGGGGCGGATGATCCCGGCCACGCAGTGCAGGAGGGTTGTCTTGCCCGATCCGGAGGGCCCCATGATCGCCAGGGATTCGCCTTGGTCGATGTCGAGGTCCACACCGGCCAGGGCGTAGGTCTGGCCGTAGTGTTTGGCGAGGCCGCGGGCGGTGATGATCGGGGGCAGCTGAGAAGTCGTCATATCTCAATCGTGTCGCAGACAGCGGCAAGGCACCATGGAGTCATCCGGTGTTCGGGGAGAGGAAAACCCAACGTCGGTCCTCGGTTTCTCCTCTCGGTTCCTCAGGAGTCGAATCCCGCGTATGCTCAAGAACCCGCAGTCCGTTCACCTCACACTTCGAGGAGTCAGTATGAGAGCACAGTGGATCAGCATTCCCGTCGATGACCAGGCTCGCGCTCTGAAGTTCTACACAGACCGGCTCGGATTCATCCCGAAGGTCGACGTTCCCGTCGGGGACGACGCCCGGTGGCTGACGGTGGTCTCGCCGGAGGACCCCGATGGTGTCGAGGTGGTGCTCGAGCCGAAGGGGCACCCTGCCGCAGATGACTTCACTGCCGCGCTGAAGTCCGATGGTGTGCCGCTCAACCAGTTCGCCGTCGATGACGTCCAGGCCGAATTCGAGCGGCTGACCGCCCTGGGTGTGGCCTTCACTCAGGAGCCGAAGACGATGGGTCCGGTCACCACGGCCATCCTCGACGACACCGTCGGCAACCTCATCCAGCTCATCCACGTCGACGAGGCCACTGCCCAGCCGCCCGAGGCCTGAGTCAGCGCCGGTTCCGGGTTCTCCCGACCCACAGCACTCCTCACCCGGGCAGCGGCACTGTTGCGCCGTTCCTCACCCGGGCAGCAGCACGATGACGGTGTGGATCGCGAGTCCGACCAGAGCTCCGATGACGGTTCCGTTGATGCGGATGTACTGGAGGTCGCGGCCGACATAGAGTTCGATGCGCTCGGCGGCCTCTTTGGCGTCCCAGCGTTCGATCGTATCCGAGATGACGCTGGCGATCTCGGGGCCGAAGCTCTCGGCCAGATCACCTGCCGTGGTGGCGATCCGGTCGTCGATGCGGCGGGAGAAGTCCGAGTCGGTCTGCAGGCGTTCGGCGAATTCGCCGATGAGCTGCCAGATGCGGGCGCGCACCTCGCCGTCGGTGTCGATGATGGCTTCGCGCAGCAGCTGCTTGAGCGAGGTCCAGATCTCGAGCACCGAATCGACGACTCCCTCCTGGCTGAGCAGGTCGTTGATGATGGTCTCGGCTCGGGCGGACAGCGATGAGTCGGACTCGAGGTCGTCGGAGAGGTCGACGAGCCAGGCGTCGAGGGCCTGACGCGCCTTGTGGTATTCGTTGTCGCGGACATCGGCGACCCATCCGAGCACCTCGCGCTGCAGCCTGTTCGCCAACTGTTCGTTGACGAAGTCGGGCACCCAGGACGGCGCCCGGTTGTGGACGATCTCGTCGATGACCTGCGGGTTGTCGTGCAGCCAGGTGTGGGCCTCGGAAATGACGAGATCGACGAGTCTGTGATGGGCCCCGTCGAGCACGATCTGGCGCAGCAGCTGTGCCAGAACCGGGGTCTTCCGCGTGGCCACGAGCCGTGGCACGATCACGTTCCTGGTCAGCGCCTTGATGGAATCGTCATCGATGCGGGCGAGCACATACTCCAAGCCGCCGGCGGCCCGTTCGACCACGATGTCCCTGTTGCCGGGTTTGGCCAGCCACTCTCCCGCACGATGGGAGACTTCGACGGATCGGATCTTCGTCGACACCGCCTCGGCGTGGAGGAAGTTCGCGGCCACGAAGGCCGAGAGGCTCGCGCCGAGCGTGTCCTTCTTGCGCGGAATGATCGCGGTGTGCGGGATCGGCAGCCCCAGAGGATGGCGGAAGAGCGCGGTGACGGCGAACCAGTCGGCGATCGCGCCGATCATGGCCGCCTCGGAGGCCCGGGAGACGAAGCCCCAGACACCGGTGTTGTCGGTGAAGATGTGGGTGGACAGGAAGATGAGCGTGGCGAGGATGAGCAGGGACAGCGCAAGCGTGCGCATCTTCTTCAGCCCGCGAGCGCGCCTCTGATCCTCCGGCCCGAGTTCGCCGGGCCCTCCGGTGCCGCCTCCGCCGAAGCGCGGCACGGATGCTGCTTTGTCGATCGACATCGTTACCCCCTGGTCACCGACTCTAGCGAAATCCGGGCGTTCGACCTGCATTCGCGGCCCGGGTCACAGCTGAGAATTCACCAGGGTCCGGGCGAGACGCTGGTCGTGGACGATACGCTCGTTGCATGGAGGACTTCGACGATCGGCGGCGGGCGGAGTCCTTCGGCGAGGTCGCCTCCGACTACGACGCCCATCGACCACAGTATCCTGCCGCGCTGATCGCTGCGATCATGCAGGCCGCCGAGGCGGCTGCCGAAACTCGGACGCAGACCTCCTCGAATGCCGCGACGGACTCCGGGACGGGCACCGGCACCGTTACTGGCACCGACCCCGACGCCAGAGTCCCGCGCATCCTCGACGTCGGTTCGGGCACCGGTATTCTCGCCTCGCAGCTCAGGGAGGCGGGTGCGAAGATCCTCGCGGTCGAACCCGATGCCGAGATGGCGGCCGTGGCGCGAGCGAAAGGACTCGAGGTGGAGGTCTCGTCCTTCGAGAACTGGGACCGGCGCGGCCGCACATTCGATCTCGTCAGCTTCGGCCAGTCCTTCCACTGGGTCGATCCGATGATCGCCCTGCCGCGCATCCACACCCTGCTCGAACCCGGCGGAAGTCTGGCTCTGGCCTGGAACGACATCGAGGCCCAGGGTGAACTGCAGACTCGGCTCGCGGCGGTCGCCGCCAGATACCACGCCGAGGGGACGACCGCGAGTCTGGGCACGGCGGCCGAGGACAGGTTCGCATCCGTCGAGCATCCGGCTCTCACTCAGCTGCGCGCCACCGGCTTCACCGCACACGAATCCACTTTCGTCGAAGAGCTCCGTTACTCGAGGGACGACTGGCTGTCGATGGTCTTCACCTATTCGGCTCAGCTGACGATGGATCCGGTCAAACGCGCGATCATGCGGGAGGACATGTCTTCCGAGATCCCTGCGGCTGGCCTCGACGCCGCCAATTCAGCCCTGCTCATCCTCGCCGAGCGCTGAGCATCCCTGACCGTTGGTCTCATACGGCTGATCCGACTCGTCGCCCGTGTTCGCCGCGTCCCATACTGTCCGCCAATGCTCAGCCAGGCTGTCAATCGTCTCGTGGGCATTCAGACCGCTGGGATGGGAAGCATTGTCCGCACACGCCCGACCGTCCGCACATCGCTCAACGTCCGGATAGGGAAGGACATCGTCACCACCGCTGCAGTCTCGCACAGCGGGCCGGTGCACATGCGCCCGGAACCCGGACAGTAGAGTGAAGTCGTCTGATCGCCGCCGTCGTCCACCGGGCCGTCCACGGCACTGCCCGCAGACCACGCGACCGGACCGTCTCCACAGAAAGCCGACCAACAGGAGCAGTCGTGTCAGCTCAGCCCGCAGAGGCCACCCTCGCCGAGGTCACCGACCTCATCACCTTCGACACCACGAGCCGGGATTCGAACCTCCCGCTCATCGACCATGTCGAATCCCGCCTCCAGGCGGCGGGCATCACCTCTCAGCGGATCCCGAACCCCGAGGGCACCAAAGCGAATCTGCTCGCCACCATCCCGGCCGCCGACGGCACCACCACCGGCGGAATCGTGCTGTCCGGTCACACTGATGTCGTCCCCGTCGACGGCCAGGACTGGTCCTCGGATCCGTTCACCCCCGAGATCCGCGACGGCAGGTACTACGCCCGCGGCAGCGCGGACATGAAGTCTTTCGTCGGCGTCATCCTCTCTCGCCTCGAACAGCTGACCGCCGCGAAGCTGCGCGAACCCGTCCACCTCGCCTTCTCCTATGACGAGGAGGTCGGGTGTGTGGGCGCGATCGACCTCGTCAAGGCGATCACCGCCGCCGAGCTCGCACCCCGCGGCTGCGTCGTCGGCGAGCCTTCGAGCATGCGCGTCATCCGCGGGCACAAGTCGATGAACGTCTTCCGCGTCGACTTCCACGGCGTCGCCGCCCACTCCTCACTGACCCCCGAGGGCGTCAACGCCATCGCCTATGCCTCCGAGTTCGTCGCCTTCGTCCACGCGGTCGCCGCCGAGTTCCGGACCGAAGGGCCCTTCGACGAGGCCTATGTCGTGCCCTACACCACGGTCACGGCGAACACGTTCACCGGCGGCATCGCCGTCAACACGATCCCCGCCGAGGCGAGCGTCCAGTTCGAGTTCCGCTCGCTCGGCTCCGTCGACCGTCAGGCCCTCATCGCCCGTTTCCGCGCCGAGGCCGAAAGGCTGGGCCGGGCCATGGCCGCGGAGAACGCCGATGCCGGAGTCGATTTCGCCATCGAGGCCGAAGCCCCCGGCTGCGAGACCCCGCACGACGCCGCGATCGTGTCCCTGGCCGCGAACTGGGGCGGCATCGCCACCGATGACAAGGTCACCTACGGCACCGAGGCGGGTCTGTTCTCCGAGGCAGGCATCCCGACCGTCGTCTGCGGGCCCGGGGACATCGCCCAGGCCCACGCACCCGACGAGTTCATCGAACTCGAGCAGATCGCCGCCTGCGAATCCTTCATCGACGCCCTCATCGTCGACCTGTCCGCCGACTGATCCGCACAGCCCGGCCGCACCGAGGCGGGAGCCGACCGGTTTCGCTCCTGGTCCCTTCGTGCTTGGATGGAAGCAGAGCATCCGTGACGACGAGGAGGAATCATGGCGAGCGAATTCTCGGTCGGTGACCATGTGGGATGGAACTCCGAGGCCGGGCAGGTCTCGGGGACCATCACGAAGGTCCACACCTCCGACTTCGACTACAAGGGCCACCGTCGCCGTGCTTCGGCGCAGGAACCGCAGTACGAGATCAAGAGCGACAAGACCGATCACATCGCCGCCCACAAGGGCAGCGCCCTGCATCTGATCGACGAAGGATGACGGACAGCTCTCCGGCATCGACGTCGTCAGCAGGCAGCTGCCCGGACGCCGACGAACTGCCGCGGCTGCTGACGATCGGGCATTCGAACCGATCACTGAACGAGTTCACCGAACTGCTGACGGACACCGGCACCGAGGTGGTCGTCGATGTCCGCAGACTGCCCGGTTCGAATCGGTATCCGCAGTTCAACGCCGACGCGCTCGAAGCCGATCTCGACGAAATCGGCATCGAGCTGCGTCGCCTCGGCGGACTGACCGGTCGTCGGCCGGTGAGCCGCACGGTTCCCTTCGACACCAACGCCTGGTGGCAGAACCGCAGCTTCCACAACTATGCCGACCACTGCCTGTCCGAGGAGTTCCGGACCGACCTCGCCACCGTCATCGACTGGAGCCGAACCGCCCGCTGTGCGCTCATGTGCTCCGAAGCCGTGTGGTGGCGCTGCCATCGTCGGCTCATCGCCGACCATCTGCTGGCCCAGCAGCTGCCGGTGTCCCATGTGCTCGGGCCCGGTCATATCGATGCGGCGAAGCTGAGCGAAGGCGCCGCGGTCGACTCCGACGGCATGCTCACCTACCCGGCGAACTGAACCGGGTGTCGCCGGCGCCCGGAGCAGAAGCGCCGAGGCGGCACCCGAACTCGGGTGCCGCCTCGGCGATGGTGAGGTGATCGGGGCCGGATCAGGCCTTGCCGATGACCTCGAACTTGATCTTCGCGGTGATCTCGTCGCTGACGCGCACAACAGCACTGTAGCTGCCGGGGGTCTTGACGTGACCGGTCAGAGCGATCTGACGGCGATCGAAATCGCGCCCGGTGACCTCGTGCAGCGCCTCGGCCACGAGAGCCGGGGTGACGGCGCCGAAGAGGCGACCGTTCTTGCCGGCCTTCATGTCGATGCGAGCCGTGGTCGACTCGAGTTCGCTCTTGGCCTTCACAGCCTCGTCGTGGTCGGCGATCTGCTTGGCCCGGCGGGTCTTGCGGAGAGCCTCGATGTGCTTCTCCGCGCCTGCGGACCATGCGGATGCCCAGCCACGGGGCAGCAGCAGGTTGCGTGCGTATCCGGCACGAACCTCGACGACATCGCCGGCGGCACCGAGGCCGTCGACTTCCTGGTTGAGAATCACTTTGCGGTTAGGCATGTTTCTTTCCCTCCGATCAGCGAGCTGAGCTCGAGTAGGGCAGAAGTGCCATCTCGCGGGCGTTCTTGACAGCCTTTGCGATGACGCGCTGTTCCTGCACGGTCACACCGGTGACACGACGTGCACGGATCTTGCCGCGGTCGGAAATGAACTTGCGGAGCGTAGCGGTGTCCTTGTAGTGGATGGTCGCCGCTTCGCCCTTCTTGAGCGGATTAGCCTTCTTCTTGATAGGCTTCCGGATCTCTGGCTTTGCCATGAGTATCTCCTGTTAACGAAATGTCTTGAGACGTGGATCAGAACGGGGGTTCATCGGCGCCCGGGCTGCCCCAGCCGCCGCCTCCGCTCTGCGGATTCGATGATGCCCACGGGTCGTTGGCAGGTGCGCCGCCTCCCTGACCGTAACCACCCTGACGCTGGCCGCCCTGGGGGCCGCCCTGCTGGGGGTTGTTGCCCCACCCGGAGGACTGCTGGTTGCCGAAGCCGCCCTGCTGGCCGCCCTGGCCTCCGCCGAAGTTGCCTCCGCCGGAGAATCCTCCACCGCTGGGGGTGTTCTTCGTCACCTGGGCGGTGGCGCGTCGCAGGCTGGGGCCGACTTCGTCGACGTCCAGTTCCATGACGGTGCGCTTCTCGCCTTCCTTGGTTTCGAAGGTCCGGGACTTCAGTCGCCCTTGAACGACGACCCGAGTACCACGCTGCAGGGATTCGGCGACGTTCTCTCCCATTTCACGCCACACCGAGCAGCGCAGGAACAGGGTCTCCCCGTCCTTGAACTCGCCGGCCTGGCGGTCGAAGATACGCGGCGTCGAGGCCACGGTGAAGTTTGCGACTGCCGCACCGTTGGGTGTGAAGCGCAGTTCGGGATCGCTGGTCAGGTTCCCGACGACCGTGATGACTGTTTCGCCTGCCATTGAATGCTCCTTGAAGCGAGGTAGCTGAAGCGCCTTACTTGGCGTTCGGGCGGAGGATCTTCGTGCGCAGAACGGACTCGTTGAGTCCGAGCTGACGATCGAGTTCCTTGGTCGTTGCAGGCTCGGCGTGGAAATCGACCACGACGTAGTAGCCCTCGGTCTTCTTCTGGATCTCGTACGCGAAGCGACGACGTCCCCAGATATCCACGTTGTCGACGGTGCCGTTCTCAGCCGGGACAACCTTGATCAGGTTGTTCACGGTGTCAGCCAGCGTCCGCTCTTCGAGGTCGTTATCAAGAATGAGCATGAGCTCGTATTGACGCATATGTCACCCACCTCCTCTGGTCTCTGCGGCCATGGTCGGTCCATGGCAGGAGGGAATATGCATGCCCGTTCCGACTCCGTGCCGGTCACGAATTGGGAACAGACCTCCCTAGTCTAATCCAGCGGTGCGTGCGCTGTCATGTTCGATCCCGTGGCCCTGCCCTCGCCGAGGCGGGTCCGCCGACGCCGGCACACCGCGGATCCGTCGCCGGTAGAGGTTCTCACCGGCCATGATCACGACGAGGACGAGGGCGAGCAGTCGCAGCAGGGCGAAGAGGGCGACGAATGAGGGGTCGAGCCCCTTCGAGGGTTCGAAGCCGGAGACGTCTCCGAGTTGGATGCCGATGGCGAAGACCGCCTCGGCGACGGTCCAGACGATGAGCACCCACCAGCGGCGGATGGCCAGGGCGGCGAAGGGCAGCAGCCACAGGCTGTCCCAGGGCATGAGGCCGGGAGCCAGCAGCAGGCAGCCGCCGATGAGCAGACAGGCGGACACGGCCGGATCGAGTCCGGAAGCTCGGACCATGTACAGACTGACCGCAACGGCCAGGGTCACCCCGCCGCTGGCGATGATCCACAGCGGCGCCCACAGAGCGACGTCTCCGAGCTCGGCCATGAGCAGGACCGAGGCGAAGGAGCCGCCGTCGACGGCATCGGAGTACCAGTGGACGATCCGATCGATGGCGGTCATGTCGATGGCGAGCAGCAGCGCCGAGGTGATCGTGGCCGAAGCCAGCATCATCCGCGGGCTGCGGGACGTGAGTCCGCGAACCGGGTGCGGCCCGGCCAGAGTCAGCGCGAGGAGGACGAGGAGGGCGAGTGGGTTGATGAACGTCGCGATGCCCAGGAGCACACCGGCCAGCCAACTGCGCGGGCGCATCGGAGGGGAGCCGACGAAGAGGACCATCGCCCACACGGCCAGCGCGAGCGCGAACGGGTCGAGCGTCGAGCCGAGGGTGAAGAGGATGAGAGGCGAGGCGAAGACCGCGACCAACCACGCCCGCCGACGAGCCAGGACGAGCAGGCCTGCGCCGATGGCCGCCACCCCTGCGGTGTTGAGCAGGAGCACGACGACCATGAACACCGACACGTCATCGGTGACCAGGTGCAACAGGTCGACGAGCCGACCCTCGAGCGGGGCCAGGGCCGCGGTTCCGCCGTGAGCGCGTCCGAGCACATCCGGGTTGACGTGACCGACGAACGCAGTCGACAGCGGACCGGCGCACATCCTCGCCGAGGCGGACGGCTGCGCATAGCCGGAGTTCAGGCACGGTGCCTGCAAGGCCAGGGCGAGAAAAGTGGTGAGCCCGAGGAGCGCGGCGAGGACATAGGCCTGACCATTGCGGAACCGTGCACCGGCCGCCGCCAGGTGAATGCCGACCGGACCGCCGAGCAGAGGCTCGGCGATCCGGGTGCTGGGCTTCGAGGGCATGACTCGATGTTATCGGTCAGTTATTGTCAGTTCCCCCGAGACCCTCCTCGTCTTCGGAGCCGCCTCCGGGATCACTTTCACCGCCCC
>DWZN01000170.1 GCA_019117545.1 Candidatus Brevibacterium intestinavium
GCTGGAGAAGACCCTCGGCGGCATCCGCGATATGCAGCGCACGCCGTCGGCCGTCTGGATCGTCGACACGAAGAAGGAACACCTCGCCGTCGATGAGGCCAAGAAGCTCGGCATCCCGGTCATCGGCATCCTCGACACCAACTGCGACCCCGATGACGTCACCTACCCGATCCCGGGCAACGACGACGCCATCCGCTCGGTCTCGCTGCTGACCCGCGTGGTCGCCGACGCCGTGGCCGAGGGCCTCATCGCCCGCCACTCCTCGGACGAGACGTCCGGCGAGAAGAACGTCTCGGCCGTCGAGCCGATGCCCGAGTGGGAGCGCGAGCTCCTCGAGGGCAAGACCGACGAGGCCAAGCCCGCCGAGACCGCCGCTCCCGCCGAGGCCGCTCCTGCTGTTGAGGGCGAGACCGCCGAGGCCGAGGCCGCTGCCGCTGCGCCGGCCGCCGACGCCGCTGCCGACTCCACCGAGTCGACAGAGTCCTGATTTCCTTTAACTCCACCATCCTGAGGAGAAAGAATGGCAAACTACACTGCCGCTGACATCAAGGCACTGCGCGAGAAGACCGGCGCGGGAATGATGGACGTCAAGAAGGCTCTTGACGAGTCCGACGGCGACCAGGCCAAGGCCATGGAGGCTCTCCGCGTGAAGGGCCTCAAGGGCGCCACCAAGCGTGAGGGCCGCGCGACCTCCGACGGTCTCGTGGCCACCTCCGTCGACGGCGGCGTCGGCACCATGATCGAGCTGAACTCGGAGACCGACTTCGTCGCGAAGTCCGAGCCCTTCGTCAAGCTCGCCGATCAGGTCCTCGAACTGGCTGTGGCCAACAAGGCCGAATCGGCCGAAGCGCTGCTGGCCGCTGAGACCGACGGCAAGCCCGTCTCCCAGTTCATCACCGAATCCGGTGCCACCCTGGGCGAGAAGGTCGACCTGCGTCGCGTGGGTCGCATCGAAGGCGCGAAGGTCGAATCCTACCTGCACCGCACCAACAAGGACCTGCCCCCGCAGGTCGGCGTGCTGCTGGCCTTCGAAGGCGATGACGAGACCGTGGCTCACGACGTGGCCGTGCACATCGCCGCGATGAGCCCGAAGTACTTCTCCCGCGAGGACGTTCCGGCCGACATCGTCGAGAACGAGCGTCGCATCGCCGAAGACACCGCGAAGAACGAGGGCAAGCCCGAACAGGCGATGCCCAAGATCATCGAAGGCCGCGTCAACGGCTTCTTCAAGGAGAACTGCCTGCTCGACCAGGGATTCGCCAAGGATCCCAAGCAGTCCGTGGCCAAGGTGCTCGAGGCTGCAGGCGTCAAGGCCACCGGCTTCCTGCGCTACCGCGTGGGAGCCTGAAACACCACTGACCGCGCAGCAGACCGACATCTGCTTCGCCGGTTACCCGGGTGAGTGAGAACTCACCCGGGCAACGGGGTCGGACCGATCGGTCCGGCCCCGTTTTCGCTAGACTGGCCCAGACGACCAACCCGAGTGACGATGTGCCCGGGTATCGACCTGCCCGCACGGAAGAAGGACTCAATGACAAGCACCCCGGTTTACGAATCCAGCCACGTCAGCCGCCCCGTCCGCACCCACCGCAGGCGGGTCCTGCTCAAGCTCTCCGGCGAGGTCTTCGGCGGCGGCAGGATCGGAGTCGATCCCGATGTCGTGGCCATGGTCGCCCGTGAGGTCGCGCCCACGGTCGAGGACGTCGAAGTGAGCATAGTCGTCGGCGGCGGCAACTTCTTTCGCGGCGCCGAACTGTCCCAGCGCGGCATGGACCGCACCCGTGCCGATTACATGGGCATGCTCGGCACCGTGATGAACTGCTTGGCGCTGCAGGACTTCCTCGAGCAGCTGGGAGTCGACACGCGGGTCCAGACGGCGATTCCGATGTCGCAGGTCGCCGAGTCCTACATCCCCCGTCGGGCCATGCGGCACATGGAGAAGAACCGCGTCGTCATCTTCGGCGCCGGCGCCGGCCTGCCGTACTTCTCCACCGACACCGTCGCCGCCCAGCGCGCTCTGGAGATCCACGCCGACGAGGTGCTGATCGCGAAGAACGGCGTCGACGGCGTCTACACCGCCGATCCCAAGGTCGACCCGAACGCGGAGAAGCTGGCCGAGGTCACCTACCAGGAAGCACTGCAGCGCGGACTCAAGGTCGTCGACTCCACCGCGTTCTCGCTGTGCATGGACAACCGACTGCCGATGCATGTCTTCGGCATGCAGGGGGAGGGCAATCTGCAAAAGGCCATCACCGGAGACAAGATCGGCACCGTCGTCCACTGACTCCCGGGCGACCCGGGGCGGACTCGTGCGCCCAGCAGGGCCGCCGCGGGGCCCGGACGGGGCCGATACGGCCCCGCCCATCGCCGCCGCCTCAACAGCCGACTCACTGTCTGCGCAGGTGAGGACACTCGGTTGTGGATACGGTGCGGCATTTTTCAGCGATGACCCATAGAATGAACCCAAAGCTTACAGAGATGGAAAGAGTGAACCGTGATTGAAGAGACACTGGCCGAGGCCAGAGAGAAGATGGACAAGGCCGTCGAGTTCACACAGGACGACTTCGCGTCGATCCGCACCGGCCGCGCCAACCCCGCACTGTTCGCCGACATCGAGATCGACTACTACGGTGCACCGACCCCGCTCCAGCAGCTCGCGTCGTTCCAGACGCCCGAGGCCCGGACGATCCTCGTGACTCCGTACGACAAGGGCACCCTGACCGATGTCGAGAACGCTCTGCGCAACTCCGACCTCGGGGCGAACCCGGCCAACGACGGCAACGTCATCCGCGTCGTCCTGCCGGAACTGACCGAGGAGCGCCGCAAGGAATACGTCAAGATCGTCAAGAGCAAGGCCGAGGACGGAAAGGTCTCCATCCGCAACATCCGCCGCCACGCCAAGGACGTTCTCGAGCGGATCAAGAAGGACGGAGAGGCCGGCGAGGACGAAGTCACCCGTGCCATCTCCGAACTCGACGACCTGACGAAGAGCAAGGTCGACAACGTCGATCAGCTGCTCTCGCAGAAGGAAGCCGAGCTCCTCGAGGTCTGATGATTGCCTTGACCGGGTCCGACAGTCCCGCCGCGAATCCGGCTCCCTTCGGGGAGCCGGATCCCTCGCGCGACGCCGCTCGGGCCGAGACACCCTTCCCCAGACGCCGGGATCTGCGCAATACGGACAAACCGTACTCGCCCGATGACCCGGACTTCGACCCCAGCCCCGAGGCGGCCGAATCCGATGCCGAGCCGCCCCCGAAGGACTACGGTCGGGCAGGCCGCAATCTGCCGGCAGCCATCGGCATGGGGCTGCTCATCGGCGGCGTGGTGCTGTGCTCGCTGATCTTCCTGCCGATCTCCTTCCTCTTCATCATCCTCGTCGGCATCGTCGCCGCGATGTGGGAACTGGCCAACGCACTGTCGCGGTCCGGTTCGCTCGTCTCCCGCGTGCCCACCATGGTCTCCGCCGCCTGCATGGTGCTGGCCACCTACATCGGCGGACGCGAAGCCCTGTGGGTGACCTTCGCCGCCAGCGCCGGCGCCGTCATGCTCTTCACGATGGTCGAGCGCCGCAAGAACGCGGTCAAGGACGTCTCGCTCTCCCTCTTCGCGCTCACCTACGTCGGCCTCATGGCCTGCTTCGTCGTCTATCTGCTCACCCAGCCCGACGGCAACTTCTACGTCATCATGTTCCTCGCCGCCGTCGTCGCCTCCGACACCGGCGGCTACGTCTTCGGTGTGCTGTGGGGCAAGCATCCGATCGCCCCGAAGATCTCACCGAAGAAGTCCTGGGAGGGCTACCTCGGGTCGACGATCTTCGCCGCCGCCGTGGCCACGATCCTGGCCGTGACGCTCATCGGCGCACCGTTCTGGACCGGACTGGTCTTCGGGGCGATCATTCCCGCCTTCGCCACGCTCGGCGACTTCAGCGAATCCATGATCAAACGCGACCTCGAGCTCAAGGACATGGGCACTCTGCTGCCCGGCCACGGCGGAGTCATGGACCGCCTCGACTCGATCCTGCCGACCGCCCCGGTCGCCCTCGTCCTGTTCTCGGTCCTGCCCGGTTACCTCTGAGACCCTGCCCGGTCACCTCGGAGGCCCTGCCCGGTCACCCAGGAGGCCCTGGCCAACGCGTCTGATCCGTTCACGGCCGAATCTGCGACTCTCCACCGCGTGGTGGCTGCCACACAGCAGTCTTCGTCGCCTCATGAGACAATGGTCCCGTGAGTTCTCAAGCAGGCAGAAGGCAGACCAGACCCGTCGTGGAGCATCCCGATGGGACGACGTCGACGACACCGACGCGTGACGGTCGTCCCCTTCTCAACTTCAAGTCCCCCCGCGTCAGCCAGCCGCAGCAGCATCTGGCGGATATGTCCATGGACGAACGCATCGCCGCGGTCGAGGAGATGGGTCTGCCCGCCTTCCGCGCGAAGCAGATCTCGACGCACTACTTCAGCCACTACGTCACCGACACCGAGGCGATGACGGACCTGCCGAAGGATCTTCGCGGCGAGATCCAGCAGCGGTTCTTCCCGCACCTGCTCACCGAGGTCCGCCGTCTGCGGACCGAGAACGGTGACACGATCAAATTCCTCTGGCGCCTCTTCGACGGAGCCCTCGTCGAATCCGTGCTCATGCGCTACCGCAACCGGGTCACCCTGTGCGTGTCCAGCCAGTGCGGATGCGGAATGAACTGCCCGTTCTGCGCCACCGGGCAGCAGGGCCTGACCCGCAACATGTCCACCGCCGAGATCGTCGAGCAGGTCGTGCGCGCCAACCAGGTCATCGCCGCCGGTGAGCTCGCCGAGGCGCCGACGTCCGATATGCCCGGGGCGGGTGAGACCGCGCTCGGCGCCGAGGCCGACGGTCCCGGCGACGGGGAGGCGGCAAACGACGAGGAGGGCACGGCCACCTCGGCGAGCGGGCCCGAACGGGTCTCGAACATCGTGTTCATGGGCATGGGCGAACCCCTGGCCAACTACAAGCGGGTGATGAACGCCGTCCGCCGGTTCGTCGGACCCGCCCCCGAGGGACTGGGCATGTCGCCGCGGCGGATCACGATCTCGACGGTCGGGCTGGTGCCCGGCATCAACAAACTCGCCGCCGAGGACATCCCGGTGACCTTTGCGCTGAGTCTCCACGCCCCCGACGACGAGCTGCGCGATGAGATGATCCCGGTCAACACCCGGTGGAAGGCCGATGAGGCCATCGACGCCGCCTACAACTACTTCCAGGTCACCGGTCGGCGCGTGAGCATCGAATACGCGCTGATCAAGGACATGAACGATCACGCCTGGCGGGCCGAGCTGCTGGCGCAGAAGCTCAACGCCCGCGGCCGCGGCTGGGTGCACGTCAACCCGATCCCGCTCAACCCGACCCCGGGCTCGGTGTGGACGGCCTCCGAACCGGAGGTCGCCGACGAATTCGTCCGCCGGCTCATCGACCACGGCATCCCCACCACCATCCGCGACACCCGCGGGTCCGATATCGACGGGGCCTGCGGCCAGTTGGCCGCCGCCGACTGAGGCACCACCCGGTCGGGCCACCCGATCACGGGCACGGGCACGCAATTTCGGCGTCGTCGATCTATCATGGTGGAAACAGCACAGGCACTCGCTTCTGGAGGAGACATGGCGGACACGACTTTCCCTCGAATGTCCGGTTGGAAGAACGGATACGACCCCAAGCAGGTCGACAGCTTCTTCAAGCGTGCGCGTGAGTCCTTCGAACGGCCGACCCCGCAGCCCGGCGACCTCGATTCGCGCGCAGTGCGCACGGTCGGCTTCGACCTCGTGCGCAAGGGCTACCATGTGGCCGTCGTCGACGCCGCCCTCGACCGTCTCGAGGACGCATTCGCCAAACAGGCCCGCGACCGACTCATCGCCCAGTCCGGTCAGGACGCATGGGTCGCCGAACTCACCCGCGTCGCCGCGTCCCTGCGCGGACGGCTCGTCCGCGAGGCCGGAGAGCGCTTCGACAACCCGCCCCCCGGCGTCATCGGCTACGACATCGACCAGGTCGACGACATGTGCGACAAGGTCAACTCCTACTTCACCCAGGGCGTGGCGATGAGCGTCGATCAGGTCCGCCGCGTGCTGTTCAAGACCGCGAAGGGCAAGAAGGCCTACGATGAGGACCAGGTCGACGCCTTCATAGACCGCGTCGTCGAGGTGATGGCCTCCGTTGACTGAGTTCCACTACTTCTCGTCGCCGAGCGACACCGACGCCGGCACACTCAATCCCGTCTACGAACTCCTCGACTTCCCGATCGCGATGGGACGTGCCGATGACGTCGTCCTCACCGGGCCGGCGCCCGAGAAGCCGCTTGTCGACGGGCGCGAGGTCACCGATCCGCGCCTGATTGCGGCACTGTCGGTGCCCGTCGAGCTCGACCGCGCCGAGGTCCTCGACCGCAGTGCGAAGCTCGCCGGGGTGCTGCGGACCATGGGAGTGATCCCGGAATCGGGTGCCGTGCTCACCCTCGCCGAGGATGTCCCGCCCCTGGCACGGGCGCTGACTCTGCTGGCTGCCGCACGCATCGGCCTGCGAGTCGACCTGCGCGCCGAGGCCGGTGAGGCGACCGAGACCGCTGTCGTCGTCCACGGCATCGACGCCCCGACGATCGAACCCGGCCGCGCCTCGGTCAGGATCACTCGGTCCCGGTTCGAAGGCGTCGGTGTCAGCATCGACGGACAGACCGCGAACCTCGACCAGGCGATGCGCGACTCCCGCGTCGAGTTCGCCGCCGTCGTCCCCCTGTCCCCGGAGCACACCCTGCTGCACACCGATGCGGGAGCGATCGATGCACAGGCATGGGTGGACTGGTTCCAAGGCGCGGTCCTGTCGGGTTCCTGAAGACCGCGAATGCATCGGCTCACCGAAGCGCTGCGCGATGCCGGGTGCGTCTTCGCCGAGGAGGAAGCCGCCATTCTCCTCGAAGCGGCGCTGCAGGGGGACACGGTCAGTGAAGACTCAGGACAGTCGAGGCTGAAGGCACTCGCGGCCCGGCGGATCAGCGGAGAACCGCTCGAACACATCGTCGGGTGGGTCGACTTCGCCGGCCTGCGCCTGAATGTGCGTCCGGGCGTGTTCGTCCCCAGACAGAGGACGAGACTGCTCGCCTTCCATTCCGCGCGCACTGTCAGGGCCAGCTCGGACCGGCGCGGTGCGGGCCGACCGGCTCCGGTGCTGGTCGAAGGGTTCTGCGGAGCGGGACCGGTCGGGTCGTTCGTGGCCGCCTCGGTGCCCGGTGTGCGCATCTGCGTCGGCGATGCGCAGGACGAAGCCGTCGAGGCCGCCGTGGCCAATGTGCACCAGGCGGCGGGCGCGAGCCCGGCCGCCGGCACGACCGTTGACGGTCACCGTCTGAACTGCCTGCGGGGACTGCCGCAGGAGCTGCGCCGCGGAGTCGACGTGATCGCAGCGGTCCCACCCTATGTGCCGGACACCGCCTCGGACTTCCTCCCGCGGGAGGCCGTCGACTGCGAACCGAGCAGTGCTCTCTTCGGCGGGCCCGACGGCCTCGACCTCGTCCGGAGACTCATCGACGAATCCGTGGACTGGCTGCGCCCCGAGGGCACACTGCTCATCGAACTCGGACGCGAGCAGGCCCCGACCGCGCTCGCTCACGCCGCGGGTCGGGGACTGGCCGGGCAGGGCCGCCTCGGCGAGGACGAGCAGACCGTCGTGCTGGAACTGCGGCAGGCAGCATCCGGCCGTCCCAGCGGGAGCGCCGCCTGTCCGAGCGGGGTTGCCGCTCGTCCCGACGCCGACACCGCCTGCCCCACCCGGGACGGAATCAGTTCGCGAAGGCGTTGATCCCGGTCATCGCCCGGCCCAGGGTCAGCTGGTGCACTTCGTGCGTGCCTTCGTAGGTGAGCACGGTCTCGAGGTTGACCGCGTGGCGCAGCGGCGGATACTCGCTCGTGATGCCCGAACCGCCGAAGAGGGCGCGCAGGTCGCGGCAGACGTTCATGGCCGTGTCGACGCCCACCATCTTGCCGAGGCTGATCTGCTCGGGACGCACGCCCGCCTCCGAGTCCTTGAGCTTGCCCAGATGAGCGGCCAGCAGTGTGATCTGCGAATACTGGCCCAGGGCCTTCGCGAGCTTCTGCTGCGTGATCTGGAACGACGACAGCGGGCGGTCGAACTGGACGCGGGTGCCCGTGTACTCCAGGGCCGACAGCAGCGAGTCGCGGGCAGCTCCCGTGACTCCGAAGACGATGCCGTAGCGGGCCTCGGACAGGCACGACAGCGGTCCCTTGAGGCCTTCGGCCTCCGGCAGCATGGCATCGGCGGGCAGACGCACGTTGTCGAGGACGATCTCACCGGTGATCGAGGCCCGCAGCGAGATCTTGCGGTGGATCTCCGGAGTCTGGACCCCCTCGGTGTCCGAGGGCACGACGAAGCCGCGCACGACGGGCCGGCCCTTGTCGTCGAGCTCCTCGGTCTTGGCCCACACAACCATGACGTCGGAGACCGGCGAGTTCGTGATCCACATCTTCGCGCCGTTGAGGATCCAGTCGGATCCGTCCCTCTTCGCCGTCGTCTTCATGCCCGAGGGATCGGACCCGACATCGGGTTCGGTCAGGCCGAAGCAGCCGATCGCCTTGCCGGTGGCCATCTTCGGCAGCCACTCCTCCTTCTGCGCCTCCGAACCGAAGCGGTGGATGGCGAACATCGCCAGCGACCCCTGCACGGACACGAGCGAACGCAGACCGGAGTCGACGGCCTCGAGCTCACGGCAGGCCAGACCGTACTGGGTGGCTGTCGATCCGCCGCAGCCGTAGCCGGTCAGGTGCATGCCCAGCAGGCCGAGCTCGCCGAGCCCTTCGGCCAGTTCACGAGCGGGGATCGTGGCGTCGAGGAAGTAATCGCCGATCCTGTCCCGGACGTTCTCGTCCAGCCACTTCTTCACAATCGCTGCGAATTCGAGGTCATCGGGCTCGAAGACCGAATCCAATCCCAGGATGTCGTCGGGGCTCAGCGTCTTGGTCATATCATTCTCTTTCGCCATTGATTGTCCTTACTCACCACCGTCCCCAGCAGGGACGCCGCGTGCCGAACCACAGGGGCACCCGCGCGCCGAACCATCGGTGGCCGGCCACGCTCGCCCGAAGGCTGTCGAGTCATTTCCCAGAGAACTTTGGCATCATCGGTTGGCGTGAGTAAACGTAGATTCATTGTAGTCGGCTCCACCGGATCGGTCGGCACCCAGGCCCTCGACGTTCTGTCCGGACACCGCCACGAGCATGCGATCGTCGGGCTGGCGGCCGGATCCCAACTCGATCTGCTGCTCGAGCAGGCTCTCGATTTCTGCGTTCCCGTCATCGGACTGACCTCCCCGCCGGCCGGGGGAGAGGCCGAGATCCGCCGCCGACTGGCCGCACTCGCCGCCGCCCGCGGGGTCAGCGATCCCGTCGAGGTCATCCACCTCGGTGACACCGCCGCCGAGGCGGTCGCGGGTCTCGAGGCCGACATGGTCCTCAACGCGATCACCGGTGCCGCCGGTCTCGGAACGACACTGGCCGCCCTGGCCCGGGGCACCGATGTGGCCCTGGCGAACAAGGAGTCGCTCATCATCGGCGGGTCCATCGTCCTCGATGCCGCACGCGCCACCGGAGCCCGCCTCGTCCCCGTCGACAGCGAGCACTCGGCGATCGCTCAGGCTCTGCGGGCCGGCACCCACAGGGAGGTCAGCAAGCTGATCATCACTGCCTCCGGTGGCCCCTTCCGCGGCATGACCCGCGAGGCGCTGCGTCGAGTCACCCCCGCGCAGGCCCTCAACCACCCGACCTGGTCGATGGGGTCGATGATCACCCTCAACTCCGCGACCCTGGTCAACAAGGGCCTGGAAGTCATCGAGGCCCACCTGCTCTTCGAGATCGACTTCGACCACATCGAGGTCGTCGTCCACCCGCAATCGCACATCCACTCGATGGTCGAGTTCACCGACGCCTCGACGATCGCGCAGATCTCCCCACCGGACATGCGTCTGCCCATCTCCTACGCTCTGGGCACGCAGGCGGACGGATCGACGACGCGGTTGGGTTCGGCAGCGGTGCCGAACAACTGGGGCCAGCCGATGCACTGGTCGTTCGAACCGGTCGACCACCTGGCGTTCCCGGCCCTCGGCCTGGCCATCGACGCCGGCCGGCGCGGCGGCAGCTTCCCGGCTGTGCTCAACGCCGCCAACGAGGTGCTCGTGGCGGCGTTCATCGCCGGCGACATCGCCTTCACCGACATCGACCGGGGACTGGCCCGGGCCCTGGCGGCCCACGAACCGGCCGCCGAGCACACCGTGGACACCGTCCTGGCCGCCGATGCCTGGGCCCGGGAGTTCGCCCGAGACTTCGTCGCCGAGCAGAAGAGCGCCGCCGAGCGGTCAGAGGCCGAGAAGAGCCGGTCCGGGCAGCAGTCGGCGCGAGTGCCGAACGGAGGCCTGGGATGACGGTCCTGCTCTACATCATCGGGATCGTCCTCTTCCTCATCGGCATCTCGATCTCCATCGGCCTGCATGAGCTCGGCCACCTCACCCCGGCCAAGCGCTTCGGAGTCAAGGTCACCCATTACATGGTCGGCTTCGGGCCCACACTGTTCTCCTTCCGACGCGGCGAGACCGAGTACGGGGTGAAGGCGTTCCCGCTCGGCGGGTTCATCGCGATGCCCGGAATGTACCCGCCCGAACCGGCGACCACGCAGCGCCTCGAGGGCCAGACCGTCGGGGCTTCGGAAGCAGGGGCTCGGGAAGCAGAGGCCAGCGGGGCAGAGGCCGGGACACGGGAGGAAGCCGCCGAGCAGCCCGGCCTCGACGAGGGCGGATCTCAGCGCGGGGGTGCCGGTCCCGACGCGCAGTCTCCGCGCCGGCGGCGGAAGGGGCGGCTGTTCGAGAGCACCATGGCCGATGCCAGGGAGTTCTCGAACGAGGAGATCGCGCCGGGGGAGGAGCACCGGACGTTCTACGCCCTCAGCGTGCCCAAGCGGCTGGTCGTCATGTTCTCCGGTCCTTTCGTCAACCTCGTCCTCGGCATCCTCATCATGGCGATCTCGCTCATGGGCATCGGTGTGATGACGCCGACGACGACGGTCGAGACCGTCGTCGAATGCGCCGTGCCCGCCTCCGAGGCCGCGCAGCGTTCCGCCGAGGAGCAGAACACGTGCCGCGACGATGACCAGCTGACCCCGGCCTGGGAGGCCGGCATCGAACCCGGCGATGAGATCACCGCGATCGCCGGGGTCGAGACGAAGGACTGGGACCAGCTGTCGACGGTGATCAAGGACCACGCCGGTCAGCGCGTCGAGGTCGACTTCATCCGCGACGGTCAGGCCCAGTCCGTGACCGTGCCGATCATCGCCACCGAACGGCAGAAGCTCGACGAGGCGGACAGGCCGCTTGAGAATCCGGACGGGACACCGCAGACCGTGACCGAGGGCTTCTTCGGCGTCGGCCCCGTGTTCGAACGCGCACCCCTGCCGATCACTGAGTTCCCCGAAGCCGTCTGGGATCAGGTCTCAGGAGTCTTCCACGCCATCGTCACCCTGCCGGTCAAACTCGTCGACATCGGTGAGGTCGCCGTCGGGACGAAGGACCGCGATGCCGAAGGGCTCGTCGGCATGGTCGGCGTCGGCCGCATCGCCGGCGAGATCGTGTCCACCGATCGCATCGATATCGTCGACAAGGCGCAGATGGGCCTCGGCATGCTCGGCTCGATCAACATCTTCCTGTTCGCGTTCAACATGATCCCGCTGCTGCCGCTGGACGGCGGACACATCGCCGTCGGACTCTACGAGGGCGCTCGTCGTCGCATCAACCGGTGGCGCGGGCGCGGGCTGGTCGGACCCTTCGACACGGCGAAGCTGCTGCCGCTGACCTATGTGTGCATCGGGCTCATGCTGTGCATGACGGCGCTGCTCGTCTACGTCGACCTCGTCAAACCCATCACCCTCGACGCGATCTTCGGCGCCGGCGGATAGACCCGGCAGTCGGCGGGGCAGGAAGCGGGTGCGGGGACCGGCGGCCCGGCAGTCGCCGGCGCAGCCTCAGCCGCCGAGGGTGATCGCCTGCACCTGGCCGAGGTGGTTGAGTCCGACCGTGATCGTGGCCGGGTCCGTCTGCGCCTCATCAGCAGGCACCGTCACCGTCCCGCGCAGCGGAGAGGACATCACCAGCTGTTCGCCTGAGAAAGCGTCGCCCGAGGCCAGACCATGGTCCCGTGCCCACCGAGCGAAGCGTTGGCGCCGCTCGACTCGCGGTTCGTCGAGATCCATGTTCATCGAGAAGATCTCATCGGCGACCGCCTCGTCGAAATCGGTGACGAGGTTCGCCGCGGCCAGGACCGTCTGAATCTGTGCGGGCTGCGCTTCATAGCGGGGCACCGGCGCCGAGGTGGTGCTGCGATCCAGAGCGAGATCAGGCGTCCCGATGGCCGCCGCCCATCCCGCGTCGACGGCGTTCTGGACGCTGCGCTGAGCCGGATAGTACGTGGTGTTGCCGAGCACGACGATGCTCAGCCCCAGTTCGGGGAACCATCGCATGTGCGAACCGTATCCGGGGTACCCGCCCGAATGGCAGACCACCCTTCCGAAGCGCGAATCCAGTCGGGTCTCCAGGCCATAGCCGTAGATCAGGGTCTCCGTATGGTGCTTGCTGCGCTGGGACTCCATGAGTCGTCGGCCCTGCTGGTTGCCGGTGAGAACGTGCCGAAGCGTTCCGGGCTCCGCCTCGAGATCGTCGAGCGCGTCGAGGTGGGCCGACATCCACGTGCCGATGTCGTCCACCGTGGAGATCATTCCGCCGATGGGGGAGAAGACCCCGGGGCCGGTCAGCTCGACCGGGTGCAGACCGCCGTCGAGGTCGACACGGATTCCTGGTGCCAGATCCGGGAAGTCGGTGTGGTCGAACCCGGTGCGCGTGAGCCCGAGAGGTCCGAGGATGTCGGTGCACACGAGCTCGGTGAACGTCCGACCGGTGACCGTCTCGGCGACCATGCCGAGCACGGCATAGCCGAGATTCGAATACTCGTAGCCGGTGTCGGCTGGGGCCGTGGCGACTGCGCCGCGGCGCAGCCAGGCGATCAGCTCGTCCGGGGTCATCGACTCCATCCGGTCGGCCCACGGATCGTCCTTCGTGAACCCGGTGCCCATGGTCAGCGCCTGCCGGCAGGTGCGGTCGGCGATCGCCGTGTCCGCCAGTTCGGGCACGAGGCGACCGAACGGCCGGTCGAGGTCGAGGCCGTCCTCGGCGAGGAGACCGATGGCCGCGGCGGTGAAGGACTTCGTCATCGACGCGATCCGGTACGGAACGTCGGCGTTGGCGGAACGCGTAGGGCCGCCTCGGCGAAAGATTCCCCAAGCCAGGGATCCGCCCTGGTCAGACAGCGCGCTCGCCTCCGCGTCCAGGAAGGCGACCATAGCCTCGATGTCGGGGTATGCGCCTTCGCTCACGGGTCCGCTCCTTCTCGCAGATTTCAGGACACCTTCACACTACCCGCGCACAGTCGACAGCGGCGGAACGCACCTCGGAGGCAGGCGGAGGTCCTACAATGGACATGGTTCGAACAATCCGGCCGCAGCTCGGGCCCGCCTCGGCGACGGCACGGTCATCGTGGCTGGTCACCAGCCCGACTGAAGGGATCGTCTTCGTGACATCTGTCAATCTCGGAATGCCCGCATCGCCGCCGCCCGTGCTCGCACCGCGGCGGCAGACGCGGCAGATCAGGGTCGGCAAGGTCGGCGTCGGGTCCGAATCGCCGGTGAGCGTGCAGTCGATGACGACGACGCCGACGACCGACATCAACGCGACCCTGCAGCAGATCGCCGAGCTCACCGCCTCCGGCTGCGATATCGTGCGCGTGGCCTGCCCGACCGCCGATGACGCCGCGGCGCTGCCGATCATCGCCGGCAAATCCCAGATCCCCGTCATCGCCGACATCCACTTCCAGCCCAAGTACGTCTTCGCCGCGATCGAGGCCGGCTGCGCCGGGGTGCGGGTCAACCCGGGCAATATCCGCAAGTTCGACGACCAGGTCAAGGAGATCTCGAAAGCCGCCGCCGAGGCGGGGGTGTCCATCCGCATCGGTGTCAACGCCGGATCCCTGGACAAGCGGCTGATGGAGAAGTACGGCAGGGCCACGCCCGAAGCGCTCGTCGAGTCCGCCGTGTGGGAGGCCTCCCTGTTCGAGGAGCACGGGTTCTCCGACTTCAAGATCTCCGTCAAACACCACGACCCGGTGGTCATGGTCCGCGCCTACGAGCTGCTGGCCGAACGCGGAGACTGGCCGCTGCATCTGGGAGTCACCGAGGCCGGGCCGGCCTTCCAGGGCACGATCAAATCCGCGACCGCGTTCGGACATCTGCTGGCCGAGGGCATCGGCGACACCATCCGCGTGTCCCTGTCGGCCCCTCCGGCCGAGGAGGTCAAGGTCGGCAACCAGATCCTCGAATCGCTCAACCTCAAACCGCGCAAGCTCGAGATCGTCTCCTGTCCCTCCTGCGGGCGTGCGCAGGTCGACGTCTACACCCTGGCCGACAAGGTCACCGCCGGCCTCGAGGGCATGGAGATCCCGCTGCGGGTGGCGGTCATGGGGTGCGTGGTCAACGGACCGGGCGAGGCCCGTGATGCCGACCTCGGCGTGGCCAGCGGCAACGGCAAGGGCCAGATCTTCGTCAAAGGCGAGGTGATCAAGACGGTGCCCGAGGCTGAGATCGTCGAGACCCTGATCTCCGAGGCCAATCGGATCGCGCAGGAGGCCGGGTCCGAGTCGTCCCCGACCTCCGGCCCACCGGAAGTCGTCGTCGGCTGAATCGCCGTCGCGTCGACAGGACTGACACATGGTGACGGTGGACAAGGGTTATTCATGCTGAGGATCGCACGGCTGGGACATCAGCACACGCAGTGGCTGACGGATCTGCTCGCGCGCAATCCCTGCGAGAACGTCTACCTCATCTCCCTGCTCGAGGTCACCGGCACCGCCCGGCTCGGCTCTCCGGCCGGGACGCTGTACGGAGTCTTCGACGGCGACCGGCCCGTGGCCGCCTACTGGGTCGGTGGCAACATCATCCCCGTCGCGGCGACTCCGGCGACGAACCAGGTGCTGGCCGACAAGCTCAACGTCGACGGTCGCGTCTCGTGCTCCCTCATCGGCGCCCAGCGGGTCATCCTCGATCTGGGGCAGCGGCTCAACTGGGGCCGGCCTCGCGGGGTGCGGCAGCGGCAGCCGCTGCTGGCGATCAGCTCGGATCCGCTCGTGGCCCCCGACGAACACGTCATCCGAGTCACTCTCGACGACCTCGGCGCCGTGTTTCCCGCCAGTGTGGACATGTTCACGAAGGAGGTCGGGTTCTCACCCATCGAGGACGGCACTGCGGGATACCTCTCACGGGTGCGCGGGATCATCCGCAGCAAGAACTGCTACGCCCGCATCTCCGACACCCTGCCCCAGGGCGGGCAGGTGCCCCGATGGCCGGCCACCGAACAGGACGAACAGGTTCTGTTCAAGGCCGATATCGGCATCCGCGCCCGTCGCATCGTCCAGGTCCAGGGAGTATGGGTCCACCCCGAAGTGAGGAACCAGGGACTCGGCGCGGCCGGAATGGCCGCGGTCGTCCAGCGCACCCGCGACAAGGGACATACGACGGTGAGTCTGTACGCCAATGACTACAACGAGGTGGCGCTGCGGATGTACACGCGCGTCGGCTTCGAACAGGTCGGCACCTTCGCCACCATCATGTACTGAGTGTGCCCGCACTCAGCGGCGTCGGCGGTCGCACTCAGCGGCGTCGGCGGTTGCGGGACTGAGGCTTGGCCAGGTCGCCCAAGAACTTCTCCATCTCGCGACGGTCCTTCTTCGTCGGACGGCCCAGCCCCTTGTCCCGTCGCGGGACGAACCCGCGCAGGGCCGGGTCGGGTGGGGGAGTGAGATCCTCATAGCATTCGACGGCGATGGAGGCCTGCATGCGGGTGGGGATGAAGCCGGTGATCTTCCACGTGAATTCGCTGCCGGCCTTGCGCACGCGCACCTCCTGACCGATGCTCACCTTCTGGGAGGCCTTGACCCGCTGCCCGTCGACTTGGACGTGTCCGCCGCGGCAGGCCTGAGTGGCGAGGCTGCGGGTCTTGAACATCCGCGTCGTCCACAGCCACACGTCGATGCGCATGTGCGTGTTCGGTGATCGGTCGATCTCGGTCATCGCCGCGTGTCCTCGGGCATCCGGCGGGAGTCGGCGCGCAGGGCCAGCTCCGACCGGCGGGTGAATGTCTGTGCGGGCCGGCCCCTGCCCTGACTGACGGCCTGACCGGTCGGGTCGAGCAGAGGCAGCATGGTGCGCCGGAATGTATCGGCCTGCAGGCTCTCACCGGCGACGATCTCGTGCAGCTCCCGCAGCTGCCGCAGTGAGAACTCGGACTCGAGCAGACCGAAGGGATCGGGTGTGCGCTCGTGCAGGGCCCGCAGCCGGTGGACGGCGACACGCACGATCTCCTGGT
This sequence comes from Candidatus Brevibacterium intestinavium, assembly GCA_019117545.1. Lineage (GTDB taxonomy): Bacteria > Actinomycetota > Actinomycetes > Actinomycetales > Brevibacteriaceae > Brevibacterium > Brevibacterium intestinavium. The sequence goes on from DWZN01000170.1 coordinate 16,484, forward strand.
GTTCGGAGCTGAGTTCGTCGACATCGTGCACGGGCACGAGCTTGCGACGATGGACGGGAGCATCGGCGTGATCGGAATCCGTCGCCACGGCCTCGGCGAAGCCGTCACCGGCCTCGGCGGGGTCGTCACCGGACTCGGCCGTTCCGGACTCGGCCGTTCCGGATTCGGCCGTTCCGGACTCGGGCACGCCGTCGTCACCGGTCCGGGCGAGGCCGACGTCACCGGCCGAGAGCACATCGAGGTGGGCCACGGAGATCACCCAGCCGCGATCGTCGCGGTCGGGCTGGTCGAACACATGCAGCTGGACCGGCGCCCGATCGACCAGCCGGGCCTTCTCGCGCAGGCACCGGGCGACCGCCTCGGCGAGGCGCTCCTGCGGACGCAGAATCGACCCCGGCAGCTGCCACACCCCATCGCCGGGATGGGTGAGGAGAACATGCAGACCACGGCCGGGCACAGGGCAGAGGACCGCGGTGTCGACCGCCACGGACGGCCGCGGGAACTGCGTGAGTTGACTCTGATCAGGCATGCTCTTCGTATCGCTCGGACTCGTCGTGTCGGTGAGTGCCGGTCGGCGGACCAGGGGCCCCGACCGGTGCTGGACTTCGGCGCAGCACCCACCAGTCTAATTCTCTTCCCCCTGGTGACGAATCCGGGCTCACCCACGTGGTCGACCGCGTCGAGACACCGGACCGCTCCGCTCCGGATTCCCGCGGCCCGCCCGCGTGCGATAGTGTTCGATCTGAGTCCTGACGAGTTGAGGAGAAACACCTATGGCCCTGCGCATGTCGTCCCTGTTCGTGCGAACCCAGAAGGAGGACCCGGTCGGCGCCGAGGTGGCCAGCCACCGACTGCTGCACCGCGCCGGATACATCCGCAGGCAGGCACCGGGGATCTACACGTGGCTGCCGCTGGGACTGGCCGTGCTCGGCAAGATCGAGGCCATCGTGCGCGAGGAGATGGCGCTCGCCGGTTCCCAGGAGGTCCACTTCCCGGGACTGCTGCCCGCCGACCCCTACAAGACCTCCGGCCGCTGGGAGGCCTTCGGCCCCGACCTGTTCCACCTCAAGGACCGTCGTGACAACGACTACATCCTCGCCCCCACCCACGAGGAGGTCTTCACCCTCCTGGTCAAGGACCTCTACTCCTCGTACAAGGATCTGCCCCTGTCGATCTACCAGATCCAGACGAAGTACCGCGACGAGGCCCGGCCCCGCGCCGGTCTGCTGCGCGGCCGCGAATTCATCATGAAGGACGCCTACTCCTTCGACGTCGACGACGCCGGCCTCGACGCCTCCTACGAGGCCATGCGCGTGGCCTACCTGCGCGCCTTCGCCCGCCTCGGACTGCCCTGCCTGCCGGTCGAGGCGACCCCGGGAGCGATGGGCGGATCCGGCACCGAGGAATTCATCTACCCCTCCGAGGTCGGCGAGGACACCTTCGTCCGCTCCGCCGGCGGTTACGCCGCCAACGTCGAGGCCGTGACCTCGATCGTGCCCGATCCGATTCCCTATGAGGGCACGCCCGCCGCCCATGTCGAGGACACCCCCGACACTCCGACGATCGAGACCCTCGTGGCCGCGGCGAACGCGAATCATCCGCGGGAGGACCGCGAATGGACCGCCGCCGATACGCTGAAGAACGTCGTCTGCGCCGTGACTCATCCGGACGGGACCCGCGAGGTCATCGTCATCGGCCTGCCCGGTGACCGTGAGGTCGACCTCGACCGGGCCGCCGGCACCGGCATGCTCGGCGACGGCGAGGTCGATCTCGAGGCCGCAACAGCCGAGGACCTCGCCGCCCACCCCGAGCTCGTCAAGGGCTACATCGGGCCCGGCAACGACCTCGACCACCCGGTCCTCGGCCTCGAATCGCCGTCGAAGATCCGCTATCTCCTCGACCCCCGCATCGTCGACGGCACCCGCTGGATCACCGGCGCGAATGAGCCCGGCCGCCACGTCTTCGACCTCGTCGCCGGCCGCGACTTCGTGGCCGACGGCACGATCGAAGCCGCCCAGGTGGCCGTCGGCGATCCCGCCCCCGACGGCTCCGGACCGCTGGAGCTGGCCCGCGGTGTCGAGATCGGCCAGATCTTCAAGCTCGGCCGCCGGTACGCCGAGGCCCTCGACCTCAAGGTGCTCGATGCCAACGGCAAGGCCACGACCGTGACCATGGGCTCCTACGGTCTCGGCGTCACCCGCGTCATGGCCTGCATCGCCGAGGAGAACCACAGCGAGGACGGACTGCTCTGGCCCCAGCATCTGGCCCCGGCCGATGTGCATGTCATCGTCGCCGGCAAGGGTGCCGACATCGCCGAGGCGGCCGAGACGATCACCGCCGAGCTCGAGGCCGAGGGCATCAGCGTCCTGATCGATGACCGCAACAAGGTCTCGCCCGGCTTCAAGTTCGCCGACGCCGAGCTCATCGGCATCCCCACCGTCATCGTCGTCGGACGCGGACTCGCCGACGGTGTGGTCGAGGTGCGCGACCGTCTGGCCGATGAGAAGACCGATCTTCCCGTCGCCGAGGTGGTCCCCGCCACCGTGGCCGCGATCCGTGAGGCCTACGCGAAGGCCGATGCCGCCGCCGATGCGGCCGCCGTCGATGCGGCCGAGACGGCTCTGCCCGCGGCGGCCGTCGACGCGGCCGACGCGAACGTCTGAGCCGCCTCGGTGTTCGAAGCTCTCACCGGCGGCCTCGATGTCACCCTGCCGATGCTCCTGTGGCTGCTGGCCGCAGGAGCCCTGGCCGGATGGATCGACGCGGTCGTCGGCGGGGGCGGGCTGATCCAGCTGCCCGCACTGCTGCTCGTGCCCGGCATGAGCCCGGTGCAGGCGGTCGCGACGAACAAGATCGGGTCGATCGCGGGCACGACCGCCTCGGCGATCACCTACCTGCGCAAGATCACCCCCGACCGGTCGGCGACGATCCCGGCCGCGGCCTCGGCGTTCCTCGGCGCCGTGGCCGGGGCGAAGCTCGCGACCCTGGTCCCGGCCGAACTGTTCACCCCGATCATCCTTCTGGCACTGATCGGCGTCGGCCTGTTCACCCTGCTCAACCCCAGCCTCGGGGCGGAGGCGAGCCTGCGGTTCGGCGAGTCGTCGAAGCGCCACCACGCGCTGTCGTGGCTCATCGGCCTCATCATCGGCGTCTACGACGGGGTGCTGGGACCGGGCACGGGATCGTTCCTCGTCATCGCGTTCGTCACGATCATCGGCTTCTCATTCCTGCAGGCCTCGGCGATGGCGAAGGTGATCAATTGGGCGACGAACTTCGGGGCGCTGGTCTACTTCGTCCCCGACGGACAGGTCGTCTGGCTGCTGGGTCTGGTCGTGGCCGTCGGCAATGTCGCAGGCGGTGTCTTCGGCGCCCGCACCGCACTGAAGAAGGGCTCGGGCTTCGTGCGCGTCATCTTCGTCGTCGTGGTCTCGGCGATGATCCTCAAACTCGGCTTCGACGTCGTCTCGGGCCTCATCCGCTGAAGGTCCGGGCCCGCTCGAGGCTCAGAACCGCTCCAGGTCCGGACCCGCTCAAGGCTCAGCCGATGGGTTTGAGGGCGTGGGCGTTGACGCCTGCCACATCGGCCCCGGACAGGGCCCGGGCCACCCACAGGGACCGGGCCGCATCGGCCAGGCTCGCCGTCGACCCGCCGGTGGCCGCGCGCAGATACCAGAACATGTTCGTGATCTCCCGGGCCACGGTCGCACCCATCCCGTACTGCGGTTCGACTCCGGCGCACAGGGCCAGATCGGTGGCGAAACCGCGCAGCCACGCCGCCTGCGCCTGCGGATGGTCCGAGGGGATCTCGGACAGCCGATTCCACAGCACCGGGGCCAGCGTGTACGCCGTCGGACCGGACAGCGGCAGCGGATCGATGGCCTTCCACGTCGAGATGCCCGAGGGATCCGGGTTGCCGGCGAGGATGTTGTAGTAGTGCAGATCGGCGTGGATGAGCCAGCTCTCGTCCGAAGACGCCAGGGTCTGCATCCAGTTGCGGGCGAAGGACAGCAGCAGCCCGTCGTGCGGGCCCGCCTCCGACCATCCGGTCAGCAGCCCGGCATCGGCGTCGAAGGTCGACAGCCAGCCCGCCGCGATGTCCTGGACCTGCATGAATTCCGAACTCGCCGGGATCTCCAGGGACCGCTGTAGGGCACCCCAGACCGGTGGCACATCGGCCAGCGGCAGCACGGAGAGATTGTCCTTCGTCCGCAGTCGCTCCTGCAGGGTGACCCGGAAGCTGCGGTCATCGCGGATGACGCGCACCGCCCCGTGCCCGTTCCACATCCGCAGGGCCCGCAGCGCCTGGGCATGAGCGGCAGTGTGCGCCGAGGTCGGGGCGGCGAACCGGAGCACTCCCTGGTAGTTCTCCTGAGTGAGCACCGGGATGACCAGCGACTCGCAGCCGGCCCACGGGGCGCCGGGCACATCGTCGAAGCGCAGCTTCCACCGATCGAGGAGCTCATTGGCCATATAGTCCAGCGCCGCGACCCACGCATCGGTGCGGTACTTGCCGATGATGTCGCGCGTGGAGCGATAGAGAACCGGTGGCACCTTCATCCGGTGACCTCCGTGGCCGCCGTCGCCGGTGCCGTCGATCGGGCCGCTGCGCTGGGGGAGTCATCGGAGTCGTCATAGGCAAACCGCAGCGGCTGGGGCCGGGAGAAGACGGTCCGGGCCCGAGCCGATTCCCACAGTCGCAGGATCGCCGAGGTGTCCTCGGCCAACCAGGGCAGCAGCGCCGAGGCCAGCCCGTCCTCGAGGCCCACAGCCAGCTCCTCGGCCGTCCGGGCATCCGTGGGAGTCGGATCGAGCCTCCACGCCGAGGCGTTGGGATCGGCATTGTCCTCCCCGAGGAGTCCGAGCATCTCCCCGGACAGCGAGCCCAGGGATTCGAGACGCGCCAGCGCACCCCTGCGCTTCGCGGACTTCGACTCGAAGTTCACGGCCAGACGCTCATAGCCGTAGGCGGCTGCCCGAGACTGGTTGAGGATCGCATTCAACATCGCCTGCCGGTCCGCTTCGCCCGCGGAGTCGTCCCCGCCCGAGTCTGCCGAGTCGCCTTCGCCGGACGGCGTGGCGGCGGTGTCGGCGGCCTCCTCGCGGCTGGCGCGAATCAGCTCATCGGCGGTGTCGATGAGCTCGTCGTCACCGGCAACGAGCGTCAGGCCCATGGCCACATCGGACAGCACGGGAATGAGACCGGAGCCGAGCTCGGAGGCGGACTCGAACACGGCGCGGGAGACGGTCTCGGCCGCCTCGACGAAGGTGCGTGCGTCCTCGGTCGGAGCCGGTTCGGTGGCGAATTCGGTCGGAGGCGACCACACCGGGCCGATGGCCGCGACGAAGACTGCGAGGTCCTCACCGGCGGTGTCGGGATCACCGGAGCCGGGGGAGGTGGCGGAGAGGATGCGGGCGATGCGGTTGCGCAGCGCCTGCGAGGAATCGAGCTCGGGCACCTCGGGATCCGCGTCGAGTCGCAGGCCGCAGGCCGTGAGCAGGCCCAGACTCGCGCCGCTGACGCCGGCGGTCAGAAGGGCACGGCGACTGACGGGGAAACGCATACGGCAATCCTATCGGATGCTTACCGTTGACCGAGGCTGTCGCATAGGGTGGGAAGGAAGCGGCCCGCCGGGCAGACGCACGGGCCGTCGCAGCCGTCCGCCGCACCTCGGCGGGCGGGAGGGCCAGCGAAGAGGAGGAGATATGGACGAGGACGTCGAACGGATCAAGGGCCTGCTCACCCCGCCCCTGCAGACGGCGGGATACCACCTGGAGAACGTCAAGGCCGTGGCCGCGGGCCCCCGCCGCACACTCACCGTCGTCGTCGACCTCGATGAGTCGAGCACCGAGGCGATGTCGATGGACCGGATCGCCGAATCGACGAAGATCGTCGGCGATGCCCTCGACGAGGTCGAGATCTTCCGGGACAAGCCCTACCAGCTCGAGGTCACGAGCCCCGGAGCGACGCGGAAGCTCGAGACCCCACGCCACTTCAGACGGGTGATCGGCCGCCGCCTGGAGATCACGACGAAGAAGGACACATTCAAACTCGACCTCGCCGAGGTGGGGGAGACATCGATCACGGGCACGGACCCGCAGAAGAAGGAGACCAGGCAGGTGCCGCTCGAGGACATCCGCAAGGCCCAGGTCGAACTCAAGTTCCGCTGAGGTGCGTCTGAGGTCTGGCTGACAGAGTGCAGGCCGAGACTGGGATAGACTGGCACGCCTGCATAAGTGAACACAGACAATTCAATGCTCGAATGAGCCGGAGAGGACATAGGCACATGGACATCGATCTCAATGTTCTGCGCGTGATCGAACAGGAGCGGGAGATTCCGCTCGACACCCTCGTCGAACTCATCGAACAGGCACTCTACCTCGCCTACCAGAAGACCGAGGGGGCGTGGCCGGACGCCCGCGCCGAACTCGACAAGTCCTCCGGTGAAGTGCGCATCCTCGCCGTGGAGTTCGACAACGACGACAACCCCATCGGCGAATTCGACGACACCCCCACGGGCTTCGGCCGCATCGCCGCCCAGACGGCCCGTCAGGTCATCCACCAGCGGCTGCGCGATGTCGAGGACGAATCCCTGCTCGGCACGTTCAAGGGCCGTGAGGGTGAGATCGCCTCGGGCACCATCCAGCAGGGCAGGGACCCGCAGATGGTCCAGGTCGACCTCGGCGACGTCGAGGCCGTGCTGCCCCCGCACGAACAGGTCCCCGGCGAGGAGTACAACCACGGCACCCGGATGCGCGTGTACATCGCCGATGTCCACAAGGGCACCAAGGGCACTTCGGTCACTGTCTCCCGCACCCACCCGAACCTCGTCAGGCGACTGTTCGCCCACGAAGCGCCGGAGATCGCCGACGGCACCGTCGAGGTCGTGTCCCTGGCCCGTGAGGCCGGCCACCGCACGAAGCTGGCCGTGCGGGCGACGAAGCCCGGGGTCAACGCGAAGGGTTCGTGCATCGGCGAACTCGGATCCCGAGTGCGAGCGGTGATGAACGAGCTCGGCCAGGAGAAGATCGACATCGTCGACTACTCCGACGACCCGGCGAAGTTCATCGCCCACGCACTCTCACCGGCCAAGGCCACCCGGGTCGAGATCCTCGACGCCGACGCCCAGGAGTCCCGTGCCGTCGTGCCCACCGATCAGCTGTCGCTGGCCATCGGCAAGGAGGGGCAGAACGCGCGCCTGGCCGCGAAGCTCACCGGCTGGAAGATCGATATCATCGCAGCCGACTGAGTGATTCGGACCACGGGCCCCCATGGCGCGCGAGGCGGCGTCGGTGCTGTAGAATCATTCATTGTGAATGTTGGCGATGGACCCGTAAGGACGTGCATCGCCTGTAGGCAGAAGGCCGATCGGAGCGAGCTGACACGGTTCGTGCACCGCCCCGATCAGCATCCGGCCGTCGTCCACGACGTGTCAGCGACACTGCCGGGACGCGGCGCCTGGGTGCACCCGAATGAGAAGTGCCTGGCCAAGGCGCGGACCACTGCCGCCTTCGCTCGAGCCTTTCGAACGAAGATCACCGCCTCGGACCTGCCGAGGCAGGATACCGAACCCACAGAGAACGGGTAGTTGAATGGATGACAAGTTGTGAGTGTCGCACGATGACACCCAGACGGAATTCGAGAGAGCAGTGAGATGAGTACTGCTCTTCATTGATGAGGTTCTTTCCTGACCGGGAAAGAACCCGGACAGGAGAACTGTGGCAAAGCCCCGTGTCCATGAGCTCGCGAAAGAGCTCGGCACAACCAGTAAGAACGTCCTCGAGAAGCTCCAGGATATGGGCGAATTCGTTCGCTCGGCCTCCTCGACGCTCGAAGCGCCCGTCGTGCGCCGGGTGAGAGAGGCCTTCGCCGATTCCGCCCCCGCCGACGGAGCGAAGTCCTCCGGCGGCGAGAAGAAGTCCGCCGCTAAGCCGGCGGCGAAGCCCGGAGCCCCGAAACCCGGTGCGAAGCCGGCACCCAAGCCCGGCGCGAAGCCCGGGCCCAAGGCTGCCTCGGCGAAATCGAGCTCCGCCGAGGCGGGCGACTCTGCGTCGAAGGCCGCACCGAAGCCGGGCGCCAAGCCCGCCCCGGCCGCACCCAAGCAGACCGAGTCCGCCGAGACCTCGGCACCCGAGGCCAAGACCGACCGTGCAGCGGCGCCCAAGCCCGCCGCTCCGAAGCCCGGTGCCCCCAAGCCCGCCGCCCCGAAGCCGGCAGCACCCAAGCCCGCCGCTCCGAAGCCGGCGGCCCCGAAGCCCGGCGGCCGGTCGTCCGCACGCCCGGGCAACAACCCCTTCGCCTCGTCGCAGGGTATGCCGAAGCCCGGCGGTCGCGGACCCAAGCCGGGCGGACGCTCCGGCGGTCAGGGCGGCCAGGGAGCACGCCCCGGCAACAACCCCTTCGCGCCCTCGCAGGGCATGCCGAAGCCGGGTCAGAAGTCGCGCGGTGCCGGTGAGGAGAGCTCCTCCGGTCCTCGTCCGGGCCCGCGTCCGGGCGCACCGCGTCCCAACCCCTCGATGCTGAAGAACTCGGCACTGAACAAGCCCGCACCCGGCCGTGGCCGCGGCGGCGGACGCGGCAATGCTCCCGGCGGTCCCGGTGGCCCCGGCGGCGGTCCGGGCGGCGGCCCGCGTCGCGGCCCCGGTGGTCCCGGCGGTCGCGGATCCGGTCGCGGTCGCGGAAGCACGCAGGGCGCTTTCGGTCGCGGCGGAGGTCCTCGTCAGAAGGGACGGAAGTCGAAGCGGGCGAAGCGCGCAGAGCTCGAGCAGATGCAGGCTCCGTCGGTCGGTGGCGTCACCGTTCCCCGCGGAGACGGCAATACGCCGCTGCGTCTGCGTCGCGGCTCGTCGCTGGCCGACTTCGCCGAGAAGATCAACACGGATCCGACGAACCTGGTCACCGTGCTCTTCCACCTCGGTGAGATGGCCACGATCACGCAGTCGCTCGACGAGGCGACCTTCGAGGTCCTCGGTGAGGAGCTCGGCTACAAGGTCGAGATCGTCTCGCCCGAGGACGAGGACCGTGAGCTGCTCGAGACCTTCGACATCGACCTCGACGCCGAAGCGGCGGGCGAGAATGACGAAGACCTCAGCCCGCGGCCCCCGGTGATCACGGTCATGGGTCACGTCGACCACGGCAAGACCAAGCTGCTCGATGCGATCCGCTCGGCCAATGTCGCCTCCCGCGAGGCCGGCGGAATCACCCAGCACATCGGTGCCTACCAGGTCGAGGTCGACCATGAGGGTCAGGAGCGCAAGCTCACCTTCATCGATACCCCGGGCCACGAGGCGTTCACCGCCATGCGTGCCCGCGGTGCGAAGTCGACCGACCTCGCGATCCTCGTGGTCGCCGCCGATGACGGTGTGATGCCGCAGACGGTCGAAGCGCTCAACCACGCCCAGGCGGCCGATGTGCCGATCGTCGTGGCGGTCAACAAGGTCGACAAGGAAGGCGCGAACCCGGCCAAGGTCATGCAGCAGCTGACCGAGTACAACCTCGTGGCCGAAGAGTACGGCGGCGAGACCATGTTCGTGCCGATCTCCGCGCTCAAGCGCGAGGGCATCGACCAGCTGCTCGAATCCGTGCTGCTGACCACCGATGCGGCACTGGACCTGCGGGCGAACCCCGACAAGTCCGCTCGCGGCATCGCGATCGAGGCCAAGCTCGACAAGGGCCGCGGCGCCGTGGCGACCGTGCTCGTCGAGTCCGGCAGCCTGCGCCAGGGCGACGCCATGGTCTGCGGCACCGCCCACGGACGTGTGCGTGCGATGTTCGACGAGAACGGCCAGCAGGTCGACGAGGCGGGTCCGTCCCGTCCCGTCCAGGTGCTCGGCCTGTCCTCGGTCCCGCGTGCCGGTGATTCGTTCATCTCCACCGATGACGACCGCACGGCCCGCCAGATCGCCGAGAAGCGCGACGCCATCGAGCGCAACGCCGCTCAGGCCCGCGGTCGCAAGCGCATCAGCCTCGAGGACTTCACCAAGGCACTGGCCGAGGGCAAGGTCGACATGCTCAACCTCATCCTCAAGGGCGATGTCTCCGGTGCCGTCGAAGCGCTCGAGGACTCGCTGCTCAAGATCGATGTGGGCGACGAGGTCGATCTGCGGATCATCCACCGCGGCGTCGGTGCGATCACGGAGAACGACATCAACCTGGCCACGGTCGACAACGCGATCGTCATCGGCTTCAACGTCCGTCCGGAGGCGAAGGCTCGCGACCTGGCAGACCGCGAAGGCGTCGACGTCCGCTACTACTCGGTCATCTACCAGGCGATCGACGACATCGAGAGCTCGCTCAAGGGCATGCTCAAGCCCGAGTACGAAGAGGTCCAGATCGGCACCGCGGAGATCCGCGAGGTCTTCCGGTCCTCGAAGTTCGGCAACATCGCCGGCTCGATCGTCCGCGATGGTCTGATCAAGAGGAACTCGACGGCGCGGGTGACCCGCGACGGAGTCGTCATCGGCGACAACGTCCGCATCGAATCGCTGCGCCGGTTCAAGGACGACGCCACGGAGGTCCGCGAGGGCTACGAGTGCGGTATCGGACTCGGCAAGTTCAACGATCTGCGCGTCGGTGACATCATCGAGACCTTCGAGATGCAGGAGAAGCCGCGCGACTGATCCGAGTTCGCGGCTCTCGCACCGGTTGACACCGGTCGTCGCTCACGGCTCCGGTCGGTCCCGGAAGGGATCGGCCGGAGCCGATTCGATCGCACAGCTACCATAGGGCCGGAGAACAGGCTCCGGCCCCGACACAAAGGATATGCACCATGGCAGACCCGACTCGGGCGCGCAAGATCGCCGACCAGATCAAGGTCATCGTCGCCAGCACGATCGAGCGTCGGCTCAAGGACCCGCGACTCGGCTTCGTCACGGTCACCGACGTACGCGTGACCGGCGATCTGCAGCACGCGACCATCTTCTACACCGTCTTCGGCGACGGCCAGGACCTCGAATCCACGGGCAAGGCACTCGAATCGGCCAAGGGCTTCATCCGCTCCGAGGTGGGCAAGGGGCTGACGATCCGTCTGACCCCGAGCCTCGAATTCATCGCCGATGCCGTCCCCGAGGCCGCGGCCCGTCTCGACGGGCTGCTGGCACAGGCCGCCGCCGACGATGAGCGGGTGGCGGGGCTGGCCAAGAACGCCCGGCCCGCCGGCGAGGCCGATCCCTACAAGAGGAACGACGAGGACGGCGACGACGACTGATCATTGATCTTCGTCACGTGCAGGAAAAAATTTCTCGTAACAGTTTTGTTATCTTTGCCGGGTGTCGTAGACTTTTTCCGGTCACGAAATGATTACGACTCTGTTAAGGGAATTCTGCATTGGGTAAGCACTCCTCACCGAAGCCGTCATTCGCGAAGCAGCTCGTCCGGGATCTGACCCCGGCCAAGCGCTCCGCGGGTCGGCACTCAGCGAATGTGCCGTCGACGGCGACTTCCGTGCTGGCGACCGTCAAGCAGCGTCCCGTCGTCGCTGCGATCGCCGTTCCGGCCGCCGCGACCGCGGCCGTAGTCGGCTCGACCGTCGTCATGGGTCCGCCCGAGTCCGGCAATGTCACCACCGAGGCCGCGACCACGACGACCGATGAGTCGACGAGTCCGTCGGCGGTGAGCCAGGACGAGATCGACGCCCAGCGCAAGAAGGCCGGCGAGGAATATCTCGAGAAGGTCAAGGACGACCCGAAGTACAAGAACAAGTCGTCGAAGACCACTCTTGAGGTCAAGACCCCGAAGCCGGAGCCGACCGCCGAATCCTCGGCCCAGTCGAGCCAGAGCGAAGGGGACTCGTCGAGCAGCGAAGAGAAGAAGTCCTCAGCCGATGAGAAGTCCTCCGACGGTGAGGGCACCTCGAGCGACACCTCGGCGCCGCCGTGCGACGTGTCCTCGTCGATCGAGTCGGGCCTGCTGCCCAACGCCGTCAACGGCTACCGGGCCGTGTGCGCGAAGTTCCCCGAGGTCAAGACCTTCGGTGGGCGCCGCCCGGGCACCGGTTCGGACCACAACACCGGTGAGGCCGTGGACATCATGATCACCGGGTCCACCGGCGACCGCATCGCCGACTACCTGATCAAGAACCACAGCAGCCTCAACGTCAAGTACGTGATCTGGAAGCAGCGCATCTGGATGCCCGGACAGGGCTGGAAGGGCATGGAGGACCGCGGGAGCGCGACCGCGAACCACTTCGACCACGTGCACGCCTCCTTCAACTGATCGCTGAGACCGTGAGCGATTCTTCCCCTCAGGGCATCCTCGTCTGCGATAAGCCGCAGGGGCTGAGCTCGCACGCCGTGGTCTCACGCGTGCGCCGCTGGTACGGGACGAAGAAGGTCGGCCATGCCGGAACCCTCGACCCGATGGCCACCGGTGTGCTCGTGCTCGGGCTCGGGCGCGGCACCAAGCTGCTCGGCTACATCACCGGCGTGTCGAAGACCTACCTGGCGACGATTCGCCTGGGTTCGTCGACACCGACCGACGACGCCGACTCCGAACCCGACAGCTTCGCTCGTCCCGAGGCGCTGGCCGCCGTCGACACGGCATCCATCGAGGCCGCGGTCGCCGCTCAGCGCGGGACAATCGATCAGGTCCCCAGCGCCGTATCGGCGATCAAGGTCGACGGCCGACGCTCCTATGCCCGGGTCCGGGCCGGCGAGGACGTCGAGCTGAAGTCCCGCCGGGTCGAGGTCTCCGCATTCGAGATCATCGACATCCGCTTCGCCGCCGATGAGGGCCATATCGACGTCGACGTCGAGATCGACTGCTCCTCGGGCACCTATGTGCGTGCCCTGGCCCGTGACATCGGCACCGACCTCGGTGTCTTCGGCCACCTCACCGCGCTGCGCCGCATCCGCGTCGGCGACTTCGAACTCGACCGGGCCGTGAGCCTGCCCGACGCCCTCGACGCGCCCCCTGCCGAACTCATCTGCCTGGCCGAGGCGGCCGGCACCCTGCTGCCCGTCGTCGCCGTCGGTGCCGCACAGGCCAAGGCCCTGATGCAGGGCAAGATCGTCAGCGCCGCCGACCTCGGAGCGCAAGCGCCCGACACGGTGGCCGTGGTCTGCGAGGACACGCTCGTGTCTGTCGCCGAGGTGCGCTCCGGCGGGGGACTGAAATCCCTCACGGCATTCGCCATCGACCTCGCCTGAAGCGAACCCGGACCGAACCCGATACGGCTCCGAAGCGGACCCGATACGGCTCCGAAGCGGACCGAAACGACCCGCGATCGACAAGGTAAAACGTTGTAATCAGCGAAAACAACCGAAGGCCTTGTGTGTATTGCTCGTCTCTGCTGTACTGGGTGCATGTTCGTCATGACGATCGACCAGCAGGGCTCGCGCACGAGCGCCGATGCCGTGCCCGGGGTGCTCGCCGCGCTCGAACCGGTTGCCGCGGTCGTGGGATTCGCACGCACCATCGGTGACGAGGTCCAAGGAGTGCTGGCCGATCCGGTCGCCGTGGCCGAGGCGGTGCGACGGGTCGCGGTCGACTCCGACTGGCATATCGGCATCGGCATCGGCGAGGTCGAGAGACCGCTGCCGGAGACGACCGTCGAAGCCAGAGGCGAGGCCTTCTACGCCGCCCGGCAGGCCGTCGAGGCCGCGAAGTCAGCACCCGCCCACCTCGTCGTCCGCACCGGAACGGAACGGTCGAGCGCGCCCGAGCCCGCTTCCGCGGATCTGCCCGCTTCCGCTTCCGCGGCCACGCCTGCCGCCCATCTCGACTTCGCCGAGGCGGCCCTGCGCCTGCTCGTCAGCAGCCTCGGCGAGCTGCGGGTCCAGTCGCGCGGCTACATCGGCTTCCGCCTCGACGACCCCGAGGCGACGCAGACCGAGATCGCCGAGTCCTTCGGCGTCTCCCAGCAGGCCGTGTCCCGAGTGCTGGCGCCGGGCACGGCCGAGATCATCGCCGGCGCGCAAGGTCTCGCCGCCCACCACCTCGGGCTAGCGGAAGGAGCGAGGAATGTGGACTGAGGTTCTCATCGCCGTCGCGGCCGCCATCGCCGCCGCACTCATCGGCTGGCCGCTGGTGCCGCTTCTCCTGTCGCTGACGCACTCGGGGCCGGGCAGCAGGCCCGAGCGCACCGGCAGCGAGGACGTCGAGGTGCTGCGCGGCGGCATGTGGGTCGGCATCGTCGAACGCACCCTCATCGCCGGCGCCATCGTCCTCGGACGCCCCGAACTCATGGCCGTGGTCGTCGCGGTCAAGGGACTCGGCCGCTTCGCCGAGATCAAATCCTCGGCCGCGGCGGGGGAGAGGTTCATCATCGGCACCTTCGTCTCGATCGCTCTGTCCAGCCTCATCGGAGTCATCGGCTGGGCCGTCATCGCCTGAGGACAGGACGATCCCGGACGTCCCGGGCGACCTCCCGGCGCCCGAGATGGGGTGGGGCCGCCTCGGCGAGGTGCGGGTTAGGACCGTGATCGCGTCTGCGATAATCTGAGTCGGTGCACGGAAGGAGCGAACGTCTGGTGGAGCAGTATCACGGACTGGGAGAGATCGAAGTCGGCGCTGTCGGCTCGGTCGTGACCCTCGGCAACTTCGACGGTGTGCACCGCGGTCACCAGACCGTCCTGAGGACCGTTGCCGCACTCGCCCGACGGGAGGGGCTGGCCTCGATCGCGATGACCTTCGACCCGCACCCGCGCACGGTCCACCGCCCCGAGGACCCGACGGTGATGATCACGAGCACCCGGCAGCGGGCCGAGCTCATCGCCGCGACCGGGATCGACGCACTCGTGATCC
>DWZN01000171.1 GCA_019117545.1 Candidatus Brevibacterium intestinavium
CGCGCTCCCGTCCGTTCTGATTTCGGTCGGACGGGTCGCGAATCTCACCGACGGGCACGTCCTGGCGCGAGGACCGGTCGCGCCGGTCCACGACAGCCGCGTGTCTGGCCGAGCGTGTCCGGCCAAGGAGGGTTGCGCGCATCTGGCAAGGACAGTCACGCGCGTCCACGCGCGTCTGGGAAAGACTGGCGCGCATCTGGCAAAGACTGTCGGACTCGACACGCGACACACCCGAATATATCGAACACCTGTTCCCATATGGGTTATGCTGGTGGGAAATCACGGGACCTGTGACCATGAGTGGCTGGTTATCCACGGGGGAATTTCGTCCTCTGTCGTTATGTCAGTGCCATCTTCTAGCCTTGGTCTCAAAGGAACAGCAACGAAGAGGAGACGTCATGGCACGTACACCCAAGAACGCCCAGGTCCCCACCGGCGGCGATAAGTCGAAGGCCCTCGACGCCGCGATGGGGCAGATCGATCGCAACTACGGCAAGGGCGCGATCATGCGTCTGGGTGACGGCGTTCGCGAACCCATCGCGTCGATCCCGACCGGTTCGGTCGCGCTCGACATCGCTCTGGGCATCGGCGGACTCCCGCGCGGCCGCGTCGTCGAGATCTACGGTCCGGAATCCTCCGGTAAGACGACCGTGGCCCTGCACGCCGTGGCCAACGCCCAGAAGGGCGGCGGCATCGCCGCGTTCATCGATGCCGAGCACGCTCTGGATCCGGAGTATGCGAAGAAGCTCGGTGTCGACACCGACCAGCTGCTCGTGTCCCAGCCGGACACCGGTGAGCAGGCGCTCGAGATCGCCGATATGCTCATCCGCTCCGGTGCTCTCGACATCATCGTCATCGACTCCGTGGCCGCACTCGTGCCCAAGGCCGAGATCGAGGGCGAGATGGGCGACAGCCACGTCGGCCTGCAGGCGCGACTGATGTCCCAGGCGCTGCGCAAGATCACCGGCGCCCTCGCCCAGTCGAAGACGACTGCGATCTTCATCAACCAGCTGCGTGAGAAGGTCGGCGTCTTCTTCGGATCGCCGGAGACCACCTCGGGCGGTAAGGCACTGAAGTTCTACGCCTCGGTCCGCGTCGACGTCCGCCGCATCGAAACCCTCAAGGAGGGTCAGGACGCGGTCGGCAACCGGACACGCGCGAAGATCGTGAAGAACAAGGTCGCCCCTCCGTTCAAGCAGGCCGAGTTCGACATCCTCTACGGGCACGGGATCTCCCGCGAGGGCAGCCTCATCGATATGGGCGTCGACAACGGCATCATCCGCAAGTCCGGCTCCTGGTTCACCTATGACGGTGATCAACTGGGCCAGGGCAAGGAGAACGTCCGCAACTTCCTCCGCGACAACCCCGGCCTGGCCGAGGAGATCGAGCTGAAGATCAAGCACAAGCTGGGTCTGATCAAGGCCGACGAACCGGAGGAAGACGCCGATGACTCCGCAGCGACCGCGCAGACGGATGACGTCGAAGTCTCCTGATACGCAAGACGACGGGTCCGCCGCCGCACCGTCCCGCTCGGCCGGTGCGGGGGACTCGGAGCAGTCAGAGACGCTCACACAGCTGCGTGAGGCGATCTCCGAGATCGACCAGCGCCATGCCGAGGGCGAATCCGGCTTCTTCACCGGGTTGTCCGCACCCGGCGGGAGCGTCGGATCCACCGCTGACGGCTGGTCCGAAGGACGCGCGGGCTCAGCCCCGGATTTCGCCGATGCACTCAGCTTCGCTGATGGCGGATCAGACGATGCCGAGGACGGTGCGGACTTCGACGCCGACTACGCGAAAGCGAAGAAGACGGCGATGAACATGCTCGCCATGCGTGACCATTCGCGTGAAGAGCTGCGCAAGAAACTGCTCAAACGCGACCTCATGTCCGAAGCCGTCGACGAACTCATCATCAAGCTCGAGAACTCCCGCCTGCTCAACGACGAGGAGTTCGCCCACCGCTTCGTCCGGGCTCAGCGGGAGAACCGCAAGCTCTCCCGCGCCGTGCTCAAACGCGAACTCAGCAAGAAGGGCATCAGTGCCGAACTCGCCGATGAGGCCGTGGCCGAAGTCGACGGGGAAGAGGAACTGGCCCGTGAGGTCGCCGCGAAGAAGGCCGCCTCCACCCGACGGTTGGACTACGCGGTGCGCGAGAGACGGATCCTCGGCATGCTCGCCCGCCGCGGCTTCCCCTCGGCGATCTGCATCAAGGTCACCCGGGAAGTGCTGGACGAAGACTGATCGAGAGGCGATGGTCCGACCGCATGCCGGTGGCCTACGACGCTTGGTCCGTGACCCTGTCCGCGGGTGCGGCCCCAGCGGCGGGAACGGCTAGAATGGTTCCGCGATGACTGAACTGATTGACTCCCCGACGACGTCCGAGACCGCACCTCGCAGCTACGAGGTCAAGACCTACGGATGTCAGATGAACGTGCACGACTCCGAGCGTCTCTCCGGACTCCTCGACGATGCCGGCTACGTTCAGGCCAGCAGCGAAGACCAGGCCGATGTCGTCGTCTTCAACACCTGTGCCGTGCGTGAGAACGCCGACAACCGCCTCTACGGCAACCTCGGCCAGCTCGCGAAGGTCAAGGAGAAGCACCCGGGCCTGCAGATCGCCGTCGGCGGATGCATGGCGCAGAAGGACCGCGACACGATCGTGAAGAAGGCCCCCTGGGTCGACGTCGTCTTCGGCACCCACAATATGGGCTCGCTGCCGGCACTGCTCGAACGCGCCCGCCACAACGAGGAAGCCCAGGTCGAGATCCTGGAAAGCCTCGACGTCTTCCCTTCCACACTGCCCAGCCGCCGCGAATCCCAGCACTCTGGGTGGGTGTCGATCTCCGTCGGCTGCAACAACACCTGCACCTTCTGCATCGTGCCCAGCCTGCGCGGCAAGGAGAAGGACCGGAGGCCCGGCGACATCCTCGCCGAGGTCGAAGCCCTCGTGGCCGATGGAGTCGTCGAAGTCACTCTGCTCGGGCAGAACGTCAACTCCTACGGCGCGGAATTCCGCGACAAGGGCGCCTTCGCCAAACTGCTGCGCGCCGTCGGCAATGTCGACGGGATCGAACGGGTTCGCTTCACCAGCCCCCACCCGGCGGCCTTCTCCGATGATGTCATCGACGCCATGGCCGAAACCCCCACGGTCATGCCTCAGCTGCACATGCCGCTGCAGTCCGGCTCGGACACGATCCTCAAATCCATGCGCCGGTCGTATCGGACGAAGCGATTCATGAACATCCTCGACACCGTCCGCGAACGCATCCCGCACGCGGCCATCACCACCGACATCATCGTCGGATTCCCCGGTGAGACCGAAGAGGATTTCCAGGGCACCATGGACATCGTCCGCCGCGCCCGGTTCTCCCAGGCCTTCACCTTCCAGTACTCCATCCGCCCCGGCACTCCGGCGGCGACGATGGACGATCAGGTGCCCAAGGACGTCGTGCAGGAGCGCTTCGAACGGCTCACCGCGCTGCAGGACGAAATCGCGTGGGAAGAGAACAAGGCCCAGATCGGCCGGCCCGTCGAGGTGCTTGTGACCAAACTGCCCCACGGCGACTCGCCACGGCTGAGCGGGCGGGCCGCCGACAACCGGCTCGTCCACGTCGGCATCCCCGAAGGAGCGCCGATGCCCCGACCGGGAGACTTCGTCACCACCACCGTCACCGAGGCCAAGCCCTACTTCCTCCTCGCCGACTCCGGATACACGGTCCGGCCCTCCAGCGCCGGTGACGCCTACGATCGCGCGCAGGCCGACAGCTGCGGTGCCCCCACCCCAGGTCAGGGCGCCGGCGCGAGAACCAACCTCGGCATGCCGACCATCCGCACCCGCGGCTGAGATGGGCTCCTACACAATCATCCCGGCAGCCCCCGTGCTGCTTGACGACGTCGACCTCATCGAAACGGCACAGACGGCCGAACTGCGCGCCACCATCAGGGCGACGCTGCGGACACAGCCGTCGTGGGCGCTGCCGGTCGAGACACTGCCGCCCGTGGCCGGACTCGGAGGCTGGGGCATCGACCGCGGAATCGACACCGTCAGCGGCCGGCTGCTCACCGGCAGTCACTGGGTCGAAGCTGTCGAATCCCTGACCGATGACGATCGAGCCGCCGCCGAAGCCGTCGACCCGGCCGTCATCATCGCGCTCCTCCATGCCCACAGCGCCGACGTCGAGGTCGGCCCACTCGGTTCCAGCCCGAACCTGCTCCTGCCCATCGACCTGTCCGCGGCGGTGACGGACAACGCACCTCTGGCACCGGTCGATGGGGCCGCGGACTTCGACGCCGCGGTCGTCACGGCACTGACCGGCACTGCCGAGATCGACACCGACAGGCTGATGGCGCTGTGCGCAAGCGCCGAGACAGTCCACGCCGACCTCACGAGTCTGCGAGCCGGCATCCGGCACATCGTCGCACGCGGCGGCACCATCTCGGCACCGGAGCTGAGCGTCGACGAACGCGTCCACGAGGTGCGCTGCCTGTGCGGAACCGGAACCTGGACATGAGCACGCATGAGCCCGGGGAAGCAGGCCCGAACGGAAGCGGCGACCAGGCGCCGATCATCACCGTCGTCGGGGCCACCGCCACGGGGAAGTCGGATCTCGCGCTCGACCTGGCCGAACACCTCGGCGGGGAGATCATCAACACGGACTCGATGCAGTTCTATCGGGGCATGGACATCGGCACCGCGAAACTGCCGGTCGAGGAGCGGCGCGGGATCCCGCACCACCTCATCGACATCCTCGACGTCACCGCCGAGGCGAACGTCCAGGACTTCCAGGCCCGCGCCCGAACCGCCATCGCCGACATCCGCAACCGCGGCCACCGGCCCATCCTCGTCGGCGGCTCCGGACTCTACGTGCGTGCGGCCGTCGACCATATGGAGTTCCCCGGCACCGATCCCGACATCCGTGCCCGTCTCGAAGCGGAGGCCGCTGCCGACCGGTGGAGCCTGCACCAACGGCTGCGCGAACTCGACCCGACGGCGGCGGAGAAGATCACCGTCAAC
>DWZN01000172.1 GCA_019117545.1 Candidatus Brevibacterium intestinavium
CCGGTCGCGCGTCTGCCGACCTGTCCTTGCGCGGTGTGGGTGCGGCCGGTCGGTCGTCGCGGGGTGGGGTGCCGACGAGCGTCCGAAACTCGTCGATCAAGGCCGAGCGCAGATAGGCAACCGTCGACGGCTCGATTTTTGCGCCACCCCTTGAGCGAGGGCAAAGTTTGCGCCAGGCCTTGAACGAGGGGAGTGGGCCGGCGGAACCCTTCAGCGTCGCAGCACAAAATAGACCAGTGGTCTTGATTTAGCGTGTGTCCTGTGTCTCAATGGTGCCGTGACGAAATTCCACTCGATCCGCGACCAGCTCCTCGATCGGCTCGAGGGCATGGCCGCCGGTGAGCAGTTCCCACCCGAACGCCAGCTCGCCGAGGCCCTGGGCATCTCGCGGATGACCCTGCGCCGGGCCATCGACGAACTCGTCGCCAAAGGTCTGGTCCGCAGGCGCCATGGCACCGGAGTCTTCGCGCTCGGTCCGAAGCTCGATCAGCCCCTGGCCGCGAGTTCCTTCACCGAGGACATGGTCGCCCGCGGAATGCGCCCCGGCTCGCATATCCTCAGCTTCGACACCGCCGCGGCCGGAGCGCACATCGGACGGCGGCTCCACCTCGGCGAGGACGCCGAAGTCATCGCGATCCTGCGTCTGCGACTGGCCGATGACGAACCGATCGCCCTCGAAGAACTCCACATCCCCTCCGCGCTCGTCCCCGGTCTCAGCGCCGGCGACCTCGAGGACCAGTCGTTCTACGAACTGCTCGGCAAGCGCTTCGGCATCGGCCTCAACCACAGCGTGCAGACGATCGAACCGACGCTGCTCGACGCCGTCGAGGCCAAGGCCCTCGGCGTGCCCGCCCAGTCCCCGGCGCTGCTGTTCGAGCGCACCTCGCGCGGGGCCGACGATGTGCCCTTCGAATTCGTCCGCTCCGTCTACCGCGGCGACCGCTACAAGATCCGCACCGAACTCACCGTCCCCGACCGCATCGGAGGTCAGCAGGCATGATCATCGCCGGACTCATGACAGGCACGTCCGCCGACGGACTCGACATCGTCATCGCCGAGTTCCTGCCCGATCCCACCGTCGGCTCCGACCTCGTCGGCGCGGATCCGACGACATTGAGCGTGCGCATTCTCGCCGAACGCGAGGCCGCCTTCGACCCCGAACTCGGCTCCGACATCCTCCGCCTGCTCGAACCCGCCGACATCCCCCTGTCACTGGTCAGCAGCGTCGACGCCCGACTCGGACGGTTCGCCGCCGCAGCCGTGGCCGAACTCTGCGCCGAGGCCGACCTCAGGCCCGATCTCGTCGTCTCCCACGGACAGACCGTCCGGCACGACATCAGCGACGGACGCGTGACCTCGACCCTCCAGCTCGGGCAGCCGGCCTTCATCGCCGAGCGCCTCGGAGTGCCGGTCCTGTCCGATGTGCGCTCCCGCGACGTCGCCGCCGGCGGTCAGGGCGCTCCGCTGGTGGGGATGCTCGACTCGCTCCTCCTGTCCGCGATGTCCGAGACGTCCGCCGAGGCGACCGAACCGTCCCCGACAGCGGCACCCACTGCGGTGCTCAACCTCGGCGGAATCGCGAACATCACCGTCATCGCCGCGGACCGGGACCCGATCGCCTTCGACACGGGACCGGCCAACGCCCTCATCGACGTCCTCGCCCGCCGGATCACCGACGGCCGGCAGGGCTTCGACCGCGACGGGGCGCTGGCCGCGGCCGGCACCGTCGATGAGGACCTGCTGGCCGACCTGCTGACCGAACCCTTCTACTCGCGCCCGGCACCGAAGTCGACGGGCAAGGAGCTCTTCCACGCCGACTACCTCGATTCCTTCCTCACCGCCCACCCCCACCTCGGCGACCACGATGCGATCGCCACGGTGACCGCGCTGACCGCGCGCACCATCGCCGAGGCGTGCCACCGATACGGGGTCACCACCGTCATCGCCTCCGGAGGCGGGACGCGCAACCCCGAACTCATGCGCCGCCTCGGTCAGGAACTGGGCGACGCCGTCGAGATGAAGGGCACCCAGGAGGCCTTCGGACTGCCCGAGGGCAGCAAGGAGGCACTGCTCATGGGCCTCATCGGATGGCTGAGCTGGCACGGACTCGACGGCACCGAACCGAGCCTCACCGGTGCCGCCGGTCCACGCATCGCCGGGCGCTTCAGCTCCGGTGACGGGCCGCTGCAGCTGCCCGAACCCCTGCACCGACGACCCAGCCGGCTGAGACTGGTCGACTGATTCCGACCCTTTGACTTCGGCGGACCACCGCCTGCCAGGCGGATCCACCGACGGACAGGCTCCACACCTCGAACAAGGAGAGACCAATGCAGATCATCGACCTTCTGGTGATCATCGCCTATCTCGTCGCAACGGCGTGGCTGGGATTGGCACTGAGCGGCAAGCAGGGCAGCCTCAAGGACTACTTCCTCGGCGGGCGCAACCTGCCGTGGTGGGCGGTGTGCCTGTCCGTCGTCGCCACCGAGACGAGCGCGCTGACCGTCATCGGCATCCCGGTGATGAGCTACCTCGGCGATCTCAACTACCTCCAGTTGGGCTTCGGCTACATCCTCGGCCGCGTCATCGTCGCCTACTTCATGCTCCCGCGCTACTACGACGGTGAGATGATCACCGCCTATGCCTATCTGGGCAAGCGCTTCGGCCAGTCGACGCAGACGACGGCGGGTGTGACCTTCCTCTTCACCCGCCTGCTCGCCGACGGCGTCCGCGTGCTCGCCGCCGCGATCCCGCTCAAGGTCATCCTCGACGGGCTCGGCATCCACACGAACTACTTCGTCATCATCGTCGTGCTCTCGCTGGTCACGATCGTCTACACCTTCATCGGCGGCATCAAGGCCGTCGTCTGGGTCGACGTGGCGCAGATGATCCTCTACGTCCTCGGCGGGATACTGGCGATCATCATCATCTCCGCCTCGATCGGCGGCGGATGGGTGACCGATGCGTTCGAGGCCGGCAAGACGAACCTCTTCGTCTTCGAGGGCAACCCGATCTCCGCCGACACCTCGTTCATCCCATCCTTCCTCGGCGGTGCGGTCTTCGCCATGGCCTCGCACGGTTCGGACCAGCTCATCGTGCAGAGGCTGCTGTCCTGCCGGTCGAAGCTCGAGGCGCAGAAGGCGCTCATCGCCTCCGGCGTCGTCGTGTTCGTCCAGTTCGCGATCTTCCTCGCCGTCGGCCTGGCCCTGTGGGCCTACTACGATCACGCGCTGCCGGCGGATCTCGGCCTGACCCGCGATGACGAGATCTTCCCGCACTTCATCATCGACGGCCTGCCCACCGGCATCTCTGGCCTGCTGCTGGCCGGCATCCTCGCCGCCGCGATGTCGACGCTGTCGTCGTCGCTGTCGGCCCTGTCGTCCTCGACGGTCAACGACGTCTACGCCCGTCTCAAGCGCACGCCGATGACCGATGAACAGGGCTTCAAGGTCGGCCGGTGGGCGACGATCGGCTGGGGGATCGCGTTCATCCTCCCGGCCACGGTGTTCGAATCCGACTCCGGCAACATCGTCATCCTCGCCCTCGGCATCGCCGGCATCACCTACGGCGGACTGCTGGGCGCGTTCGTCTTCGGCATCGTCAACAAGCGCGCCCGCGCCGCGGATGCGAACATCGCCTTCGCGATCGCCGTGGCCGTCAACGCCTTCTTCTTCGCCATGGAGAACTACGTCACCGGCGAGGTGTGGGTCGCCTGGCAGTGGTATCCGCTGCTCGGCGTCATCGTCACCTTCGCCGTCGGCGGACTGCTGAGCCTGCGCCACCCCGCCGCAGATCCCGTCACCGAGGTGGAAGGAAGCACGCGCCGATGACTCCGTCCCAGCCCGATTCGCCGCAATCCCAGCCCGGTTCGCGACAGCCGCAACCCGATTCGCCGCAGCCCGAGCCGGCCCCGCACGGGCCCCGGCTGTCGCCGACCGAGCAGCGCAACCCGGCCAGCTCCGGCCTCGACGAGCTCGACACGCTCGGGGTGCTGCAGGTGCTCAACGCGCAGGACCACGCCGTCATCGACGCGGTCGCCGCCGCCCTGCCGCAGCTGGCCGAGCTCGTCGACATCGCGGCAGAGCGCATGCGCCGAGGCGGCCGTGTCCACTACTTCGGAGCCGGCACCTCCGGCCGGCTGGGCGTCCTCGACGCCAGCGAACTGCTGCCGACGTTCAACCTCGAACCCGGCCGGGTGCTCGGGCACATCGCCGGCGGGCAGGAGGCTCTGGTCAACGCGGTCGAGAACGCCGAGGACTCCGCCGCCGACGGGCGCGCGATCGGGACCGAGCTCGGACCCGACGATGTGGCCATCGGCATCGCCGCCAGCGGGTCGACTCCATACGTCGGCGGTGCGCTCGAGGCCGCCGGTCGGGCGGGGGCGCACACGGTGCTCATCTCGAACAACCCCTATGCCTCCTTGGCGAGCAAGGCCCACGACCACATCGTGCTCGACACCGGCCCCGAGGTGATCACCGGATCGACGAGACTCAAGGCCGGCACCGCGCAGAAGCTCACCCTCAACGGGTTCTCCACCGCGCTCATGGTCGCTCTGGGCCGGACCTGGGACAACCTCATGGTCTCGGTCGTCGCGACGAACGCGAAGCTGCGCGAACGCACCGTCCGCATCCTCCGCGAGGCCGCAGACCTCGACGATGCTGAGGCCAGGCAGCTGCTCGAGCGCTGCGATGGCGATCTCAAGACCGCGATCGTCGTCTCCTTCACCGAGGCGGCCCCCACCGCGGCCGCCTCGGCGCTGGATTCCCATGAGGGATCGGTGCGTGCGGCGATCGGCGCACTGGTCAGCGGTGTCGCGTCGCCCAGAGGCGGGCGCGAGGCATGAGTCGGTTCGTCATCGGCATCGACATCGGCGGCAGCGGCAGCCGTGCCGCACTCGCCGCCGACGAGGAGGAGCCGAGCACCGGTCGGCGAGTCGTCGACACGTTCACCGGGCCCCGCATCGAGGTCGGATCCGGCGGCAGCACCGTCCTCGAGGTCGCTCGTGGGCTCGTGGACTCGGCCGCTTCGACGTGGGCCGACCAGCTGCCCGAGGTCGTGGGCATCGGAATCGGCGCGACCGGCATCGCCTCCCTGTCCGAAGGCCCGGCCGGGGTTCTGGCCGAGTTCTCCGCCGAGTTCGGGATCCCCGCCGTCGCCGCCATCGATGCGGTGACCGCCCACCTCGGTGCCCTGGACGGCAGGGGAGGGGCGATCACGGTGCTCGGCACCGGAGCGATCGCCATCGGCCACCCCGGATCGGACGACCACGGGCACTGGTGTCCGGACTGGTCGCGGGTCGACGGCTGGGGCCACCTCTTCGGCGACCGCGGGGGAGGGGCGTGGCTCGGCAGGCTCGGGCTCGAACTCGCCCTGCGGACTCATGACGGCGTCGACGAATACGGGAGCGTCCTGCTCGAGGCCGCCATCCGACGCTTCGGGCTGCCTGCCTCCTGGCCGGGTCGGTTCTACACGCGCAGCGACCGGGCCGGTCTGCTCGCCGAATTCGCCACCGACGTCGCCGAGGCGGCCCGCTCCGGTGACGCCGCCTCGGCCGAGCTGCTCGACGGAGCGGGGCGGGAGGCCGCCCGCAGCGCACTGGCCGCGGCCCGAGCGGCTCCTCTGCGCCGCGCCGAGACCGCAGGGTCCGCTCCTGTGCGGATTGCGCTGACCGGGGGTTTGGCGGCAGCCGGGGGCCACCTCGTCGAGGGCTTCGGTGCCGAATCCGCCCGTCTGCACCCGGACGCCACGATCGTCGACCCCGCGGGCGGGCCGCTCGACGGGGCGCTGACGCTGGCCCACCTCGGCGCCGGCGGGAAGCTGAGCGCCCAGGATCGGGTGGTCTGGACCTGAACCCGATCAGACGTATCCTCCGGCCGCCGCGCAGGCTACTGTGGAACGTGAACATCGAGCCGAGGAGGGTGTCATGGCCGACACCGAAGACGCCGACTGCGTCATCATCGGAGGCGGACCGGCCGGAATCGTCGCCGGTCTGCTGCTCGCCCGCGGCGGAGTCCGGGTCGTCGTCCTGGAGAAGCACGAGGACTTCTTCCGCGACTTCCGCGGCGACACCATCCACCCCTCGACCCTGCGGCTGCTCGACGAACTCGGCCTCTACCACGAGTTCGCCCGCATCGCTCACCGCCGCGTCGAGGGCGTGACGCTGAGCGGACGCAGCGGGGACGAGGTCCTGCTCGCCGACTTCACCCGCCTCAACCTGCCGCATCCGTTCATGACGATCGCACCCCAGTGGGACTTCCTCAACCTGCTCGCGCAGGCAGGTGCCGATGAACCGAACTTCGACCTGCGGATGGGCATCGAAGCCACCTCGCTGATCTGGGACGACGGGCGCGTCGTCGGCCTCCGCGCACGGACCGCCCCCGCCGCCGAGGCGACCCGGCACGCCGATGCTGCCCCCGGTTCCGCTCAGGCACCCACCACCGCCACGAAGCCCCTCGAATTCCGTGCCCCGCTGGTCATCGCCGCCGACGGGCGATGGTCGAAGGCCCGCGCCGAGGCAGGCCTGGCCGTCCGCGAACTGCACTCGACGATCGATGTGTGGTGGTTCCGCATCGACACCGAGGCGGCCCTGCCCGATTCCGTCGCCCCGCGGGGGCAGGACGGCAAGGTCTTCGTCGTCATCCCCCGCAGAGGCCACGTCCAGATCGCGCGTCTCATCCCGAAGGGTGCGGACGAGCGTCTGCGCGCCGAAGGCATCGAGGCTCTGCGCCGGGCCGTGGCCGAGACCTACCCGCAGCTGTCCGCGGACGTCGACGCCCTCGAATTCACCGATGTGAAACTTCTCGACGTCCGCCGCAACGAGGCCAGACGGTGGTCCGCCGAGGGACTGCTGTGCATCGGCGATTCCGCTCATGCGATGAGTCCCCTGGGCGGAGTCGGGGTCAACCTCGCGGTCCAGGACGGAGTCGCGGCCGCCAGGATGCTCGCCCCATCGCTGCGCTCCGGGCACATCAGCGCGGCGGACCTGCGGCGCATTCGGAGCAGGCGACTGCCGACCACTCGCGCCGTCGAGTTCCTCCAGTCCATGATCCACAGGATGGTCGAACCGGCCGTTCACGGGCGGGCGCCCATCCGGCCGCCCGGGCCCGTGGAATGGCTGCTGACGACGGTTCCCGCGCTCACCCGCATTCCGGCGAGGATCCTCGGCGTCGGCATCACCGCCGAACACGCCCCGGACTTCGCCCGGACGAGATCTTCCGGTTTACCCCAATCGTCTTCAACGGTCAGCACTACTGACCGTGACGCGACGAGTGCGTAGTGTTGCGGTCATGAATGCATTATTCGACTCCATCCGCAGAATCGGTTTCCGTCGCGGTCCCGACCGCATCCTCGGC
Organism: Candidatus Brevibacterium intestinavium; assembly: GCA_019117545.1. GTDB lineage: Bacteria > Actinomycetota > Actinomycetes > Actinomycetales > Brevibacteriaceae > Brevibacterium > Brevibacterium intestinavium. The sequence goes on from DWZN01000172.1 coordinate 7,350, forward strand.
GGTATCGCCGGAGGCCTCGCCGAGGTCACCGGCCTCAATGTCTGGCTCATGCGCCTGCTCGTCCTCGCCTCGTTCCTGCTGCCGGTCCTCGGCATCGGCGCCTACCTCGTCGCGTGGGTCCTCACCCCGTGGCAGGACGGTTCGATTCCGCTCCAGCAGATCTTCGGCGGCCGGCTCGAACGGTAGTCCGCTGCCCGTCTCCTTGCCAACATGAATGACACGGACGATAGTTGAACCGTTCGGAGTCCACCCGGTGCCCGAGACGACATCGGCAGCAGGCGAAGGAGAGTTCCACTTGAATGAGGCCGCTGATGAGCAGGGTGCCGATATCGAGCGCTCGAACGGCGAGGTCGACTTCGACCTCATCGTCCTCGGAGCCGGTCCGGTCGGAGAGAACGTCGCCGACTATGCGAGCAAGCACGGACTGCGCACGGCGATCGTCGAAGCCGAACTCGTCGGCGGCGAGTGCTCGTACTGGGCATGCATGCCGTCGAAGGCGCTGCTGCGCAGCGGTCAGGCGCTGCGTTCGGCTCGCAGGGTCGCCGGTTCGCGCGAGGCAGCGGACGGAGAACTCGATGTCCCCGAGGTTCTGTCCAGACGCAACGCGTTCGCCGGCCAATGGAAGGACTCGGGGCAGGTCGACTGGCTCGCCTCGGCGGGCATCGAGCTCATCCGAGGACACGGGCGCCTCCTCGGTGAGCGCCGGGTAGGGGTCGGGGACCGCGTGTTCACTGCGCGGGCGGTCGCGCTCGCCACCGGATCCGTCCCGAATCTGCCGCCGATCCCCGGTCTCGCAGACGTCGGAGCGTGGGGCACACGCGAAGCGACATCGGCCGACGAGATCCCGCCGCGGCTGATCATCATCGGCGGAGGAGTCGCCGGCGTCGAAATGGCCTCTGCCTATGTGAGCCTCGGCTCGAACGTCGTGCTCATCGCCCGCAGCGGACTGCTGGGGCGGGAAGAGCCCCTCGTCGGAGAACTGCTCGAGCGCGGGCTCGTCGAGGCGGGAGTCGACGTCCGACTGGGAGTGTCGCCGAATCGCATCGACCGCGATGAGCAGGGCATCGTCCGGGCGAGTCTCGACGATGGCAGCGTCCTCGAGGCCGACGAGATCCTCGCGGCGACCGGTCGACGGCCGAACACCTCGGGGCTGGGACTGGCGGAGGTCGGTCTCACGGACCGGCTGAGCGTGGATGAGACGATGCGCGTCGACGGAACCGACTGGCTCTACGCCGTCGGCGATGCCAACGGTCGAGCGCTGCTGACCCATCAGGGGAAATATCAGGCACGGGCCGCCGGAGAGGCGATTGCCGCGCGTGTGCGGGGAATGCCGGTCGAGGCCGGGCCATGGGGACGGCATGCCGCGACAGCCGATCACCGAGCGGTGCCCCACGTGGTCTTCACCGACCCCGAGGTGGCCAGCGTCGGTCTGACCGAAGCCGCTGCGCGCGATGAGGGAATCGACGTCACCGCCGTCGACATCGACCTGGGAACGATCGCCGGAGCCGCACTGCACGCCGATGGGTACAGCGGGAAGGCGAAACTCGTCATCGATGACGAGCGCCGGGTGATCCTCGGCGCGACTTTCGTCGGCCAGGACGTCGCGGAGATGCTCCAATCCGCCACGATCGCCATCGTCGGCGAGGTGCCGGTCGATCGCCTCTGGCACGCCGTGCCCGCGTATCCGACGATGAGCGAGGTGTGGCTGCGTCTCCTCGAATCCTATGGGCGGCCCGAGAACTGAGAAGGCACTCGCGACCTTCCCGCCTGCGTCAAGCGTATCGGCAGGCTATGCGGCTTGAGGTGTCCGGCGGTAGACGCGGATCGGGGCAGAGTCGCTCGCCGGCGCATCGAGGAAGATCCATACGAGCAGCAGGAGCGCGATCGGGAAGAAACCGATGGCGAGATAGCGTCCCATGCCCCGCCAAAACCCGACGCGTCTGCCATGAGCGGTCTGCAGGGACACGACTCCGCACAGTGCTTGGCCGGGAGAGACCGTGCAGCCGTAGAGGGCGCCGAAGAGGAGGACCATCAGCGGATAGGTGATGAGCGCCACGCGCGCCGCCGCATCGATCGAGATGGCGTCGGCCCCGTAGAGGGCGAAGGCGAGCCCGATGATGAACCCGGTGAATACAAGGACGAAGAATGCATCGAGGATCCTCGCCCACCACCGTCGACTCGTCGACGCCGGCGGCAGCAGTATGCCGTTTCGCAGGGTGGCGGCGGGTGAACTCATGATGGCGATTCTATGTGACCGCCGGATGCGGAGCCGACCGACAGCACGGCTGCGGCCGGTGGTAGTCGCCGTGGGCATCAGCGGTGGGGCAGTAGTCGACGGCCGTGCTGGTCGAGGCGGCTGGCACAATAAACACGGAGTGATACCGTGAAAAATAATGCGAGGGGACCTGCCCTCGCCTGATGAAGGAGGACCCGCCATGGCCGAAGACATCGAACTCGATGTGCGCGCCGACATTCCCGCCCGTCGCCACGAACTGATCTTCGAGACCTATCACGGGCTCGCCGTCGGCGATGCATTCGTGCTCGTCAACGATCACGATCCCAAACCGCTGTACTATCAGTTCGCCGCCGAGCAGACCGGCAGGTTCACCTGGGAGGCGCTCGAAGAGGGGCCTGAGCGCTGGCGTGTGCGCATCGGCCGCACCGAACCGGAGGCCTGATCTCCCGAGGTGGGGTCCGAACCGACCGGTCCGGGTCCGATCAGCTGATCCTGTGCATCTGAGATGAAAGGTGGTGGGTCAGCGGGACACCGACGGCGGCCATTGCGAAGCTCGTCGTGAGGACATCGCCGGACAGCTCGATCCTCCGCACCGTCGTCTCGACGTGCTTGGCCGTTGCCGAGTTCACCACGCGAGACTCCAGTCGAGAAGTGAATCCGTCGTCGGTGATCGTCAGCGGTCCTTCGGCCAGTTCGGTCTGCCCGGTGGGCTGAGCGAGGACGAACTCCACCGCCGCCGCGTCCGCCATGCGCAGAAAACCGGTCTCGGTGTGCATAGGGGCCTCGGCTGGCGACCAGGTCCTCTGGACGTAGTGGAGGAACGGCTTGCCCACGTCCGTGAACGTCACCTCTTCGGTGTATGAGAACGGCTCGATCGTGGGGTATTCGCCCTGGCCCTCACCGCGCCAAGTGCCGATGAGACCGGCGACCGCCGCGAGCGTCGGATGGAGTGCCATCGTTCATTCCCTTCTCTTCGATGTCGACAAGTGAGCTTCCCGCTTCCGGTAGTGGACGCTGCTGCGCCCCGTGGGCTCGTTGAGGTGCGTCTGCGCGCCCGGTTCGACGTCGGTGTTCTGGGCAGCGACGGTGATCCACCCGCCGAGGCGGCGCTCGAGGACGAAGGTGAAGATCCCCTCGCGTTCGCCGGCCGGTTCACCGTCGGGCGTCACCTGTCCGACGAGGTGCCACCTGCTCTGGACGACGGCCGCATCGGTGCCGAAGAGACGCACCCGGGGCTCATTCATCGTAATGCGCGAGCCGGGGAAGATGCGGGCGAAGCCGAAGGCGTGAGCCTCGCGGATGTTCGCCCGATCGTGCCACCAGAGTCCGACGACATTGACGAACTCGGCATCCTCGGCGAACAGATCGGCCAGGGCATCGGCGTCCGCCCGGTTCCAGGCGTCTTCCCAGCCGTGGACGACTGCCTCGGGCGTCTCCAGCATGTGCCTTGCTCCTTCGGGGCCGGTTCTTCGTGCGAGATCAGAGCGTCATCTGCATGTCTGTCGTGCGCGTTGTTTCGTGGCCAGTCCGAACTGCTCTGCTGGCCTTGCGAGGAAGATGCAACCCGACATACAGCAGAGTACGTCATACTCCGTGGGAGCCGGCATTCAACGTTCGAACTTGTCAGGGAAGCATGGCCAGTCTCTGGTCTCTGGGCGTGTTTAGGTTCAGTTTCCTCGCGCTGCGAGAGATCCATTGCCAGCGAAGTAGAACGTGATGCTTCCGTTCGCGTCATGTCCCGCTGCCAACCAAAAGCGTTGGGCGCGAGTGCGTATCGCTGTTTGTCTCCCGATCTCCTCGACATGTAAATCAGTCAACGGCGCACCTGATATCGAAGATGAAGCACTCGATGGCCCTGGACTACCTCGTCTGGGTCGTCCAGAAGATGCTTGGCGTCGACGTGTCCGAAATAGCGTTTCCCGGATCCGACTACTACAGGAGCTACGTCTATGCGCACCTCATCGACCAGTCCTGCAGCTAGTGCCTGTCCACCGACGTCGCCCGCTGCGACCTCGATAATGCGGTCACCTGCCAACTCTCGTGCCTTCTTCATGGCCGACTCGATGCCGTCGACAAAATGAAACGCTGTTTCCGGCGGCCAGCCTTCAGGCTCGCGCCGGTGCGTCACAATCACCGCATGTTCGACTCCGCTCGGTGGTGTCCCGTCCCATCCCTTAGTCAGATCGAAGACATGGCGGCCTGCGATCGTCACTCCGATCTGGTCCCAGTACGGACGGACATAGTCGAATGATGCCTGCGACACATGCATAACGCCATCATCGTCGAGCGGTACATCGCCGCAGACCAACCATTCGAAAATCGGACCGGGATCGTCATTCTCATCCGCGATGAAACCATCCACAGATGCTGATGCGTTCATGACCACTTTTCCCACGGGATCCTCCTCGGTACAGAACTCCACTGTGTAGGCTTCCAAGTCTTGTACGCCGTGGGGCGGGACTCTTGTACAAAATCAATCGGCTGGAAGCGGCCAACCTCCTAGGATGTGTTCGGGATACTCCCGTGTGAACTGTCGTCGGACTTCGACGTACCGGGTAGGCGTGAGCCCGGTGAACTCGCGGAACTCACGGACGAAGTGAGCTTGGTCGAAATAGCCCGCGTCAGCCGCTATCCGGCTCCACTCGATCGATGCAGCGACGTCGATCGCCAACACAGTGGAGGTGAAGCGGCAGCTGCGAGCCAGCCGTTTCGGCGTGACACCGACTACGGCCTTGAACCGCTTCGCCAAATACGTGCTGCTGGCGCGGGCTGCCGCGTTGATGTCGTTTATCGGCATTCTCCCGCCTGTCTCGGCGAGCGCGGTGCTCACCTGGCGGACCAGCTCGAGGCCATCGATCACCCGCAGCTGTCGCATCAGCTCGTCCTCGAGCGATTTCAGCATCTTGTGCGGTGTTTCCGCCAAGGTCAGTCGGTACCGCAGCTCAGCAACCGCTTGACGGCTCCAGATCTGCTCTAATGTCGCTGGACGGTCACAGAGGTCGGAGGTGGGCATCGGAAGGAACGGGGCAAGTCCCCACGGTCTGAAATGGACACCCACGGTCCGGGTTGGGTTGGGATAGCTGAACTCCCAGGCACGGGTGGGAACGGTGACCGCGCAACCGTCAACGTGCTCCATTGTCTCTGCGCGGGTGCCTGCGCGGATGAGGAACGGCGCACCGAGGTTGACGATGATCAGAGGAGAGGGTGCCGCCGGCAGAATCAATCGAGAATATGGTGGGGAACCGTCAAGATAGTAAAGGTCATAAATCAGGCCATTCAGCGGAGACCTGGGTTCCATGGACACATACTCCACGCCGATAGTATAACCGAGGCTCACCGGCCCTCTCGGGAGGAACGGGCGCGGGGCGCAATGTTCGAGATCGCTGACCTGGCTGGCTCGTTCTGTTGATGAGTTCCTAGGATCTCGGCCAAGTCTGAACGGATCGGGGTCCGAGCTCAGCATCACCTCGGCGTCTGGCAGCGCCTCAGCGCTCGGAGTGTGGTCACTCCGCCGAGGAGAACTCGGCAAAACTACGGATAATTCTCGGCGCAGTGACCACAACCTGGGATCGAGAATAGTGTGGGCCCCGTGGGGATCGAACCCACGACCCGCGGATTAAAAGTCCGCTGCTCTGCCAACTGAGCTAGAGGCCCCGCCCCATCACAATCTCAGGGGAGAACCTGTGGATACATGGTGGAGACAAATTAATAGTAGAGCCACGCGACCGCATTACTCAAACCAGTCCTCCGTGCCGGCGGCACCGCTCGGAGCGGCTGTCCTCACTTCCCGAGCTCGTGCCGTTCGTCACCGGTGTAGGTGCGCGGAAGGCCGACCGGGGACTCGAGGTCCTCGTCGTCGGTCGGTTCGACGACGGTGGACTCGATGGCCCTGTTCTTGCGCAGTTTCCCGACGAGCGCGGAGACGTTCTTCAGAGTCGCCAGCAGCCTGCGGTCCTTCTTCGGTGCGACGTATTCCGGGTCCGTCTCGATGGGGAAGATCGTAGGAGCGGCGCCGAAGGCCTCCTTCGATTCTCCCGATACCTGCCGTGCCATCTGCGAGTTCACCACGGCGCCGACGACCGCACCGATGCCGAAGGGCAGCAGCCGGCCGACCAGCGATCCTCCGGCGCGGGCGGTGAACTTGCGGATGAAGGTCTTGCGCAGCTTGCGCACCAGCAGATCGACCAGCGGAGAGGGCAGCTGCTTGGTCACGGTCGCACCCCAGCTGCCGAGCATGGAGTCCACGCCGCCGTTCTTCTTGCTGAAGCGCTGGACGAGATTCTTGCCGTCCTTGCCCAGCATCAGTCCGAGCACCAAGGCATTCGCCCGTTTGGCGTCCTGGACGGGCAGTCCGTGGATCTCGGAGACCGCTTGCGCGAACAGTGCCGTGCTCTCGAGGAACCCGGCGGTCTCGGCGCTGGCCACCCCGACGGCGGCGGTCGTGCCCAGTCCCGGGACGGCGGCGGTCGCACCGACCGCGGCGCCTCCCGAGGTCGTCAGCGTCAGATAGTGCCGACGAATGATCACGATGAGCTCTTCGGGAGTCGCCTCCGGGTGCTTGCGGCGCAGACTGCGCACATAGGCCAGGGCGACGGGCCGCTGCACCGACAGAAGCCGAGACAGCAGCGATTGCGCGTGAGGGTGAAGAGTGCCATCGTCATTGACCGCGAGCTTCGCCGCCTTGTCGAGGCTCTTCTTCGCCACGGATGATTTTGCCACGAGAGTTCCTCCTCGTATCGGTCACTCGCCTCTGTCGGTCACAGGCACGAATCGACCCTCAGTTTAGTCGGCGCCTCTGTGCGTCCGTCATGTGAATCCTGGCCGTCGGACGAAAGCGCATGCCGCCAGGCGGAGACGCTGTCGTGCGGCGGGATCCGTCTGGGCTCGCATCGCGCGTCACCACCCCGGCTGTGTGCCCTGCGTCCTAGTGTCCGGGAGGGCACACGGACTAGACTGCCCTGACCATGACACAGCGACCTTTCCACCGCCCCGTACCCCTGGCCGACTTCGATTCCGTCGGCTCCGTCGAAGACCCCGTCGCCCGTTCGGAGACCTCGCACGCGACCGCGGCGCTGCTGCTCGGCGACGCCGACGGCAACCGTGACGAGGCCGCGACCAGGCGTTTCGTCGAGCTCGCTGACGACATCGGCCTCGAGGTCATCGCCGAAATGTGGTCGGCCGCTCCCGCCGTCTCCGCACCTGGGGCTCTCTGGCGCCTCTACGCGCTGCGCCAATGGATCAAGACCGCCCCGCGGGAAGTCGCCGAGATGTTCGCCACCGGCCAGCGCCGGGTCACCGACGGCATCGGGTACGAAGAGATCCTCGCCGGAGTCGAACTCCCGGCCGGACCCGACGAGGTGGCCCGCGCGATCGACGAGATCCTCACCGGCGCCTTCCGCGGCGATGTCGTCATCGCCCTGCTGCGCGCTGCCGCCTTCGTCGGCATCTGCGCCGAAGGCACCGAAGCCGCCGACACGAGGACCCGCTTGCGCCAGCTGTCCCAGGACCTCTCCGACGCCGCCGTCGCCCATCGCCGAGGCGGCCTCGACTGAGAGCCGGACCGACGAAGACTCGCGCCCGCCGCGGCAGGGCAGGCGTTCAGCCGCGGACGCACGCGTGCCGCGGCACGGTTCCAAGCCCCGGCCCAGCCGACTCATTCCGTACGCGACTGTGAGATTTTCAACGGAGGAAGAGCCGCCTCGGCGGTGGACTCATGGGCATGAGCGAGTATCGTAGGGGGTGGCCTTCGGGCCACCGGACGCTGGATCGCTGAAGCCCCGGGCTCCAAATTCAGCCGCTTCGAGCGGCCTTCCGCCGAGAGGCGCTCTCGGTCCAGTGTCCGGCTCATACCACCCAGGCACCATGCACATTCGTCCGGCTCGTCCGGGCCCCGGGCAGGAGGAGCGCATGCGGCTCAAGCGGGTACCGCAGGACAGTGTGTTCTACGAACGGCTGTCCGATCTCGTCTCTCAGATGCGGCAGTGCAACCTGGTGCTCGCCGAACTCTCCGGAATCGAAGTCAGCCGACGCCGCGAAGTCGCCGATCGTCTCCGTGAGATCGGCGATCGTGCCGACGAGGACATGGGCGCGATGCTGCGGGCGCTGCGCGAGAACTACATCACCCCCTTCGACCGCAACGACCTGTACCTGCTCAGCCACCACATGCGCGATATCTGCCACCGCCTCCACGGTGTCGGATTCGTCCTCGCCTCGGAAGCCTTCGAACCGCTGCCCTCCGGTGTGCCTGAGACTCTGGCGGTGCTGTCGAACCAGACGGACCACACCTCACGGATGATCACCCGGCTGCCGAGCAAACTCGATCAGTGGGACTTCGTCGACGCGATCAACCGGCTGACCTATCAGGTCGAGACCCTGCAGTGGCGGATGACGGACGCGGTGCCGAACTCCAAACGCGGGCTGACGTATATGGCCGCGGTAACCCAGCTCGGGCAGGCGTTCGTGCGGGCGGCCCACGGTTTCACCGAACTCGGCAAGGTCGTGGCCGCCATCGCGATCAAGGAGTCGTAGTCCGTGGAGCTTCTGTTGGTCGGAGTCATCGTCGCGGCGGTGATCTTCGCCGGCTCGAACGGATTCCATGACGCCGCACTCACGATCGGCAACGCCGTCGTCGGCCGCGCGCTCAAACCGGGATGGGCGCTCAGCCTGGCCGTGGTCTTCAACTTCATCGGCGCGCTGCTCGGAGAGGGCATCGCGTTCGTCGTGGCCAACCAGATCGTCATCTTCACCGGCAGCGCCGAGGTGATCCTCACCAGCCTGCTCATCGCCTTCGCGGCGGCGACCGTGTGGAGCCTGTTCACGTATCTTCTGGCCTTGCCGGTGTCCTCGACGCACTGCCTCATCGGCGGTCTGCTGGGTGCCGGCATCGTGTTCGGGTTCTCGGTCAACACCGACGAGGCGATGAACTCCGTGGTGTGGCCCCTGCTGCTGTCTCCGATCCTCGGGTTCATCCTGTCCTGGGCGCTGACGGCCCTGCTGTCGAAACTCCTGGCCTCGGCACCGCCGAAACCGCTGTTCAGAGGCGCGAGGATGGTCGACTCGGTGCTCACGGCCTCCCTGTCCCTGGTCCACGGGGTCCAGGACGCCCAGAAGATCGCAGCACTGGTCATGGTCGGCATCCTCGCCGTCGAGGCCACCCCGCACGACGGCCTGTCCGTCGTCGAAGTGTCCTGGCCCGTGCGCATCCTCATCGCCGCCGCCCTGGCTCTGGGCACCGGGCTGAGCGGCTGGCGCGTGGTCCGGACCCTGTCCGTGCGGATGGTCAGACTCGACCCGCTCAAGTCCGCAGTCGCCGATGGGGCCGCCTCGATCCTCATGTACATCGCAGCGCTGATCATGCGGGTGCCGGTGTCGCTGACCTTCGTTCTGGGTTCCGCGATCCTCGGCACCCAGTACTCCGGTCGCAAGGGCCATGCCCGGGCCCGCTACTTCCTGCCGATGTTCGGCGTGTGGCTGCTGACGATCCCCGCCGCAGCACTCCTGGCAGCGATGATCGGCGGCGTCATCAGATTCGTCAGCACCTGAAGTCCACCTCGAGACAACGGCGCTGTGCCGAGGCCACTGTGCGCGCCCTCTGTGTCAGGCTGTCTTGTGACAGTTATCTGACAATATTGGCGGGGAGAGAAGTCTGTTATGTCTTTTGAAGTTCCGTCCCGTTCCTCGAGCCGCGGGCATTTCACCACGGCCCAGAAACTCGAGAT